>JAHFBI010000155.1:0-10943 GCA_023250095.1 Candidatus Melainabacteria bacterium
TAAGCTCATGTGTTGGCTTGGAAGTCTTTGCTGCACTCAATCTTTTTTCGGGGCAAGGGCGCGGATGGCTCTGGCTCGCAAGTCCAATTTGTGCGCTTCGGCTTTGCGATTCATTTTGTTGAGCAAGCGAGCGTAACCCTCCAGAGTTTCAGCCACGGGCAACTTGTTGGGACCGAGGGCTGTCTGTCTTATGCTCAAGGCTTGTTTATAGAGGCTCTCGGCGCGGGAGTAGTTCTGCTGTTTTTCTGCCACAGTGGCCAGGCAGTTGAGCGTTTCGCCTACATCCTCATGCTGCGTACCAAGTTCCCTCTGCTGGATCTCCAGAGCTTTTTGCAAATTGCCCTCGGCGTCGCGCCAGTCCTCACGAGCGATATATATATCGGCCAGTGTGCGCAGGCTGGTGGACCGGAGTCGCTCATCGCCGCCGTGCTGCTTCTGCCTGAGCGCAAGCGAGCGCCTGCAAGCTTTCTCGGCGTCTGAATATTTTTCTTGAGCCAGATAAAGGCGGGCGATATCGTCAAGGCTGGTGGCTGCCTTTCTCTCGCTGTCATCTGCTTTCCAGGCTTCTTTCAAAGCCAGTTCCCAGAAATCCAGTGCCTCCGTGTAATGCTTCTTGTCCAGGGCATTCAGCCCGGACTGGCGATATCTGACCCAGGATGCTGCGTGATCGGTGGAGCCTGTGCCTATAGTCTGCGAGTTCTTGTTGTTGAAGCCGCCGAAGACCCAGAAAACAAGCAGGGCGCCTACCAGCATCGCCAGAAGCATGAGCGCCGACAGCTCGGGCAGACTGCGCTTCTCGGGTAGTTGCTTGAGCTTGGAGAGACCCGGCAGCCCGGAGGGAGCGACCGAGCCTTTGCCGGTCAGTCCGATGTTGATGACTTCCAGATCGCGCTTGAGATCTGTCATCGACTGGTAGCGCTTCTCGGCCTCCTTCTCCAGCGTTTTGAAGAGGACTGTCGTCAGTTGCTCGGGGATATAAAGATCCGGGCGAGCTGTGTCAAGAGATTCCGGGCGCTCGTTGATTTGCTTTTGCATCGTGTCCAGGACATTGTCACCAACAAGCGGCGCTTTCCCGGTTAAAGCCTCATACATCACGCAACCCAGCGAATATATGTCGGAGCGGCTGTCCAGGTTCTTCCCGCGCGATTGCTCCGGGCTCATGTAAAGAGGCGTTCCCAGAACGTCGCCTTTCTGCGTCAATTGTTGCTGCTGCATGCCTGCACGTGGCTCGAGCTTGGCAAAACCGAAATCGAATATTTTGACCATATCGACTTCAGTGGCGGTCTCCACCAGCATGATGTTGCCCGGCTTGACGTCGCGATGAATTATTTTGTGACTGTGTGCATGAGCCAGAGCGTCGCAGACTTGAATAAAAATCTTCAGGCAGCGCTTTACAGGGATGCGTCCCAGACGCTCGATGGCCTCGGAAAGGGGTTCTCCTTCCAGATAATCCATGACGAGAAAGGGTTGACCGTTGGCAGAGACGCCGAATTCGTGAACAGTGACTATGTTGGGATGGGTCAATCGCTTGAGAGCCGCCGCCTCTTGCGAGAATCTGGCAAACAACTCCTGGTCCGAAACAAAATCCGCCTTCAGGGTTTTTATGGCGACAGTGCTATTAATCAAGCGATTACGGGCTTTGTAAACAACGCTCATCCCGCCTTTGCCAATTGAAGAAAGGACTTCGTACTTCCCTATTAAGAGCGTACCGACGAAGGGGTCGGTTGTGATGGCCTTCAAAGGGGTCGAGTCATGAGGGCAAACCGAAACATGCGTATCGAATTCCGAGCCGCATGCTGGGCAGGCAAGTTGAGCACCGCTTTCGTTTGTTGCCTTTGAATCCACAAGCCACCGCTTGAAATCCCCGCTGTCTAGATGCAATCATATATCGCCGACAGCCCGGATGATACCGGTACATCGATGATGAAGTCTGACATTCAGGCGGAATAAAAGCGGTTCTCGAACGTTCGGGCTTGCAGCTCAATTGTGGATGCTTCCATATCGCGTCTTGTATGCCTCAGAAGCCCTGCCAGTCGCTCAATGCTGTCGGCTATGTCTTCGTGGCTGGCGCCCAGGACGCTGGCTCGTAAGCTGAGTACCTGACGGTAGAGCTCTTCGGCGCGCTCATACCTTCCGCGCTTGTAATAACGCTCGGCCAGGCTGTGAAGACTGTTAATCAGCCTGCGGTCGACTTCTCCAAGTTCGCGAGCATCGTTCAAAGCATTTTGCAGGACGTGCTCAGCTTCCCCGAAAAGCCCTTCTCTCTCCAACTCTTCTGCTGCACCGACATAAGTAGCCCAGAGCATGTCATGTGAAGATGTATCCATGATTGACCTTCGCTTAGCCAACTGCACCATAGAAGCGCTCCTTGAACTGGTTGAGCTGCTTCAAACATCTAGAAGACGTCTACTGGCATTATGTAAAGGCTGCTGTGAAAACAAGGTGAAAAGCCCGTGAATATAGCGCGATTGAAACAACTGACAATGTCAGTTGATGATTGGGTGCTTCTCCTTAAAGCTTGGCCCAGAAATCGTCCGGAATGTCACCAAGCCGGTGGTTGTTCTCCGATAGCCTGGCGCTAGCAGTAGTCGGGCTGTGGCGGTTGCGCGGGTCGGCAACCTGGCGTAACCTGCTGCCTGGTTCCGTGGTGCCTGGAGCACAGGATTTGTTCTTAACCCCAAGCAGCGGGTAATCATACCTCGAGCTCCTGATTTTTGGATCATCGATGGCGCTGGCTGTGCTAGCGCAACTTACTCCAGTGGCTCCGGGAGCAACAGCTCCCGACATGAGCTCGGTGCGCTGGCAACACTCGGCGACTTCGCGGTAATCATCCGAGACTGAATAATAAAGTGCCGGCAGGTAACTGCCCCGCCCTGTGCAAGATTTTCCCAGTCTCTCCACAAGTTGCTGGCGTGTGAAGCGGGTTTGACTGACATAGCCTTTGTTGCCATACGACACAAAATCGTGCCTTTCTTCGAGTCCGAGGACGTAATGCTTTCTCACTGCGCTATCGTCCAGCTGGCACCACTCGCTTTCGGCGCCTATGAACAAGGAAAGTTTTTGTGTTTTTGAATTGTAATCGATGAACAATATCTTACCCCTGTCCGTCTTGATTGCCGGATTGTGACGATTGGCCACGGCATATTGCTTCAGTACGTGATAAATCACTGTCGGTGACAGTCCTGTCCGCAATGAGCTGACAACGAAGCTTTCGCTCGGGCAGCTCATATTCTGAAGAGCATCGACACCGCTGAGATCATTTATGCTGTAGCGCCCACTGAGCCAGCAAAGCTCCTCTTTGAGGCGATGAACTTCTACCAGCAGCCCCCGCCAGTCCAGGCTTTGAAAGTTCTGTGTTGAAAGATTTCCTGGTAAGAGTTCTGTCGTTTTGTTTTGCATAACTTTCCCCTCAAGCTAATTTGTGGTTTTCTCGGCAGCGGCACCACTGGCTTCTTGTTTGGGCAATCTTTGTGGAGTTAGCGCTTGCATCATCTTTTACTTGTCTGCGCCCACTTGGCAAATTGAAGCTGGACTTCCTTCAGGACGCCACTTTCTTCTGTCCTGGCAAAATGAAAGTTGCCGGGTGGCAGAGGGCTAAGTGAAATGTTGTGGCAGGCGGCTGAGTGAGCCTGTTATGTCTGTCCGGAGATGCGCCGTTGACTCCGGTAGGAGCCCGCTAGCTTTTGCACCTTGCCCCCCCCTCTGAGTGAAAGCGTCTTGCCTGCGCGGCAAGCCACATAAGGATTTTCGTCGAGGCACAGTCTCTGCAAGATGTCGCCTGGAATATTTGGATTTTCAGAAAGAGCATAGCGGACGTCCGCGCTTTCATCACCGGCCAGGTGCTCGAGCAAAGCCCGGGGAATACGGGGGTTTTCAGCGACAGCCAGGCGCACATCTTCATGGCGGTCGAGCGCCAGTTTCACTAGTATGGAAAGCGGCGTCAGAATATTCTCGGCGACGCGCATCCGGATTTTTCGGCGGTGATCGCTGGAAAGCGCTGCCAGAGTATGCCTTGGCGTATCGGGATGTCCGGCCAATATATAACTGGCGAACCAGTCAGAAGAACTTGTGCCTGATGACTGCAATTCCGTTTCGTGGGAACCTGACTGGATGACATCGTCGATTATTTCTATCATATGAAACTCCTTGCGAGATCTTGTCTGTCCCACGGCGGTAGCCTGCACTATCCATTTCTGGTGCTGGTAAGCACGCTAATGAAGTTCTTTAGTTTCCGCGATGCTAAAGGTGGGACCGACTGCAGCGCCGGCTCGGGTGGGAGCCTGGGGCAGTCTGGTGGTACCCTGCAGGCAGTGGCGCCGCCTGGTCGGTCCCGATCAAAAATTGAAATTGCACCTGCCGTAATTTTGGAGTAGCGGTTTCAGCCGGTCACCAAGACACCTGATAATCCGATGCCGTTGCTGCAAACTCAGCGGGAGCATATAAGACAAGTCTAACCAGCCAGTGTGAAAAGCGTGTGAATTGCGCATCCAATGCTTGATCGTGACACAGAAATTCATTTAGAGATTATCTGGTGGCAGACAGATGATCTGCGCCCAGCGGACACACCTTGCTGGAGATCTCCAGGGCATCGAACTCTTCCAGAATTGTTTCGGCATGATAGCGCTCGATAATATTTTTGCATTGCATCAACACGAGCGCATTTCCTCGCCCGGCATGCTTGCGACCCGGTCTGCCAATTTGTTTGCGGCGAGCCAGGTGCAAAATGATGCCGGCAAAGACAGCAACTGCCGCACCACCGCCGGCACAACTGGATACAACTGATAGCTGGGAGCCTGCTGTCAGTTGTATCCAGTTGTGCCCCGATAGCAAAGTAAGGAACAAGATCGTCGATGCCATGCCTCCCAGCAGCATACCGAGGAGGACGAGCATGAAATACCCTATGCCTGTTTTGCACCGCCTGGAGCCGCTGCCGGAAAGGCATGTGTGAAACTCCGCTGAGTTGCTCTCGAGCAGAGAGATTTTTGCCGGGTCAAACCCTGCCCGGTAAAGAACCTGCACAGCGTCGGCTGCTTGCTGAGAGTCTTCGAACGTTGCCGCCAGAGTTCTTTCCGCCATGACTCCCTGCCCTCCTTACCGTTTGCGACTGCGTCTTGCTCTCCTGCCTGCCCGTAGATCACAGAAGGAGCCCGTATTTCAAGGCAATTGACTCCAGGTGCTTGACTGTTGCTCTGTCCATCTCGCCGAAAAATGTCGAATTGAACCAGTATTTGTGCCTTAGTTTGTCGCTTCGCCAGCGCACTGTCTCGGCGCATAACCAGTACCAGCATGGGTAGCTCTCGTTAATTTCGGCGAGGAATCCTGGCGGGTCATAGTCGTTGGAGACATAGCCGGATAGCATGAGTGCTTTGCCTGGCGTGTATTGCCAGTTGCAAGCGATAGCTAGAGTGATGCCCAGCAAAATCTTTCGCATTTTTTACATCCTTGCCCCGACTCATCGAATCGGTTATGGCAGAGATTTCAAACGGGTCTTCAATTTTCAGGATAGTGCTTGCTTGACCATGCCTTCGGTGCGGTGGAAGCAAGCGCTGAGAGCCTGCCAGACGAGCTCAGCTTGAAACCAGCTTTGAGTCTTTGCTTCCTGCTCCATGGCACAGCTCAGCTCGGATAGATCTGAGAAATGTATGCACGCGCACAACTCGGTAAATTGATGTGCCACAGTTCCGAGGTTTCTTGCATCATGACTTTTGATGGAATCTTCCATTTCTTTGAGCAAGCTTGCCGTGGAAGAAAGGAAAAAATCCACAACATCGTGCACGGTCTCCGGATCGTAGATCTGGCGCAGGCGTCTGAGTTCGGACGGGATATCCTCTCTCAGGTTGTGCGTGCCTTGCCGCGTCAGCGATGACGTGGCATGTAAGCTTTGGGCTGTGGTGGCTTCGAATTTGTGACGAGTCCATCTCTGGAAGACTGCCTCCAGCCTTTTCATGGTGGTGGGTTTGGACATCCAGTCATCAAGCCCTGCAGCGGCGTATTTCTGCCGTTGCTCATCAGTTACCGACCTGGCCATTCCAATGACGGGAATATGTTGCTGCCGGAATCCTTCAGCCCGGCGCACGTAGGTGATGGCTTCCAGTCCTCCGATGACGGGGCTGTCGCAATCAAGAAAGACAAGCGAGTAATCGGCTTGGGCCATCTTGCTGGCTGCCTCGTGAGCGTTGGAGATTATTTCGGTGGCAATATCGAGCTTCCTCGTCAGGAAGGAGAAGAGCCTGGCTTCCACCTGACTGCTTGTCAGAACGAGCAGCCGGCATTGTTTTTCACTTTCCAACTGGAAAACTGTTGCCGACTCCTTTTGTTCCCGGGTAGTAATACCCGCCATAGTCTTATCCTCCGGCGCTTCCGGAATGTGAGCAAAGGATTCGAACAATTTTTCACGACGCACCGGCAGCAGCAGCTGGTCCAGATAACCGGACTGCCGGACTCTGTCGGGCGGGGATTCCGTCTCTTGTGTGGACAAAAGGAGCAGACTCGTTTGTTTGAGATCTTTGAAATAGCTAACACCTTCGGCAAAGGAGGCGGCACTCATATCGGGAAGCCCCGGACCTACCAGCACAAGCTGGTAGGGAACGCCACAGGCAGCGGCCTGCCGCATGGCCGCTAGCGCTTTGCGCCCGCTTAGGGCACGATCGCAGCGTATAGAATCGAGGTTGGCATAACTGGCAATTATTTCGTTTAAATTGTCCGAGGAGCTGACGACAAGTATTCTAGTGTCCGGAATATGCCTGTCCCTGGCGCCAAAATCTGCAGCCTCAGAAGACACTTCTGCCGGCATGCTTACCCAGAAAACCGACCCCCGGCCTTTGGAGCTTTCCACGCCCATGTCCCCGCCGAGTTCCTGGACAATTTCCCGGCACGCCGAAAGTCCCATTCCACTAAAGTAGGAGCGGGGCTTGACAGGCGCACTTGCCTGGTCGGCGGCAAAGAGGCGGCGGCAATCATCGGCATCGAGTCCTGGCCCGGTGTCGGTCACGGTAAGGCGCAAGGTGGCGTTGCCGGACTCTGCGACGTCGACTACGGCGCGAACTATCACTTCACCTGTGCTTGTAAATTTGACGGCGTTGTCAATCAGATTGTAAAGAAGCAAACGAATCTTGCCGGCATCGCCCTTGAGCAGGCGAGCGTTATCTGGGGACACAAAAGTAAGCACAGACAGCCTCTTGCGGCGAGCCCGCTGAGCAAAGAGCTCTGCTGAGTCTTCCACGAGGGCGAGCAAATCGAATTTGGATATCTCAAGGAGGCTTTCAACCGCCGGCGGTGGCATGGAAACAGCTGCCTGTCCCTCTTTGTCCTGCTGCCTGGCGTACAAGAATTTGTCAGTGAGGTGCTTTAGCTCTTCGTAAGCAGCTGATAGATCCTGTACGCGTTTTTGCAAGCTGGCGTTCAGGCGATTGATTTCCGCATGTGTTTCATCGTGCTCGCTAAGGTCACGTATTATTTCAATGAAACCGATGAGGTTATCGCTGTCATCTCTGGCGGCAGTGATGACTATGTGTGAAGAGAACTTTGTGCCGTCGGCTCTCTCGAGAAAGGTCTCCTGCTCAAATCGTCCGGCGGAAAGAGCTGCTTGTAGTGCCTTGTCTGTCACGCCTTTGACGATTTCTTCGGCGGGATAGAAGGAGGCAAAACTTTTCCCGAGGATCTCTTCTTTCTTGTAGAGGCAGATTTGCTCGGCGCCTTTGTTCCAGGTCATCACTCGCCCGGCTCGATCCAGGGCGAAAATTGCGTAGTCCTGAACATTTTCCACGAGCAGGCGCAAATGCTCTTGATTCAATTTCAGATCCTGCTCTTTCTTCTTTTGCTCGGAGATATCGAAAACAATTGATCGGGCTACGGACAGCTGCCCTCTTTCGTCTTTGACTGCGGCTGAGCTGACGAGGGCGTTCATCAAGCTTCCGTCCTTCCGGATCATTTCGAATTCGATGTTTCGCACCCAGCCGAGCTCCAAAAAGAGCGGAAACAATTTCTGAAAGTTTTTTAGACTCTGTTCGGTCATGATGTCTTCGGCTTTGAGCTTGCCGACAGCTTCTTCTCTGGTATAACCCAGCCATTCAAGCTCAGTGTCGTTCATCTCGACGATCGTACCGGCAGCATCGACTGACTGAAACCCGCAGAAAGCGTTGTTGTACAACTCATTTATTTCGCCGACATATTTGAGCAAGGCTCTGAGTCTTGCCGAGCTTTGTTCTTCACGCTTTCTCAGAGCCCGAGCAACCCGCCAGCAGACTCCAGCGAGGATGGCAAGGGTGGCTGCCAGAGGCAGGACTGCCCTGAAAAAAATATCGCCTTTATACAAACTGCTGGCAAGTCCGCCGCCAAAAGCAAAAAGCAAAGGTATGGAAAAAAGAAAGGGCAGCAAATATCGCAGAGCGGTCCCGCTTCCGCTGTCCTCAAAAACGTATGCTACCAGCGGCGAGTCTGTCCGGACTGCCAGGCAGGATCCAGCCATAACCAGACCGGCAAGGGCTGTCAGAGGATCCATTGTCAACCAGAAAACAATTGTCTGCCCGGCAGGTAGCGAGAAAGGCTGGATGACGAGCGACAGAAGGCAAAGGATGGAAATGGCGCCACAGGTCCACTCGACCAGAGGTGACCGGCGCAGCACATAGGTGTCCAGAGCTAAAAGGCACATCCCGACAAGGAAGAAATTGAAAGCTGCAGGAGGAGCCATAGATGCCTGAGAAAATCTTTCTATGACAGGGGCAAACCAGTAAAGAGACGCCGTGCCATCGATTGCCTTGAGCAAATGTCCTAAAAGTCCCAGCAAACCTGTCAAAGCGACAATGAGAGCAAAAATCTTGCCTGTGTCGCGTAGCCATGGGTTCGTCTTCTGAAGCAAGAGCAAGGAAAGCCCACAAAAGACGAAAGCCAGCCCGCTCGGGACATTGTTGTGCCAGGCTGAGAGTTGCTCGGCTGAGGGAGCCGCTCCAGGGACGATCCAGCTCAAAAGGTTCATCAAGCCCAGAGTCAAGACGCACAGCGCTCCAAGTCTGGGGCACCAGTGCAAAAGGAACTCGAGTCGCATGTCCCGACCTTGCCGGACATATGCGGGAAAGGATGTTGTTTGCTCAATATCGCTCAGTGCGCTTTCGCCAACTTTCAGTCGTGCGCGCTCGGGAGTGGAGAGACTCATGCTATGGTACCTCTATTTCATTGACCTGGGGCTTTTTCAATAGCCTTGCTTGTTATGTGGTCCCCGGTCCACGTTCTCCGGTTCCTTTTTGTTTGGTTCGTTATTCGTTATTCGTTATTCGTCATTCGTTATTCGTCATTCGTTATTTGTCCGTTCTCTCATTCGGGCTCTGGCTGGTTCCGTCAAATTACTTGCCAGCCAGAGCAAAAGGGCGATCGATGGTCTTTCAACGGATCAACTGGACTGGACCAAGAACGAGATTGTTCAAAGCTGTACCATTGAGCCCTCCGCCGGCAATATCTAGGGGCGGACCGCTCATTCCTTTCACCTGGGGTCTTTCCAGGACAGCCGTGATCGTCTCCACAACTCCGCCTCCGTTGCCGAGTGTGACTCCAGTCACGCGCAGCCCGACAAAGCCGACCACTGGCCTGCTTTGATTCAGGGCCGGATCACCTGTTACTACCGGTACAGTCAACACCGGGCGCGAAGGATCGAGCAGGGCTTGCAATTCGGCGCCTTTAGCGAGCTTTTTCTGTCCGATCACACCATTGTTGACATTTATCTGATCGCCGATGGCGATTGCCGGAACAAATCCAGGGATGACTGGTGCCAGCCCGAGGGCCTGTTCTACTGCTGACTGGATGTAGCTGGCGCTGGCTGGTTGTACTGTGAAAGAAGTGAAGGCGGCATTCTTGACTTGTTGAGAATTGATATAGAACTGGACTGTGTCTCCTATTTTGCACTGGTTGAGCGGAGTGCCGTCGACGTTGTTACTACGCGGCACCGCATCGAGGCTGACTGCCAGAGGAAACGCCTGGTCGGCATAGAGCTGGAAGAGATTTCCGGTTGTACCGGCTATTGATGTGACGGAGATTGTTTCGGTAGGACGCCCGAAGAAGGAGGCAAACAAATTGCTGGTTTGCATCGTGGCATCCACTTGAACCGTGCCAGGGCCGCTGAATCCTACCGGTGGCGTCACTGTTACATTGACTGCCGTTCCGGGCGACTGATTGGCTACGATCCGGCCATCTGCCCTGTTATAGCCAGTCACAGTATAAGCATCGGATGTGGCGCTGGATACATCCGTCCAGAGGTCTTGCGCTCCGGACAAGGCACCGGCATCAGTGGCGTTCTGCAACTCGTTGCGAACAGCCAGCATGTGGGCAAAATCAACGGCCAATGCGCCGAGGGCCACAGTGATCAAAAGTAGTGAGGCAAGCAAGAGAGCCCCAAGAGAACCCCGGGCGTTTCTTTGACCTGGCTGCTGGACAAACGTGGTCATGAGAATCACCTCCGGTGAAAGACTCATTCAAGTCTGTAGGTGGAATCAGCTGTTATGACAAATTTGTTTCCGAGATTGAGAACGTCCGGGTTAGGAAATGGCGGCAATCCATATTGACTGCCCAGATATCTGACGTTCACGAACACCGTATGCGGCGATATGCCCGTGTTGAAAACAGGATTATCGAACTGCATATTTGAATTGATGATGTTATTGATGCGTATGTTCTGAAAGACCATGGCGTCTTGCAAAGAGCGGCTGCTGGCTACGGCTGGATTTTGTCCGTAAGCAATCGCCAGGTCACGTGCTGCTTGCCTTGCACCTTGAGCCAGAGACGTCTTTAACAGATAAGCGTAACTGATTTCAGTGACTGCATAGATAAGCGTAAATATTAGGGGAATCAAAAGACACATGGCTGCTGCCGATTCGGCAATGGAAACCCCTCCTTCTTGCCTTGTTCTCCTTCTTGCCGTTGCCATCGGTACCTCCTGCAGTATCTGTTCTTATTCT
>JAHFBI010000155.1:10953-11344 GCA_023250095.1 Candidatus Melainabacteria bacterium
GCTCATTTATCGTCAGTTGACTGATAACCAGAGTGACTTGCTCAGCTTGCCTCTTCTAGGAGCTTCATGTGGCGAGCTTCAAGAGCATGTTTCTGTTTGTCGACAAGCAGCCTTCTTTGTTTCGTTTCGAATGAGTCGACTGGTCTGGACTCCCAGAATTCGCTCCAGTTTGTGAGCCAGAAATCGCTTGTATCGTCTTCGCAAAGCCGCTTTTCGACATCCCTGTCCCACTGGCGCTCTGCTTCGGTAAGCGTATCCAGCAAGGTCCCGGCGCGCGACAGGGCTTGCAAAGAAGTGTAGGTTCCAGTCGGCTGATAACGGAAAGACCAGAAAGCGTTATAAGTTTCTTGTCCCTGCAGGAACCAGTGGAGCACTGCCCGTTTGGTCGCGG
>JAHFBI010000156.1 GCA_023250095.1 Candidatus Melainabacteria bacterium
GGGAGCGCTTCCAGTGGCTCTCTAAAGTCGCCGGCGAAGTCATCGCTACACCGGGTTGTGAGAGCAACGTCAAGGAAATCTTCGACAAGTGCTGGGAGCTCAGAAAGACTCGCAAAGATATTCATATCTTCAACCAGTTCGAAGAGTTCGGCAATCCGCTCTGGCACTTTGAGGTGACCGGGCGCGCCATGCAGGAAGCCTTCGAAAATGAAAAGAAGGACGGCGACCGCCTTGCCGGTTGTGTTTCTTCCTCAGGATCGGCCGGGACTCTGGGCAGCGGCTACTACCTCAAGAGCCAGTACCCGAAAGCCAGGCTGGCGGTCTCTGAGGCCCTGCAATGCCCGACGCTCCTGAACAACGGCTGGGGCGACCACCGCATCGAGGGAATCGGCGACAAGCACATACCCTGGATTCACGATCTGAAAAACACCGACATGGTGATTGCCCTGGATGACGAGCAGGCTATTCGCATGCTGCGCTTCTTCAATGAAGCAGCCGGCAAAGCGCTGCTCCTACAAGAGGGCGTGTCGCCTGAGCTAATTGCCAGGCTGCCTCTCATGGGCATTTCCTCCATCGCGAATTTGCTCAGTGCTATCAAGTTCGCCAAGTACTACGAGCTCAGCGGCAACGACTATGTGGTGACGATCTGCACGGACTCGCTCGATCTATACGGCTCCAGGCTCGAGGAGCTGAACAAGGAGCGGGGTGCTTACGACGAGAAGCAGGCCTTGCGCGATCTGGAGATGCTGCAGGGGCTAACCACGGACAACCTGCTTGAGCTTCGCTACACGGATCAAAAACGCATCCACAATTTGAAGTACTTCACCTGGATAGAGCAGCAAGGTCGGGAGGCGACCGAGCTTTCCGAGCAGTGGACGAACCACGAAGCCTACTGGGATGACACCTTCAAACTTGGCGCCAAAATAGACACGCTCATTGAAGAATTCAACGCCCTGGTAGCTGGAAAATAGCAGTACAGGGCGAGGAGTTCCCTCGCCCTGTGTCTTGAATTTGCAGGTGTAAGGCAGAAATAGCGCGCTATTTCTGCTTGCTCATGTACGCGGCGTAGCTCTTCACGGCATCCCATTGCGCTTGAGCGTGCAGATCGCTTTCCTCCATGACTTTGCTGGCCTGACCGCTGCTCGGGAAACGTCCCCTGGCGTAAGGGTGCAGCGTGCGCTTCTGTCCTTGAAGCGAGAGGATCCAGCGGTACATGGTTGGCATGGTGAAGCCTGTTATGCCCATGGCTTCCTGGCGCAGGGCTGCCGGGAAGATTTTTTCCTGTTCTTCTTCGGGCAAAAGATCGAAGAGCTCGGCGGAGGCTACGTAGAAGACGTTCATGTTGAGCCCTTCTTTCTCTATCTGCGGCAGCACGCCATCGATGAATTCGTACATCTCGCCGCTGCCTTGAAGGACAACTGTGCCATGATAAGGCTTCCTTGAGGGGTCGGCGCGGCGGACGGCGTAGATGCCATTGGCGGCGGCAGACGCCGGCGGCAGACCGAGCTTCTGTCGATCGAAAATTGGCTCGCTCGGGCGCGTCACGAAAGGTGCAATTACGGCTGGCCGTGCCTTGAGGGCAGCCACCACAAGGGGCCAGAGTTCGTTGGGATCCCAGGGCGTTAAGGTGATCATAAAGCCGCGCGGGAAGTTCTCCTGCAAGAGCTGCAGAGGCTGCGGATCGGCGTGGGTCGGGCCGTCCTCGCCGGTTTTGAGCCCGGCGTGGGCGCAGACGATGAAGAAGGGATGGCGCTTTGACTCGTTGTAGTCATGTCGCCCCTGCTGCCCGATGGAGTGCAGGCGGGCGGCAACGTGCTGCAGGGCGGCGATAAATGCTCCATAGGAGGAAGCCACGCCGATGTTGTTGCCGTAAGCCGAGATGCCCGACACCAGTGCCCCCGCGCCGTCCTCGCAAATGCCGCCTGTGGCGAGCAGCCGCGAGCCCGGGTTCTTCGCCGCGTTCCAGAACCCGTCGGGGAAGCCGTCATTGACTTTCTTGATGCTGGTCGAGCCGGCAAGATCCGCAGAGGTGCAGAGGATCGATCCGCTTGATTCCTTGTTCAGGAAGTTGAGCGTGCGCCCGAGAGATTCGCGCAGGGTGTCGCTTTTGCCGGGAGCCACATAGACGGCAGATGGAGTGGTTTCGGGGGAGAAGTTCCAGAGCTTCTCGACGTTGGCAACGCCGTCGCGCTTGTGGCGCTTGTGCTGCGTAAGACTTGTGCAGGTGTGCTCCAGTTCTTTGCCCAGAGCCTGCACAAGATCCGGGTTTTTCTCAAGCACCTCGCGCAGGCGCAGCAGGTTCTTGTAGTAGAGCTCCTCCACAGCTGCGCCTGAGCTGTCGCCGCCAAAGCGCGGGAACTCGACGCCGAAGCGCGTTTCGAAGGGCTGGAGGAATTGATAGAACTCCGGCGAGGAGAATTTGTGCCCTGCCCCGTGAGAGCTCTTGCCCTCAATGCCATACTGCCAGCCTTTGATTGTGCGGTAGACAATGCAGGTGGGCTGGTCGTTGAGCTTGCTTGTCGCCAGGCGCTGTGCTGCGAAGATCTGGTCGAAATCGAAGCCGTTGTCCACGTAAATGACGTTCCAGTCGTGCAGGTAGGCAAATTCGAGCGGATTCCACTGCACATAGTCGCCCGGCACATCGCCCTCGCGGCAGACGTGGTCGGAGTCGATGGAGCACTGGTTCCAGTCCACATGCATGACGATATTGTTGACCTGGGCGGTGGCGACAGTGGCCATGGCTTCGTGAGCGCGCCCTGGCGTCATTCCGCCCTCGCCCTCGATGACGTGCACAAAAGGTGCATTAGTGCCCCAGCAGTCGCGCGCGCCAATACCGAGCCCAAAGCTCGAGCCGATGCCAACACCGGAGGCCCCGGTCGAGAGTCGAACGAAAGGCACTGAAGGAGCCGGGTGCCCGTCAAGAGCCTTGGCGTTGAACTTCTTGAACAACGGCGTATCCTGGGTGGGGTTGCGGCGGAACCCGAGAAGGTCTTCCAGGCGCAAGCGCTTGCGCTCGTCTTTGGGCAGGAGTTCTCTTTTGTACTGGCGGAGGATCTCGTCTCGCAGGGCCCACATCGCATAAAGCCCCATGGCTTTGTGACCGGCGGCATAAGAGATGATGTCGGCTGCAGGCTCGTCAGGGTCGAAAGGATTGTAGCTCATCGTGTGGTAGAGCAGCGATTCGACGATACGCCCCGAGGAGATGCTGCCGCCGGGATGACCCGATGTGGGCACGAAGTTGAAGAGAATTCCGCAGAGCGTGCGGTAGATGAGATCGAGATCTTCCAGAGGCGCTTTGAGAGCTCCTGCTCCTTCGCCTCCTGGAGTCTCGAGGAGATCCCGGGCGGTGACATACACCCCGCGACGCGGCGCGAATTCGAGTTTCTGTGTCTTGGTCTGCAAGCTAAGCATGGCATCTCCCTGAGAAATCTCTGTCATAACGTATGGGTGGCAACTTACAACAACTCGGCCGCGCGCTCTTTCATGAAGCGCCCGAAACCTTCACGGTCTTTGCTGGCAGCTTCCAGGCGCCGTACCCCTTCTTCGAGGACCGGCAGCTCGGAGGCGATGGACAGCCGCAGATAGTGCTGCCCTTCTGCGCCAATCTTGCCGAATGAGTTACGGTCCATTACAGCTACCTGATGCTGGTAGAGAGCGAACATCTGGAACATAGCCGAAGGCGAGGTACGTTGCTTCATGTCAGCGGACATCGATTCAAAGGCATCGATGATGCCGAGCTTTTTGCAGACTCTGGCGATGTTCGGGAAGAGATAGAACGCTCCGCCGGGGGTGCGGCAGGTAATGCCGTCTATGGCGTTCAGCTGCTTGACGATGACATCGCGCCGCTCACAGAAGGTGCGCACCATGGAGGCTATTACTTTCGGGGAGTCGGGGTGCTCGAGGGCGAGGCGAGCGCCTTCCTGATTGAAAGGTGGAATGCAAGAAAAGTAGTTGATGTTCAGGTTCTTGAAGATGTTGGCTTCTTCTTCTGTGGGGAAAACGGCGTAGCCGATGCGCCCGCCCGTCCAGGCGAAGGTCTTGGAGAAGCCGCTGCTTATCACAGTTCGCGCTTCCATGCCGGGTACGGAGGCGATAGAGAAGGGCTTTTGACCGTCGAAGGTGATGTACTCGTAAATCTCGTCGGAATAGACGCGCACGTCAGGCGAGCACTTGGCTTTGATGACCTCGGCAATGGATTCGAGCTGCTCCTTTGTGGCCACCCCGCCTGTGGGGTTGGAGGGGAAGTTGAGAATGATGAGCTTGGTGCGCGCGGTTATGAGCCTGGACAGGTGATCGGCCGTGAGTGTAAAGTCCTCTTCTTCTTTCAGGTGCATGGGCACCGGCTTGGCGCCGAGATAGCGCGTGAAAGACTCGTAAATTGGGAAGCCGGGGCTCGGGTAGATGACCTCGTCGCCGGTGTTGCAGTAGACTTCCTGGCAAAAACCGATGGAGGGCTTGCCGCCCGGGAACACGACAACACGCTCCGGCGAAACGTCCAGCCCGCGCATTTCCTTCATTTGCCTGGCGATTGCCTGTCTGAGGCTCAGCAGCCCTTTGGGATCGCAATAGTGCGTGTTGTTCAGGTCAAGCTGCCGCTTTATCTCTTCTTTGACATATTCAGGCAGGTTGAAATCCGGCTCGCCGAGATTGAGCCTGACCACGTTCTTGCCGGTCTTTTCCACGGCTACGATGTGCGGCCCAATTTTGAACGCGTTCTCTGTACCGAGCTGCGTAATTCTGTCTGCGACCAGCGCCATAACCTGCCTCCAGAAGTCCCCGGACAGGACAATGTGCCGGGAATAAGGACAAACAATTGCAAAGCATACCGAACATATAAATAGTCTTGATCTTAAGTTAAGGAAATCTACACCATCGCGCGATCACGCCCCAGGGGAGCAAGCCTTGTTTCCCTTAGTCCGCCGAGGTTGGCGGGACTGCTGCCTTTAAGGGACTGCCCAAAAGTGAGTGAGCTGTGCTTAACAAAACAAAGTTTTTGTGTTACACAAGCTGTGTATACAGGTCGAATTTCGCCGATATTCGGAGGCGGTTTTCCAGCCGTCTTGCTGGATTCATAACCGTTTGAGCGACAATAAAAGCAGGCAGGATTCCATGTCAATACCAGCCATAGTACGCTTCCGCTCAGCGCTCAGCATCGTCATCATCGCGATGGTTCTAATCATGCAGTCGAACAACAGCAGTCGGTCCGCCGAGGAAAAGCTTTCTCTTCCGGAAGCCACCGCGCTTTATGCCCGATCGCCCTTTTTGCAAGACAAGTCATCCATTGGACCTGCTCCCGAGTTAAGGCTTAGTGAGGAAAGGTCAGAAGAAATCTGGAAGCAGATGCATGCCCAGCTTTTCAGGGTTGATAAAAGAAGACAGGATGGGGAATTGCTGTCATCTGGAGAATATGTTTTGATCCATGACAAGAATATATTCCAGTTAGTGCCGCCTGCAATGCCTGTGATCCAGTATCAGCCACCGAACATGGTGCTGGCTGATATCGACCACGACGGCAGGGCAGAACTATTCTTTTGCTATTCATGGGGCATTGGCATTTTCTACAGCACAGCCAGTGTTCTTTTTCAGGATGGAGCAAGGCTTGTTCCCGGTGGCAAGTTGACTTACAGGCTGGGAAATTTGTCACTGAGAAAACAGGACGAGCAGAACGTTTGCGTGTTACTCGACGGCAAGAAGATGCTGGGCAGATTTGTCTGCGACTCTCATCGTTGCTACTTCAAGCTTGATGAGGGCTTGCCTGCGGATATACGCCGGCATATCACTGGAATGTAAGCAGAACAGTGCGTTTGCAAGCGTCGATCAATTTGCCTTGATAAGCCCGGGTAGCTCTATCTATTTATCTCCTGATGCTCTACAGCTACTCACTGGCATCCTGTTTTCCTGCTCTCACAGAGAGAACCGGCGGCGGACCCTGCCAGGACTTGCTGAAAAGGAGCGGTGTCTGAAGCTTGCCGCGCTCGCGCAAGACTTCTGATTCCACCTGCTCGCGCAGATAGTCGAAGGCTTCGTTGAGATCGACCTCGGCATTTTTCCTTTCGAGGGACTCGATCAGGCGGTGCGTGAAGACACTGTTGGGGTAAGTCTTCGACTCCCAGGACACTTGATCGGGAGCCGAGGAGCAAATTATGGCCTGCCCGGCGCCTACCTCCACTTTCTCCACATCGAAGCCTGCCTGGCGGCTCAAGCCCTTTTCGCCGGCAGCCGAGCCTGAGTGGCATACATCGAGGATGAGGACGACGCGATCTGAGTGAACCTGTTCCTTGATGATCTGGGAGAGCCATTGCATCGGGATGCCTGTGCCCAATAAGGCATCTGGCTCCGTATCATGGGCGACAAGGAAATTCACCCCGCCGGCTTCGCTGTGCGAGACGCTTCCGTGGCTGGAAATATAAATCACAACGAGATCGTTGCGCCCGGCCCTGCGCCCGAGCCAGCTGTCACCAAGCTGCTTGATGATATTGTCTCTGGTTGCATTTTGATCTGTGAGCACTTTGACGTGATCGGCGGCGAAGTGTGCGTCCTTGACCAGATAGCTGGCGAAATCAATGCTGTCCTTGGCGGCGTATTTCAAATTGATGGAGGGATCGGCGAAATTGCTTATCCCAATCACCAGCGCCCATTTGTCTTGAACGCCGCGTGAAGCCAGAGCCGGACTGGCTGCTATGACCGGCGCGCAAGCGGCAGGCGGCGGCGCCTTTGACAGCTCCGGATGTTTGCTTGTGATCAAGTTTATGCGCTGGTTGACAGATGCCTCGTCTTGAGGGCGATTCTGTTTCTGGTAAATTTTCGATAAAGTGCCCAGGTCTGCCAGAAGACGGGCATCATCGACGCCGTAGAGTTTTTCGCGAACGGCGATGGCGCGCTTGATACTCTCTTCGGCTTTATCCAGCTGGTTATCCTGTTTCAAGAGGAAACCAAGGTCCGAGCGGTCTCGGGCCAATATGGAAGGATCGGCATTGGGGTTGTTCTCCAGTATTTCGGTGGACTGAGAGAGCAAATAGATTGCTGAGGCTGTGTCTTTCTTGTCGGCTGCAATTCTGGAGAGGGTGATGAGAATAGGCGCCAGGTCAAGACTGCTTGCTCCGGAGTGGCTTTTGACGATGGCGAAAGCCTCTTCGCTCAATTGTTTGGCAAGATCGCTTTGTCCCTGGTCGGCGTATATATTGGCCAGGACTGTGATGGCTTGAGCCGTAACCGGGTTATCGCGCCCGAGAGCTGCTGTGAATATGTCACAGCAACGCCTGGCGTACTCGGCGGCTTTGTCATATTTGCCCTGGTTCCTCAGGACAATGGTAAGTTTGCTGAGATCGTAAGCTACAGTTGTGTGATTGGGACCGAGCAGTTTTTCGTGCAGTTCCCTGGCTTTGTTGCAGAGGGACTCGGCTTCTTCATAACGATCCTGGCAGATGGCTACCTGAGCCAGATTCGAATAGCAAGTGGCCGCCTCCGAGCTTTGCGGTCCATGCGTTCTTTCTATAATTTTGGCAGAGTCGTTGAGGAGGCTTCTTGCCTCGTCGTATCTGCCTGTGTTGACATAAACGCTTGATAGGTTGGCTTCGGCAAAAGCCAAGCTTGTCTCGGATTTAGCTTTGCGGCTCAGGTCGATGGCTGTTTTGAGGCTCTTTTCCGCTTCGTCGTTCTTTCCTTGAGCCATGTATGCCCGGCCCAGCGCATCGTAAATCCCTTGCGGCGGCAGAGCCGTTTTCAGGAACGAGCCTCCCCTTAGCTTGAGCGATTTGTCCAGGAATGTTTCTGCCTCAGATGGCTTGCCCATCTCAAGATAAAGAGTCCCCAGGGCATAAAGCACCGTTGCCTGGCAGAGGTTCTTTATAGGGCCCGAGCCTTCGAACATCGACAGCCCCTTTTTGTAGAGAGCTTCCGATTCGGCAAATTTGTTCTGATTGCGGTAGACGGTGCCAAGCATCATGATTGTGCCGAAAATATGCACGTCGTCTCTTTTGGAGGCGTGTTCGCGTACGTCGAGCGACTGGCGCAGGACTTCTTCAGCCTGGCTCTGTTTGCCGGTCTGGCAATAAGTAGAACCGAGCAATTCATAGAGCTCGAGCATCTGCGCAGAATCCCTCTTGAGATGCTCAGAGTTTTGCCGGGCCAGCTCGAGCTGTCTTTCAGCGCCGACGAAGTCGCTGCCCTTGACGAGCTTTTTGCCTTCTTCCAGACAGGTGGAAAACAACGTTTCGGAAGCGCGAACCGGCAGGCAAAGCAATATAAAAAATATCAGCGTCAGAGTTTTGGCAAAAAGCGACACGGCAAAAATTCTCAGGAGACTCAAGCTGGCATTATATTCTCATTTAGGATTTATTGACTTCAAACAGGCTTTCGTTGCCTTGCCTCTGGTCCGGCGACTGGTGTACAGTTGCCGGTCTGGTGTAAGGACAATCGCGAGTGTCTGACGTGGTTGCCAGGGTGTCTCTGGTGTCGCAGGGGTTGAGGCGACGAGAATAGTTGTGAGCTGGACTGTCCGGAGTTATGCAACTGGGGCTGCCAGTGCCAGCCGACAGCTTAAACTGGGGGCTGTGTGCTGGCGGAAACTGAGGTTCTCCCTAGCGTTGGCGCTGGTTCTGTTTGCTCTCACTGCTTTGGGGCACCATAGGGCTTTTGCCAGAGAGCTGCTGCAAACACAGCCATCTGGCGCCGCCTCTGCTGTGCCGGCAATTCCTTTGACCCTGGCGGATGCGCTCGAGATGGCCAGGCGCAATTTCCCCTCGATAAAGGAGTCATTGTATCGCAGCGAAGCTGCTCAGCTGAAAGTGCGTCTGGAGAAAACGTCTTATCTACCCCGTGGCAGTATGCTCGTTCAAGAGATGCGTGGTACCTCGAATCAGACGACAGGACCGCTTCTGCCCAATTCCACCTTTCCTCCAATCAGCGGGGCCGAAGTTGGCGGCAACGATCTCACAGGAGGTTGGGGCTGTGCCACAGGTGCTTTCCTTACATGGGAGCCATTTGATTTTGGGCTGAGAGCGGCAAATGTGGCAGCTGCTCAGGCTGAGTCAAGGCAGTCGAGCTTCCAGGCAGACGTCAGCGAACTGGAGGCGGAGGTGGGGGCCGCCGAAGCTTTTCTCAGAGCCTCGGCAGCGCAAGAGGCGCTCAGGGCTTCGCAAGCATTGCTTGAGAGGATGGCAATGTTGAAAGATACCGTGCGCGTGCTTTTTGATAAGCATTTGCGCTCGAATACCGATGTTTTCATGGCGCAAGCTGAAGAAGCCCGGGCAAAAGATCAAGTGATTGAAGCCGAGCAAGCGCTTGATCTGGCTTCCTGTGATCTCTGCGGTGCCATTGGCTTGCCAGGCCCGACAATTAGAATTGAGTCTTCGCCTCTTCTGGAGTTTACCCCCGAGTCCGGGCAACTGTCAGGCAATGTTGAATCGCATCCGGTGTTTCTGGTCCAGGCAAGTGCGAGCCAGGCGGCGGCCAATCGCAAGAAAGCCATTGAGAAAAGCTACTATCCCCGGGTCAATCTGATTGCGGCAATCTATGGTAGAGGAAGCTCATTCAAGAGCGACGTTTCTATCAATGAGGCGAAAGGCTTTTATCCGACGCGAGTCAACTATGCTGCTGGTTTCAATATAACTTTTCCTTTCCTGGACATATTCGAGCTCAAAGCCAGGCGCCTTGCGGCAAGCAAGATAGAGCTTGCCGAGCGAGCGCAGCTTGCGCTTACCGGATTGAAACTGTCGACTGATAATCAGCGCGCCGAGGCTCTTATGAAAGGAGCTCTCAAACTGGCCGAAAATGCCCCGGTCAAAGTCGAGGCGGCAAGGCAAGCGGCAAATAGCGCCCGCGTGCGCTACCAGATTGGTCTCAGCAGCATCAATGATGTGGCGCTCGACGAACAATTGCTCAAGCAGGCTGAGGTGGAGCAATCGACAGCCAGGCTCAGAGTATGGCGAGCTTTTCTGGCGCAGGCCGCTGCAAAGGGAAATATCGAGCTATTTTTGCTTGAGATCAAGAAGACGGAGAAACACTGAGCATGTGGCTTATCACGCTGGCTATGAATCGCCCGGTGTCAGTCTTGATGGCTGTTCTCAGTGTGGCGCTTTGCGCCATTCTGGCTCTCAGCCAGATGTCCATCGACGTCTTTCCCAGGCTTAATTTGCCGGTGATTTATGTGGCGCAACCTTATGGGGGCATGGACCCCGCGCAGATGGAGGGTTATGTTGCTTCTTACTATGAATATCACTTTCTATATTTGCCGGGAATAGAGCATGTCGAGTCTCGATCCATTCAGAACATCAGTCTCATCAAGCTTGTCTTTCATCCGGGCACAGACATGAGCCAGGCCATGTCGCAGACTGTTTCCATGGTAGAGCGCTCGCGGGCGTTCATGCCACCGGGGACGGTGGCGCCGTTCGTTATGAGATTTGACGCGGGCAGTGTGCCTGTAGGCTATCTGGTGTTTTCGAGTGCGACACGCAGCCTGGCTGACATTCAGGATCTGGCGCTCTTTAAGGTCCGCCCGGTTTTCGCGACTTTACCCGGGGTCTCTGCGCCACCTCCCTTCGGCGGCAACCAGCGAACCATTGTTGTCCATGTTGATCCCGAGCGGCTGCGCGCCTACGACATGTCGGCCGACGAGGTGGTCAAAGCCGTTTCGTCAGGGAACATTATCATGCCGGCAGGCAATGTGCGCACAGGCGATCTCAACAGACTGGCTCCCCTTAACTCCGTCGTTTCAGATATTCAGGAACTCGGTGCCTTGCCGATAAGAGTCGGAGCCGGACCGACCGTTTTTCTCTCGGACCTGGCCAGCATTAAAGACAGCAGCGACATCCTTGCCGGCTATGCCCTGGTCAACGGCAGGCAGACTGTATATATCCCCGTGACCAAGCGCGCGGACGCCTCGACCCTTGCAGTTGTGGAGCGTGTAAGAGCACAGCTGGCGAAAATGCAGGCGCTTATCCCTGATGACATAAAGCTTGATTTTGTTTTCGACCAGTCTATTTATGCAACTGGCTCTTTGCGGGGGCTATTAATGGAAGGCGCTCTTGGTGCCATCCTGACGGGGCTCATGGTGTTCATTTTCTTAAAAGACGTGAGAAGTTCCTTGATCGTTATCATCAGTATTCCGTTTTCTCTTTTGTCCTCGGTGCTCTTGCTGTGGCTCAACGGGCAGACGCTCAATATCATGACGCTCGGTGGGCTGACCATGTCTGTAGGGCTCCTGGTTGACGAGGCCACGGTTGTAATGGAGCGCATTCACAGCCGGCTTTCGCAAGGAAAGGAGAAGGTGCTGTCCGTGTTCCTTGCCAGCTGTGAGACCGTGACTCCGCGGCTTCTGT
>JAHFBI010000445.1 GCA_023250095.1 Candidatus Melainabacteria bacterium
GTTACAATTTCAGGCTGCGTCTCAGGCTCAGCCGCAAGGCATCGGCGAGGGTGTGCCCTCTGGGGGAACGACTGCCGGCGCACCTGGTCCGCTCTCGCCCAATCCGGCGTCGGCCACATATTTTATCCAGGGTCATGCTGTTTCGGCTCAGAAATATCAGGCTGCTCTTCTTGCCAGCGAAGGACTCAGCCTGATGCGCTCGAATCTCAACGAGGCGGCAGCCGACAAATTGAAACAGGCTGTGACTTTGGCGCCGGATCTCCCGGAGGCGCACCACAATCTGGGGCTGGTTCTGGCCAAACTGGGAGATGTGCCAGGTGCTATTGCCGAAATAAACCGGGCGATTGCCCTCAAAGGTGATCTCGACTCTTCCTGGCTGACGCTCGGTGGGCTGCATCAGTCAGCAGGACATATTCAGGAGGCTATCGATACATACAAGCAATTCTTGAATAAGTTCCCCAACCATCCGATGCACAAGAAAATTGGCGACCTTGTCAGCGGGCTGACCAATGAGAACAGAACTATGGCTGCCGCAAGGCAGGCAACTGAAGCCTTGCAGCCTGCCGTCAGCGCTGGCTCCGGGCAGCAGCCATCTCTGACGCAAGCGGCCGATCAAAGCGACTATGTTGCCGAAGTCACCAGAGCCGGCGTGTTCCGTTGGCCCGCAGCACGTATGCCCTTGAAAGTTTATGTCCATCCTGGCGTGAAAATCGACCCGGCAAGCGGAAAGCCTTCCGGCTTCCGGGATGAATTTCGCGATGTGTTGTTGCGCTCATTCGACGACTGGTCCAAGGCATCCAACGGACTGGTCAAATTCATTTTTGTCGACAATCCGCATGATGCGACCATGGAATGTTTCTGGGTGTCGAATCCATCGGCGCTCAAAAACCCTGCCGAAGCCGGTGAAGCGCAGGTATATACTAATCAGGACGGCATAGCTTCCGGGACGATCAGGCTCCTGACACAGTCGATGTCTCCTGTGTTGCCTCTTACCAACAACCGCATGCGCGTGATCTGCCTGCACGAGATCGGGCATGCCCTCGGGTTGGCAGGACATACTGCCAATCCAGACGACATAATGTTTTATTCGGTGTCTTTTAAAGATCAGTGGAAAGAGTTGAGCGGGCGTGATGCCCGTACAATCAAGCGGCTATACTCCGGCAATTGAAGGATAGATTCACGCCTCCCTTTGTCTGAGCGATCAAATAATATATAGGGGTGTGTGAGTCATCCGGGCTACTCCGAAGAAAGGGCGGATCTTGACAGCCGGGTCTGAAGGTAAATATTGCGGGCACCATGGAGATGAGCGCAAGGACGGAGACGGTCCTGCGCACGCCTGGCATGCCCAGTCTCCGAAATACAGAGAGGAGAGCCGGGGCGCGCTCACCTGGGTTCTTTCCATCACCTGTCTGGTCATGGTGGTGGAACTGGCAGCCGGCATCTTAACGCACAGCCTTGCTCTCATGGCCGATGCCGGGCACATGCTTTCGGACGTGGCTGCGCAGCTTCTGGCTCTTCTGGCTATCTGGTTTGCTGCCAAACCGCCGACGCCGGGCAAGACCTACGGCTATTACCGCACGGAGATCCTGGCCAGTCTGATCAATGGTGTTGCTCTGGTCGGTATTTCACTTTTTATTCTTTTTGAGGGAGTGAGTCGCCTGGCGCACCCGCCGGAGATTGCCAGCGGACCCATGCTTGGCGTGGCTATGTTGGGGTTGATTGTAAATCTGCTGTCGATGAAACTCCTGCACCAGCACACGGAGCACTCGCTGAACATCAAGGCGGCTTATCTGGAGGTGCTGGGCGACTTGCTCGGCTCGATCGGGGTTATTGCCGCGGCCATTATCATCATGATCTGGCACTTTTATCTTGCCGACCCGGTCGTCAGCATGCTGATTGGCGTCATGATTCTTCCCAGGACCTGGCGTTTGTTGAGCGAATGCACGAACATCCTGATGGAGGGTACGCCCGAACATATAGACCTGGACAACTTGCACGGGGCCATTTGCCAGGTGGAAGGAGTGCTCGATGTTCACGATATTCATGTCTGGACCATCACTTCCGGGCTTGACGCCATGTCGGGGCATCTTTGCATAGACCGAAATTCACCGCCTGAAAAAGTGCTGGCTGAAGTGACGCGCATTGCTCAAGAAGAGTTCGGACTGCATCACACGACTATTCAAGTCGAGCTGGCAGATCATAAGTAGGTCTCTGGCAATACCTTGCATGTTGGACCCTGTCGCTAGGGGGCTGAATCATTGATCCTTGCAGGCTGAAAACCGCCGGCAGCTGTATTTCCCATTTCTAGACAGGTCTGTGGGAATTATACGCAGGCTGTGGGAAGTTCCCCAATTGTGGTTGAAGCCTCCAATTCTTAAACTGATATCACGAAAACGGTTGCTGACAACCCAGAGAACCAGCTAAAAGAAGAAGGTGTCAACGATGAGCATGTTCCAAGACCCTGCCGATGAAGAAAAACTCTGTCAAGTACTGAAAGCTTATGTGGAAGAGTGGGGTCCCGAGAACGTAGTAGTATCCGTTCCGACACACTGGCGAGAATACAGCGGCAACAGCCTCGGACGTGTCCGGCTTGAATTCAGCACAAGTTCCACCGTTTCCATCCGCGTTGAATATGAGTGCGTTCGCCTCAATTACGACGTGCAGCTACAACTGGTGTAGCAAAGTCTTACTTGCACCTTCCTCCTGTCAGAAAGCCTCCTGCAAGGGAGGTTTTCTGGCTCACGGCAGTTTTTGCTCGAAAAGCACCTGGCGCGAGCCGTGCTCCAGCCAGAGCAGCTTGCGCTTCAGTTTCGGATACTCAACTTGAAAGTCGAAACGCACGCGTTTCAATGACTCCGGCTCGACGTCGAAGATCAGCTCCGACTTTTCCTGATCGCCGTCAGCGACAATCGGGAAACGGTTGCCGTTGTCATCTTCCATGAAAAGATCGATGGATTTCAGAGTGCGATTAGAACTGTTGGTGATGACTGCCTCTACCTGGAGTTGATAGCCGCCCAGCCCGTCTTTCACGACCTTGTTCTTGATTATCTCCATGTC
>JAHFBI010000157.1 GCA_023250095.1 Candidatus Melainabacteria bacterium
CATCGATTCACCCACCAGAACCACTCTGTAATCAGGATGATCTCGGCGGATGCCGACGAGCAGCGAGCGCACATCGTTAATCGTTTCGACACAGTTGAGCTTTGCATGATCGGCTTGTTCACTGTCCGGACCGAAACCTCGAACGTTTACACCGTAGCCGTCAATTCCTGCTGCCGACAGCTCCAGAGACAGAGGCTTATATGCCTTCGCGCAGAGCCCCAGTCCATGAATGCACACTGCCACAATCTTTGCCGGGTTGGGGCTCTTCCACACCAGCATATGAGTCTCGCCGACAATAACGCATGAAGGATCCCTGGTACATACCGTCCCGACAGGCAGTGAGAGCGACGTATCCCGGGTGGAACATTCTGCTGCTGAGGCAAATGCTGACAGCGCTATCGGCATGCACATATTCGCCCAGATAAGAGTTGCTGCCAGAAGCCGCGCTCGTGCCCCGTTGGACTTTGCGAAATGGGAGAAGAATCTTTTCATGGCTGTCTCTGGCTGCGAGTTCAGAAGCCTTAAACTTGCACTGCAGGCGGTGCAAGGGCGGCACCACCTGCAGTTTTGATATCGTTGGCCCTCGATTTCCACGTAAGGTAACCTCCAGAAAGGTTCTTAACGCTGAAGCCATTCTGGTTGAGGAAGCGGGAAGCATAATAGGAGCGCTGCCCACTCTGGCAGTAGAGAACAACGGTTTTGCCGTGAGGAATGTGGTTCAGAGATTTCCTCAGTTCGTTCAGCGGTATGTGAATACTCCCTGGAATGAATCCCATTTCCCGCTCCTTCTTGCTTCGAACGTCGAGCAAACAGAATTCTTCCGAATTGAGAAGTGGTAGTTCATCAGACTGAACTTGATCCACAAGACCCTCAAGCACATTCCTTCCAGCCATTCCCAGCAGGTTAATGGGATCCTTGGCTGATCCAAATGGTGGAGCATAGGCAAGTTCAAGGTCGGCAAGGTCACTAACTGTCATGCGCGCTTTAAGAGCGGTGGCCAAAACATCAATGCGTTTGTCGACGCCTTTTTGTCCTATAACTTGTGCGCCCAACAGCTCTCCTGTCTTCTTGGCAAACAAGATCTTCATATCAAGGCGCTCGGCGCCGGGAAAGTAACCAGCATGGTGACTTGGATGCAAATGGATCGTTTCGAATGGAATTTGGGCCAACTTGGCTTGGCTTTCGTTCAACCCAGTCATTGCAACGGTGAGATCAAACAGGCGCACGATAGCTGTTCCAAGCGTGCCATTGTAGAGTTCTCTTCTCCCAAATATGTTGTCGGCGACAATCCGCCCTTGCCGGTTGGCTGGGCCTCCCAGGGCGATGCGTGTAAACTGCTTGTCCACCGGGTGTAAAACTTCGATGGCGTCCCCCACAGCCCAGATGCCGGGTGAAGTTGTCTGCAGAAACTCGTTTACTCTGATACCGCCGCGCTCACCGACTGCAAGCCCGGCCTTTTTCGCTAATTTCAATTCTGGTCTGATGCCCAGCCCTAGTATGACAAGGTCAGCCGATACCGGTGCGTGCTCGCCCGCAATGACCCAGCTGGATTTCGGGCTGATTCCGTCTTCCTTCGATGGCGAACGAAACTCCCTGATTGAAGCTGAAAGAACGAGCCTGACGCCATGTTTGAGCAATTCCTGTTGTGCAAGACCTGCCATCTCAGGATCCAGTGGCGTCAAAACCTGGTCCGCTGCATCTATCAATGTAACCTCCAAACCCCGGCGAAAGAGCTGCTCGGCCATTTCCAGTCCAATGAAACCGGCACCGGCGACGACCACATTCCGTGGCTGCTTTTGTTGAATCCAGGACTCGATTGCCTGTACGTCGTCAATGCTGCGCAAGGTGAATAGCCCCGGCAAATCTATGCCGGGAACGTTTGGCCTGATTGGAGCTGCCCCTACTGCTAGTATCAGATCGTCATATGTTTCCTGGTAGGTCTGTGACGTTGTCAGGTTCTTGATGGTAATGGACCTCGATTGAGGATCAATGTCAATGACTTCGCTGTGGATTCGAACATCCAGATTGAACCGGTCCGTCAAGGCAGCAGGTGTCTGAACTATCAGCTTGTCCTCAGAATCGATTTCTCTGCCCAGATAATATGGCAGCCCGCAGTTAGCGTAGGACACGTAGCCGCTTCTTTCGAGAATTATGATCTCCGAATCTTCCGAAAGGCGTCTTGCTCTGGCGGCAGCACTCATGCCGCCGGCTACTCCACCCACAATCACGAGCTTTCTATGAGCCGGTTTCGCTTCTTTTATAGACATGTGCTGTTTTCTCCAGTGTCGATGTACTTAATTGCAGCAATTCTTCTTCGGTCCTGCGCCTGAGGCAGTACCCCGAAGAGATTCTTGTGTGCCCGCCGATGCGCGGGGTGCCAGCTGATTCCAGGATGCTTTGGACAGAAGTATTGCCAGTCCGCAGGTTCCAGTCAGCCCTGCAAATGTCAACCCAGCACCGAAAAAGGCGGGTATGAGCAGAAACCATCGGTCGACGAACGTCCCCAGAATAGCTCCTGCCAATACACCAGTGCCCACAATCAGTTGAATCTGGCGTTCGATTGAGAGCATCTTTTTGCCCTCTTTGACGGGCAGTCCAGCCTTACGCCAGGCGAGCAATCCACCCTCCAGGACTGTCGGTTGAAAGCCCCTGCCCAGGAGAATGTAGGCGCCTCGTTCGGCCCTTTTCCCGGACCTGCATATGACAACCAGCTGTCCTGTCCTGGGCACTTCGTCGAAACGCGAATTCAGCTCGTCCAGAGGAAGGTTTCTCGAATTTGGTATCTGCTCTGTTTCGAATTCAATCGGGCTGCGAACATCGAGAAGCACCGCTTCACCGGTCTTAGCTGCCAGGGCGGCGGCTGTAATATGTTGGCAAATTGTGGATTTAGATGGGTCTGACATAGAAGGAGCCTCTCACGGTTGACACAAATGACTATATCACCGATTGGTGATATAGTGAATCAACCATTCGATGGATTGAATAATTAGTCAAGCGATTGTAAACTAGAAGGGGCAGAGGCTGGAGTATTATTATGAAAGACAAAAGCAAGCTCCTGTCACGAGCAGCTCTTGAGATTGTCGCTAGCCGCTTCCGGGCTCTGTCTGATGCCTCCAGGCTGCAGATAGTCCAGTACTTGTTTAAGCAAGAACATTCGGTCCAGGAATTGTGCCAATTGACTGGCATGAATCAGGCCAATGTTAGTAAACACTTGTCTGTATTGGCTGAGCAGGGAATTGTTCGGAAGCGACGGCAGGGGCTTTTTGTTTTCTATGGCATTGGTGACAACAGCATTTACGAGCTGTGCGACATCGTGTGTGGTGCCGTCGGCAAACGATACGGGCAAGTAATGAAAGAGTTTTCCGAGCGCTAGAGTCTGTTGCATCGACGCGTAAGAAGGAGTGCAGCAAGTGAAGGTTTTGTTCATATGTGTGGAGAATAGCTGTCGCAGCCAGATAGCGGAAGGCTTCGGACGTCAACTGGGGCTCCAGGCTGAAAGCGCTGGTATCAAATCCGGCTCGGGAGTTAACCCGGATGCAGTGACAGTGATGGCAGAGATAGGCATTGATATATCAGCACAGTTTTCTAAAGCAATCGAATACGAGAAGCTGTCCGACTATGATGCAGTGATTTCAATGTGCTCAGTTAAGACTGGCGATATCTGCCCGTCCACGTTCGTTGCCACGCAGGCAAATTGGAGCATAGAGGATCCAAAAGGGCAGCCGCTCAAGGTATTTCGACGAGTGCGTGATGAGATTCGAAACAAAGTGGCAGAACTGGCCAGGTTCAAAGTGTCTGTAAAAAAGGACAACGCGGGCCAACCAGGTACAGGTAGTGGAAATATCAGAGAAGTCAAAGACAGATAAAAGAATGGGCAGACAACTAGATGACTTGGCAGAAACTGGAGCAACCCGGCCAACCATCGGTTTTTTCGAACGATGGCTGACGGTGTGGGTGTTCCTCTGTATTGCTGGGGGAATTATCCTCGGTCAGGTCTTGCCGACTCAGGTCAAGTTCATCGGCTCGCTTGAAATTGCAAGAGTTAACGTTCCTGTCGGATTCTTGATCTGGTTGATGATCGTTCCCATGCTTTTGAAGATTGACTTCGCTGCACTGGGGCAAGTCAAAAAGCAGTGGAAAGGGATAGCTGTGACGCTATTCATAAATTGGGCAGTGAAGCCGTTTTCGATGGCTCTTCTTGCATATATATTCATTCGGGTAGTGTTCGCTCCATACCTTCCACAGGATCAAATCGACAGCTATGTAGCAGGTCTAATCCTGCTTGCCGCGGCTCCGTGCACAGCCATGGTATTTGTCTGGAGCCAGCTGACCAATGGAGATCCCTACTTCACGCTTACCCAGGTGGCTGTCAACGACGCGATCATGATCTTTGCTTTTGCGCCGATCGTCGGCCTGTTGTTGGGCTTGTCTTCAATTGCGGTGCCATGGGATACTCTGCTCATTTCCGTGGGTCTTTATATTGTCATACCAGTGATGATGGCGCAGGCTTGGAGGCGAGCCTTGCTGAAACAGGGTCTCCGCGCTTTTGATAGGACACTTTCATTCCTGCATCCGGTTTCGCTATCGGCTCTTCTCACGACGCTCGTGTTATTGTTCGCATTCCAGGGAGAGGCCATTCTCAGACAGCCTCTCGTGATAGGGATGTTGGCGGTGCCGATTCTAATTCAGGTATTTCTCAATTCTTCGCTTGCCTACTTACTCAACAAGAAGTTGGGAGTCGCTCATTCGGTCGCGTGTCCGTCTGCATTAATAGGGGCGAGCAATTTCTTTGAACTTGCCGTGGCAACAGCCATAAGCCTGTTTGGATTCAACTCCGGTGCCGCGTTAGCCACAGTAGTGGGTGTGCTGATCGAAGTGCCCGTAATGTTAGCTGTCGTCAAAGTCGTCAACAGCAGCAAAGAATGGTATCAGGGAGTCGTCGTCAAAAGCCCGTGTTAGAACGAAGCAGGGATGTCAGTGGTCAGGCATGAGCGGGTCGTTCTTAAGGAGCACGAGTAAGTAATTGCAAGATCGAGATGTTAGAGGTGGTACTAAAAGATCCGCACCCAAATCACTTGTGGGCGCGTTCGAGTACAAATTGTGTTCCCGGAGCTTGGAGTATCAGTCGATTCCCCTGCATCGAATACTGGAAGGTGCCATACGGCGAACCATCCTCCTGAACCATTTTGACCGTGGATCCAGAGACCATGAAATGCCCCGCTTCTGTTTCACCTGAATAGTGGATGAGTTCATAGCGAGAACCGACAAAGTTGAAAGTCATGCCGTACCCAGACGCGGACTTACCGTCCACACCTATGACGGCCCATTCCCCAGTTAGTGGACCTTGAGATCCGCCACCCATGGGCGTGCTAGCCCGGGCAGCTGGAGTGGCTGCTGCAGCAGGTGGATGATTGTTATAGTCGTGCCGTGGGCCCGGGACTGCCGAGCCTGCAGGGAGGATCCACCGAGAGTCGTCCTGGATGGTGTATAAGATGCCGTTGCTCCCGCGTATCTGAACTCGTTCAAACTGGTCGCGTCCAACGACAGTGCCACTGTCCCACCGACCGAATTGAGGTTTGGACCCTTCGGCTCGGTCGAATTCAACGCGTGAGCCGGACGGAAACCGCCCAGCTGCGCCAGGCTGCCCGGGAGGAGTCTGGCGCAGCTGGGCGCCACCCTGTCCTCCGGGCTGTCCGCCCTTCTGTGGTACAGCGGGCGTGCCCTGTCCCCCTAGCAGCACAGCTGGCTTCAACCATTTCGGGTTCATCCAACTGGCGTTCGATGGTGGCTGTCCATCACGAGATACCTGGAGGTAACCGTCGATGCCGCCAGTCTGCACGACTGTTCCATCAAATCCCGAGACCGTGCTGTGGACGTGATCACCGACTTTGAATTGTTGTGCGGAGACTGGAGGCACCGCTGACAAAATCAAAACGCTCAAAACTGCTATGTCTCTTCTCACGGTCTCCCCCGTGCACCTGTACTGAATACCTACAAAAGAATCAAGCCAAACATGAATTTGATATTCTACTCGAATGCCAGTTGAGATTGCTTAGTTTGAGTTGCTTGGCTGGCGGGTAAATAAAGAACACTAATCTCACTTCGACTCGCTTTCCATCAACCCAGGTGACTTGATCTCGGTTGATACCACTGCAGCTTGCGGATGGTCAATGGTCTAGGGACAACAATTAGGAGTGCGACTTGCGTTCGTCTGCCTTAATTTACTACACTGGGGTTAAGATGAAATGGTGGCTGAAGAAAAACATACCAGGCTCGAGCAAAAATCCTCTTCTAGATCGGACTCGAGCGAAACACTCGTGCAAGAGTCGCTGGATAGTCAGAAGGGAACTTTAATCCAATCTGCGGCCGAGCGGACATTGGACAGTGCCGGTCAATACCTTCCAACGCTCAATCTATCGGGTCATCCGGACGAGAGGCAGAAGAATTCGAATGCTCTTGGCACGCAGTCGGATGGCGTTCAAAAGAGCGAAACAAAGAGTCTGCAAGAACAACACAAAGAATTTATTGAGCGCCTGGAGTCTATAGAGAACTCAAGGCTGGTTGCCCAGCACCATGAGGGTCGATTAAAACTCGGCATCGACAATACGCAGAAGGAGCTTGATTCCTCCAACTTCGCGGACGGCCTCATGGGTACCAGCAATCGCCAGGAGCATGAGCTCACGCACAAGAGAGAAGAACTGAAGAATGTGCAAGCAAGAGAAAACTCGGCGCAGAAGGTAATGAATGGTGCCAGCGTTCAGATTGTGACTGCCGAGACGTTAGTAATAAGAGAGCGCCAGGAACGCGAATGTGGCGATCTGGAAAAAGCAGACGCTACAGCCAAAGAAGCACAGCAGCAAATGCAACAGGTAATGCAAATCACTGAGGGGGTTTCTTATACTACAAAGGCCGAGCTGGAGCAGAGCGGGAAAAATCGGGAAGCCGAACTAGCTGAGCACGAGAACTTTAAAGATAACCTCAAACTTACCAAAGTCGTCGCAGATACAGTGAGAGACGGCGCCATCGCCAGTGCGGCAACGCTGGCTTCAGGTGGTACTCTGGCTCCACTGGCGGCGGAATGTGGCGCAGGTCTACGGGTGATTTCGGCTATCGGCGCCGGGACGACTGCCGGCACCGTGGTTGGCGCAACCAGTCGCTTTGGAGAGGCGGTGTCTGATATACAAGCTAACCAGAAAACGCCGGACAAGGCCTTCAACGAGGCGGCCCAAAATACTGTTCGAGACTTCAAAACAGCATTGATCGACTCTGCATCTACTGTGGCAGGACTGGGTGCAAATAGCAGACTTCTCACCGGTCTTTCGACTGAGTCGTCAATCATAAAATCTGTATCTGGCGGTGCTGTGGCGGGCGGAACGCAAGCGTCAGTTTCCACGGGACTTTCAACAACTGAGCGGTACCTCGGAGCAAAAGCGGATTTTGACAGAAAATACAGTGACCTTCCACCGCAGGAGAGAGAAAAACGCTGGGATGAGTTCAAGAAGGAGAACCAATTGACAGATGGCGACATAGCCAAGCAGGCCGTCACTGATATTACTACCGGTCTCGTTGCCGGAGCTGTCGGTGGCAGAGTCGAAGCTGGCAAGCAATCCGCTACCGGTCTTTCCGGCAAGACCTTGTGGACCACTGCTGACGTGGCGTCCGATGCCGCCGTTACCGCGGGCTCGGCCAAGCTAGCCGCTACCCTCAATGACCAGGATGTGACCGCTGACAATCTGGCTGCTGCCGCCAGCGGAGTTGCCACCAGCCGGCTGGCTGGTGGCATGGCTGCAAGGATACACAATGAGCCTTCAGCTCAGCGAGAGCACCATGAAAACAGCGATGTCCAGCATAACTCAGCTACCTCAAAGACTCCGGCAGATCTTTACCATCAAGAAAACGATTCTCCCCAGAATAAGGCATCAGACTCCACCTCACTAACCGATCAAATTCCATTGCCTCATGACCGCAACAAACTGCAAGAGATGAGAAAGGCGCTGGTAACCGATCATGTCAGCGGTCTGCTTAACCAGGAGGGGACACAAATTGCTATTGAAGCCGGTCTTCAGAAGGCTCTGAAAGATAATTCTCCGTACACGGTTATCGGCATAGACCTTAATGGACTCAAGGACTTCAATGATACTTACGGACATCACACCGGCGATCTGGCGCTTAGAGCAGCAGGAGATTACTTGAATAGCCGGCTGCACAGATCCTCGGACGTCAAAGGACGCTTGCACGGCGACGAGTTTCTAGCTGGTGTCGCAGCCTCAGAGGAGCAGCTTGCCTTTCTCAAGAAAGAAATGAAGGACGTGAAGCTGGCAGTGGAGGTGAAGCGCGATGCAAATGCAAATGTACAACTGGATGAGAAAGGGAAAGTCGTGGCAGCGGGCGTAAGGATAGTAAAGCCGGGAGATACAATTCGTCCGGACGAGACTATTATCCTAAACTCCGGTATTAGTGCCGGTTTTCAGGAGCTCACCCCGGAGTTGAGGCAATTCAAGGGAGAGAAGTTGCGGGAAGAGATGGAAAAGCGGGCTGATCGCAATATGTACGATACAAAGATGGAGAAACGTACTGAAAATGCGAAACTGCAGCAGGAAGTAGCCGCAGCTGGCAAAGATCTCAACGGCGAACTCAAGAAAAAGATACAGTCTGTTCCGCCGACCGAATTCAAATTGAGCGAAAATAGCCGTCATTTGTCAGACAGATTGAAGGAAGGCGCTGGACTGCTCCGGAACGCCATTCCCGTTGAACTCGCCAGACCGATTTATGCCAGACGTTTAGAAGACTCCGCCACCAAAGTACCGGAAACCGGGCTTTTGAGAAAGTGGGCAGCCGATCAACGCTCGGAACATCTGATCAAAGCTGCCGCCGGTGAGAATCCGCCTAAACCCGTCACTGTGGTATCGATGGACCTCGATGGACTCAAGAATCTCAATGACAATTACGGACACGATGCCGGTAGCCAGATGATTACAGCCTTTGGTAAGTGGCTCAACAAAAGAGGTCGGGCTGATGATGTCGTTTCGCATCCATATGCTGCCGACGAGTTCGAGATCACGGCCTTGAATGCAGCACCTGAGCAGATGCAAGCCTTCCAGAGACAGTTGGATGGATTGCGCTTTGTCGGGCATTTTGAAGGGAAGGGAAAGGAAAAGTCGGTTTCAGGAATTCGGGTCTTACGCCCGGGAGAGGGAATGGCTGAGGGCGAATCAGTTATTCCTTACGCCGGAGTATGTGTCGGAATGGCTTCGGTCAAGCCCGAACTGATGAGCAATCCGAAGCAAGCCTATGCAAGAGCGCAGGAAGAAGCCGACCGCAACGTACTGCAAGACAAGGAACGCCGCCTTGCAGAAGGCAAACGCATCCCCCGCAAGCAAAATTGAGCATTTTTCTATGGACCGATGGCGAGAAATGGACTCTGTTGCAAGACCAACTCTGGTTAGGAACCGATGAAGCAGTCCCGTTGCAAGAAGGAATATTCACCGTCTTCGGGGCTTCTATCTTGAGTCATTGGATTTTGGTCGAACCTATAGGTGTCAATCTATAGTTTGTGCCTCCAGCTGTCCAGATTTGCAGGCATTCAAGAACTGCATATAATCCTGTTCAGTCTGCTTTGCATAAGCGACGGCGTAATCAGCAATTGCTTCATCGAACACACCGCTCTTACCTATATATCCGCGCAAGACCGCAGCATCTCCTGAGCGTGCATGAGCGCGAGCGAGGATTTCTCCTGCCAGCCCGGGGAGTACTCTAAATTCCTCTTTGGACCACAAAGCTGTGTTTGTACCAATTTTGACGTCGCGGAGCTGTCGCACGTAGAAGTGGTAATGAGGAGGGCGCCGCGCTGTGGTCCAGCCAAGGAACATATCGCTTGCTGCCTGCATGAGCTTCTGACCCGCCACAACGCGGTGTCCTTGATGCTCATATTGTGAGGCGCCTGCGTATGGTGCTAAAACCGATTCTCGAGCCTCCTTCAACTGCAATATCAGTGCATCCTGTTCAGAACTCAGAAGCAGGACTACGCCGCACATTGTGCCTACGCTTCCGACACCCACAACCTTCCTGGCCACGTCTACCAGTTCGAATCTGTCGAGCAAAACACGCCGGTCTTCGGGCAAGGAATCTCGATAATCTTCAAATGCCTTCTGTTCGTGCTGCCCTGCGCCTAATCCTTCGACATGGCTTATTAGCGGCGGTATATCGCGGAAGCGTAATTTTCCATTAGACATTGCTGTCATTTTCTGCGTCATGATTTCCGGAGACGATTTAGCGACAGCGCTCTTAAGGTCAGCGCTTTGCCGGCGCCGTGTGTCGCCTTTGGATATTTCGGTGAGTCTGTCAACCTCAATATGCGCATACCACACTTGTAGTGCCGACATGGTTGATAATTTTGCCATATGTTCCCGATATTTGCGGGCCATAAGCCTGGCTGCTTCCTGCCCCAGTTGAGCCGAAAAGCCGTTGCTCTTGCCAGCCAGGACGAGGCTGGTAGCCAATCGTTTTACATCCCATTCCCAGGGTGCAGGAAGGGTTTCATCAAAGTCATTGATGTCTATGACGAGCTTACGCTCCGGTGTAGCAAAGACGCCCATATTATGTATGTGGCAGTCGCCACAAGCCTGAACCACAAAGCCAGAAGTTGGCGTCTCAGCCAGGTCCAGTGCCATGAGCGCAGCGCTGCCACGAAAGAAGGTGAAAGGAGAGACGAGCATTCGCCCATATCTAATTGGTATGAGTTCAGGGATTCGTCCTTCGTTCGATTTCTCCAGAACCTTTATGATGTCCCGGCCAGTAGCTGGGATATACATTCCTGCATGTGACTCAAGCGGTGCCTTTTCGCGCGCTAATCTGCCAATAGCTTTACGCTCATCTCGTGTTGCTCCGGTCTTGATCGACTTATTAAACGGTGATTGCTTGTGAGCTGAAGGTTTCTCTTTCGGGTTCTTTTCTGTGCCAGAAGTCCTTTTCATTGTAATGTTCCTCATTGGCAGAATTGCTGAGCACTGCTTAGTGAGCTCCTTAAGATCGCTCTTGATGCGCATCGGGCCGCTTATCATACGGCAGGCAATCAAGAAATTGAGACGTTATCATATTACGGATGCAGTGTGGGATGTCTTTCGTACATCTGCCAGTCGTTTGTCAGTCGGCGAGAGATGTTGACAAGCCGCTTGCCATCGGTGACTGTCCGACAACACCGGGAGGCCGGGATAGA
>JAHFBI010000446.1 GCA_023250095.1 Candidatus Melainabacteria bacterium
TAAGGAGCACGCACATGCATTTTCATACACCGACTGTGCTCTGGCTGCTCCTTGTTCTGCCGCCTCTGGTGGTAGGTCTGCTTGCGCTTGCCTTCAAGCGCAAAGAACAGCTCAGGCACATTTACGGGAGCGAACAACTTATCTCCCGTGATTCTCGTCCTTTGAACCGGCGCCGCCACCAGCTGAGAGCCGGTGTCGTCGCCCTGGCTTTTGGCTTGCTGGTTCTTGCTCTGTCGCGACCGACAATCGACAGCGGCAGTGTTGAGTTCCCCCAGGGAACGACCGATGTGGTCGTACTCGTCGACGTGAGCCGCTCCATGGCCGCTCTGGATTACAAAGGCAAGATGCCCTCATCTACGCCGTTCAATCATGGCACACGCCTGGATATGGCGCGTTGCCTGATCATGTCCGATGTGGTGCCCGCGCTCGGCGCCAACCGGCTGGGCATCGTCACTTTTGCCGGGGAAGCTTTCCCGATGGCATTTCTGACACAGGATGTCTCGGCTGTCGACTGGGTGCAAAAGCGAGCAATGACAGTCAACTCGGCTCCGGGCGAAGGCTCTGGGCTGGTGAAAGCTTTCAAGCTTGCTTTCAAACTTTACGATCTGGATTCGGATCCTTCGCATCGCAAAGTGATCATCCTCTTCTCGGATGGCGGCAATGACGACGGGCTGGATGATCTCAGCAAGGTCACCGAAGAGCTGCGCGCGCGTGGCATTGATCTCGTCGTCGTGGCACTAGGCAAGCTGACGCCTTCCCCAATCCCGGTTGCCGAACTGCCGCAGTCGGACCAGTGGAAATTCTCAGGTCAGGAGTTCTATCAGGAGAACGGCGAGACAGCCACTTCGCAGCTTGACGAGAACGTTCTCAGGCTCCTGGCCAATCGCTCAGGCGGGCGCTACATGCGCATTGCCGAGCCCTCCGACTTCTCTTTTGCATCCATCGCCAACCGCTTCGAGATGAAGTGGCGGCGCGGACAGAAAGAGATGTTCATTTATCCCTTGCTCCTGTCTCTCATCTGCTTTGCCGCGGGCTGGTTCCTCGACGAGGAAGTTTCCCGGAGGCAGGCGAAGGGCGGCGCGTCACAGGGCAACAAGAGCGGATCCGCTCGTGAGGAGTAACTTATGAAATACAAGAGACATCTCACGGCGGGCGTCCTGACTCTTACGCTTGCCGCCGTGGTGGCACTGTGCTTTTATCTGTGGCCCGAGCGCAAGCCATGGCCGCAGATACCCCTGACGCAAGGGGTCGTTCCTTCTGTCGTCGTGGCTGTGGAGCCTGATTTCGGCTATAGAATCGGCGACATCGTCCCTGTGACGATATACGTCCGGCAGGCTCCGAAAACGACTGTCGACGTCGGCTCGCTGGCTCTCGAAGGCGACTTTGAAATCGTCGGCGAACCGGACGTGCAGGTGATTGATGCTCAAGACGGTGGCAAAATCTTGCGCGTGAAACTGTCCCTGCAGAGCTTCGCCTACAAGAAAGCCCTCTCAAGCCGGCTCAGCATGAGCTTCAATGTTCAGGGAGAAAAGCAGGACCGGGAAATCCCCAGAACTTCTTTCGAGGTTCACACGTCACCCACCTGGGATGGACGAGAAGTCTTGCAGGAGGGCACGCAGACAATCTGGCAGGGACACCACCTGGCAGTAACGCTTGCCTTTGTGATCCTCGGGTTGTGCGGCATGTGTGGCGGGACTTTCCTTGTCATTCGCCTCCGCAGGCAGATTCCTGCACCGGAAGTTCCTGTCACTCCGCTGACGCCGCGACAGATTGCCGTGCGCGATTTCAACGCCGTCTGGGCGAAGATCTCGCGAGGCGATCGCGGTCCGGAGAATTTCCGGGAAATAGATCGCATTTTGCGCAAGCTCCTGCTCATCGAGACGGTATTGCTCAAACACATCGACATGGCGCTCGGGCAGAACCACCCTTACCTGAGCCAGGTCCAGCTCGTCATCGGCAAATGCGAAGCGGTGATGTTCAAGGGCGATGAGCTCGGGAAAGAGGATCTGGTCTCGATCAAGGAAGCTGTCGCCGACATTCTTCTCAGGCGGTAAACAGGAGACGGTCTTTGCCCGCTCCTGAGGCACTGGTTGCAGGCGGGCCGGAGGCGCTGGTTGTTTTACACCATCCTCCGGCTCGCTTCAGGCATGGCGGGCTGGCAATGTCCGGACCGGCATGTTGTTTTCCTTTAACCCTATATGCGACTTCCCTTCACTTCCACCTTGTGCTTGACTCTCCTATCCCTGACCGGCTCTTTCACGGCGCCGGCTGTCAGGTTCAGAGGGCTCGCCACTTCCTTTTCTTCTTCTGCTTCTGCTTCTGCATCCTCAATTTCCGGGCAAAGAAATCCGGTGATTGAGGACGCAGTTGAGGGCGGCTCGTCAATCCCGGCTGGCTGGCAGTCGTCAGTCTGCGGCGGTTTCAAGCAGCGGCGCATCCTTGCCGGCTCTTACGGAACCAGACCGCTCACCGGGAAAACCATCGTTCTTGATGCCGGACACGGCGGAGTGGATCCTGGTGCCGTTCGCGCTGGCGTTCAGGAGAAAGACCTGACGCTTGCCATAACGTTGAGGCTGAAAGCGCTCCTCGAAGAGCAAGGAGCGACTGTCGTGCTGACGCGTGACCGGGATACTTTAGTTGAACTGGCCAGGCGGGTGCAGATAAATCAGGCAGTCAAACCGGCTGTCTTTATCAGCATCCACATCAATGCCAGCGAGAACTCCGCGGCCGATGGAATCGAGACTTATTACTTCTCCGATGAAAGCGAACCTCTGGCGCGTGCCTTGCAAGGCTCGATGACCAGCTGGATGCAGGAGAAGGACAGGTCCGTTCACCGGCGCGGCTTCTATGTCGTCAAATGCTCGGCTGTCCCTGCCGTGTTGCTCGAGGTTGGCTATATATCTTCTTCTCGCAAGCGCAGCTTGCTAGAAGAAGAGCAGTATCAAGCACACCTTGCCAGCACCATCGGCGCCGGGATTCTGGAGTATTTCTCGAAAATCGCCAAATCTTCCAACTGAGGTTTGCCTCAGAGATAA
>JAHFBI010000447.1 GCA_023250095.1 Candidatus Melainabacteria bacterium
CAGACAAACAGCTGCCGTGCATCTTTCGGACTGCACAAGACAAGCTTATGTCCATCACAGAGAAACCGCGCAAATATATGCGGCCTGGCGCATATGGACAGGCCGCTTATATTTGGTGGTATCAGGAAGAAAGAGGAAGGAAGCTTCTGAGGTGGAACTCCTTACAGTGTGCTATTTTGCAGGGGTAGCGCCTTCTTTCTCAGAAGACTTTTCGTTCTTTGCTTCTTTTTTATGTCCGGACTTGGCAGGCTTCTGGGATTTCTCCGACTTCTCCGACTTCTCCGATTTTTCAGTCTTCTCTTCATCCTTGGCGCCCAGGGTTTCTTTCTTTTCTACTTTAAAGCCCTTGCACTCGTGGTTTTTGCAGGTGTCTTTGGCAAAAGCCGAGATGCTGGCAGATGCGCCGGCGAAAAGTCCGAGGACCAGGCTCATGGCGATAAAGTTTTTCATGAATAACTCCTTTAATAAGCTACGCGACAATTGAGACAGATGCTAAGTAGAACGGTGGAATTTTTTTCTCAGAACAAATTCGGGCACGGCAAAGATAAGCCAGGCTTGTGAGGAATTTGTCAGGGGGGTTCCCGCCGTGCCCAAGTAACATGCTAAATCTGCCTTGTGAGGAATTCGTGAGGCATAAGGCAGCCGGTGACTCTTGCTGCAAGACTCGCCGACGGCGGCAGTCACGGCCTGGTCACAAACTGAAGCTAGAGTTACATCGTATGCTGGCGTCAGGTGCTGCCAGCAGGCGCGGCAGGGCTATTTTCATTCGGCTGGTATCCATTGCAATTCGACTTGGCAAAAGGTGCCTCATCTTCGGACAGGACTACTCTGGTAGCCCCTGCTGCCGATGAATACGACTTTCTCGGGGTGGCCGGCAGAGGCGGGCACTCGGTCGTCTACAAGGCGGTTCACAGGAAGCTGCAACGAGTGGTAGCTCTGAAGATGCTCAGTCCGAGCCTCACTGTCACAGATGAGGCTGTGAGACGTTTTTCTCGTGAGGCGCGAGCGACAGCCTCGCTCGACCATCCTAACATAGTCAAAGTCTTTGCTTCGGGCTTGTCGGGCGAGGCTGAGCCGTATCTGGTCATGGAGTATCTGGAGGGTCGAACGCTGGCGCAGATGCTGAGGGAAGATGGAGCTCTCAGTTGCCTTGACTTTTGGCAAATATTTTCTGCCGTGCTCTCGGCTTTAAATCACGCTCACGGGCAAGGAGTGATCCACCGCGACCTGAAGCCAGGCAATATCATGATCATTGAGGGGTCCCAGGGACGCAAGTCGGTGAAAGTAGTCGACTTCGGCATCGCGAAGCTGATGAGCGAGGGAACCGGTGAGCTCTCTGTCGATTCGCTCACGCGCCCTGGAGCAATGCTGGGGAGCCCGCCCTACATGAGCCCGGAGCAATGCACGAACGGGAAGCTCGATGGCCGCTCGGATATCTATTCGCTGGGCTGCGTGATGTTTGAGGCGCTGACGCTCAGACCGCCTTTGAGAGGCGGCAGTCCCCTGGAAACAATGTTTCAGCATCTAACTGTCACACCGCAATCGCCAACACAGCTTGTGCCGGGGCTGATCTTGCCGGCAGGTATCGAGCAGATGATTGCGCGGTCCTTGGAGAAATCCCCGAGTGCAAGGCAGCAATCAGCCTCTGAGATGAAGGAGGAGCTAGAAGCTGCCTTTGTCCTCCAAGGTGGGCAGTCGCTGCCTGCAGCCCTCCAGACATTGTTGTCAGCTGCCCTGCTCAGGAGGCGCTCAACTGGCAATCGGCCCCGTCTGCCAGGCGGCTTGCCTTGTATCTGGGCTCGTTTTGTCTCAGGCGCGCGCCGTATAAAGCTCTCTTATCTGACCAGTTTGCTGTGTGTCGTGCTCATGTCCCTTGTTCTTCTGATCTTCAGGCAATATAAGAGCCGAGAAGAGTTTGCTGTTGTGCAACAACATAGAATTGCCGCCACAAAATTTATCGCATGTGCATCTGCTTCTGCTCGGAAGGGGCAGTCAGCGCAGGCAATACGTTACTATCAGCTTGCCCTGGGGGCTCTTGCCGGGCATCCGGTCCCGACTCTTCTTGTCAAAGCTTATGAGGGGCTCGGGCGAGTTTACAACAAGTCCAACCAGGCTTCTCAGGCTGAGCACGCCTTGCGTCTGGCTCTTGCAACGGCGCGTGCAGCGCCGGACGTGGACAAGTTCGCTGTGCTGGAAGACGAATATCAGCTTGCGATGGCTCTCACCTGCCAGGCAAAATTCGCTCAAGCAGCTCCTTTGTGCCGCCATGTGCTCGACGGCAGGAGGAGGCTCCTTGGAGCCGATTGCCGCGATGTCGAGCCGCCGATGCACTTGCTCATTGATATCTACACAGCCCAGAACAAGTTGAAAGAGGCTGAAAAGTTCAGCCGCTATCTCATTCCATTGCACTATGCTCTTTATGGACCGCTGGATAACACTGTCCTGTGGGAGGAGTTGCAGGTGGCGCGGATAATGGATAAATCAGGGCGGCGAGCACAGATGAAGCGCTTGCTAAATTCAATTTCATTGCGGCTTTCCCAATCCACAAGCCTTGAGGCAAGCGAAAGAAAGAGCCTGGAAAGTACCATTGCTGCCCTCGAGTCGGGGCGTTAACCCCAGAAACCCCAGCGCCTTCGTTTGTTGGGCAAGAAAGGTAAAATGATCGCTCCTGCCAGGAAGATGCTGGAGAGGAGCATCTGCTTCATGAAAAAGTCGCTGGATGCGCCTGGCTTCAAGCAGGCTTCCTCTGGTCTGGTCGGATTGTAATAAGCAGTGACAAGAGTGTGCGGAGGGTACTGGTTGCAGATCTGCTGCGCTTCGGAAGATGTGCCTAGAGTCTTGGGACGGTCGAAGCCAATCTTGGAGGCGGTGAAATCCTTGCCTGTTACTTGATAGTGATATTTGACACAGGGCTCATAAGTCGTACTGCGCCTGCCGGAGCGAGTTTCGACAGCGGAGGAGACTATGTCAGCTGAAACGCACTTCCAGCCTGGGCTGGACAGAGCCTTGAGATGCTCGTCGATTGTTGTTCC
>JAHFBI010000158.1 GCA_023250095.1 Candidatus Melainabacteria bacterium
GATATCGCTTCTCAAGAAAGAGAGCCAGCGCCAGGAGCACAACCATGATACTGAGGGTCGTCAGGCAGAGTCCACTCGTATGCAAGCTGAGGATTCTTTTCGACGTAACCAGTCCAAGAACATTGAATGCGCTGAGTGTACCGGCTACCCCAGCGAAGAGGGCAAATCCACCGAAATAAAGGCGATTGAACAAGTTATGCCGGGCCATGGCCTTTTTTGCCGGACCAATCTCTAGGGTCCAGCCGGCAGCCAGCAAAGAGCTCTCTGTCCCTCCGGAGCAAATAGCAGATGGCTCGCTTGCCCCAGCTCCTTCAGGGTGGACAGCCAGAGCCGGCGGAAATTGCTCCTTACCGCCTTCAGGAGATCCCTCGGAAAGATCGTTGAATACATCTGCATCTGGATATTCTCTGCCTGGCTCCACATCAGGAGCCTTATCATCACGCCCGACGCTCGCCGGCGAGCCAGCGGCGACAAGCCGCAGCCTGTCGAGCTCTTTGAACATATGTACACTCCCTGCAGTCAGCACCGGAGGCAATATTAATCCGGGTTAATAAACCTGTCAAGAGGCGCGCGCCTCCCCGCCATCGCGTTTATGTTTTCGACAGCGAGGGGCTGGCTAAATTTCCTGCATAATCCAGGGCTTGCTCCAGGTCGGACACCAGGTCCTGGACATCTTCCAGCCCAATGGATAGCCGGAGCATGGACTCGGAGATACCACGCCGGTGACGCTCAGAGCCAGTTAAGCCGTGATGAGTAGTAGTACAGGGCTGCGTGACCAGGCTTTCGACCCCACCCAAACTGGGAGCCAGCGAAAACAGCCTGAGATGATCGGCCACGCTGGCTGCATCTTTAGCCGAACCATTTATATCTATGGTGACCATTCCACCGAATCCAGACATTTGCCGGGCAGCCAGAGCATGTCCGGGGAAATCCGTCAAACCGGGATAGAGTACGGCAGCCACTTTCGGATGTTTTTGCATGGCCGAAGCCACTGCCTGGGCACTGGCATTTTGCTGGCCTACACGAACAACAAGCGATCGTAAGCTGCGAGAAAGCAAGGAAGCAACTTCAGGCGCAATCATTTGCCCCAGGTTCTTGCGCCAGACGAAGATCTCAGCTAGAAGCTCGCTTGCGCCCATCACAGCACCGGCAGTGATATCGCTATGTCCGCCAAGATATTTCGTGGCACTGTGTAGCGCAAAGTCCGCACCAAGAGCCAGAGGCTGCTGGTTTATAGGCGAAGCAAATGTATTGTCTACTGCAACCAGGGCTCCATGACTGTGCGCCAGAGCGGCAATCGAAGCAATATCGAAAATTTCCAGCGTCGGATTCGTCGGCGTTTCGAAGAAGACAAGCCCGACTCCCTTCTTGAGGACGGCATCCAGCTGTGAAAGCTCGCTTCCAAGGAGGAAGTGAGTCTGAATTCCCAGCAAGGGCAACTGTTGCCCAAGCAGCTCAAGGGTGCCGCCATACGCATCACCGAGGCAGACAATACCTTTCCTTCCGTGGCTCAAGAAAAGCGCCGCTTCAGCTGCCATTCCAGAGGAGAAAGCCCAGGCTGATTGAGCCCCTTCAAGAGCGGCCAATTGCTTCTCCAGCGCCTGGATAGTCGGATTCAAGCCATATCGAGTGTATAAGCTTCCACTCTTTCTTCCCTCAACAACATCAAGCAAATCGGACGTTGAGGGAAAGGCAAAAGTCGTGGTGTTATAGATCGGCATATGGGGTGAGCCATGGGCGTCTTTGACTTCTCCGGCATGAATCACACGAGTGGCAAGTCCAGTTGTTTTCACGATGTTGCACCCACAGTTTAAGGAGGGATAGATCTTATCAAATTCATTGCATTGTTCGTGTAAATCGACCACCGCAAGCAGCTACAGAACCGCCATCTGGCTCGGCTGTAAGGATCTCAAACCAAACTGACGCCTCCGTCCTGCCTTGGCGCCGAACTTCTTGTTGAGATAGAAAGACTATGGCTCCTGCACGGAAAGAGTAATTATCTTGTCTTCCAGTCCTATCTGGGAAACTGTGTCCATGCCGGCAACGACGCCGCCGAAGATGGCATATTTGTTGTCGAGGCGCGGTTGCGGTGAAAGCGTGATGTAAAACTGGCTGGAAGCGGAATTAGGATCGTTGCCGAAGCGAGCCATGGCGACGACGCCGGCAGCATTGTGGCGCAGGCGCGGATTAAGCTCCAGCGGAAGAAGCCGCGGCTGGTTTGTAGCCGGATCGATGTAAGAGCCTGTGCCGTCTCCTTTCGGGCAGCCGGTTTGAATACAAAAACCAGGAACGACACGATGGAAGGTCAACCCGTTGTAAAAGCCTTTCTGAGCCAGTTCGATGAAATTAGCTGTTGTGCGTGGAGCCAGCTGGCGGAACAAGCGGATCGTGATTGTCCCGCGGGTGGTCGCAAGGACAGCAAGCGGGTCCTTTGCCTCAGCCGAAGGCGGCTGGATTGGGGCAACAGCCGTGCCCGGCAGCCCGCCGGGCAAAACAGTATTCGAAGTCGACTGATTGGCTTTGTGCTGGCTGCAGCCTGGACAGTTGGGATCGTCGACAGGGGTGATGAATGGTCCGGATGTCGGCGGGTTCTCTTGCATGTTTCCCTTGCCCGGGAAGCTTCCGGTCGGCGACACAGTTATGCCGCCGGTGGCTCCTGGCACTTGCCCGGGGCTTTGTGCCCAACTTCCCCTGCTCCGGGGAGGAGTTCCCTGCGGCGGACCGGACGGCACAACCTGAGGTGAGCCAGCCGAGGACTGCTGCACCGTATCTGGTGGCATCTGCAAGGGAACCGTCGCCTCCGGCGGCACAATGTCTGGATCTGTCGGTGAAGCCAGGGTCAGCCTGCCAGCTGGTGAAAGCAGGCAGGAAGCGACAAGAGCAAAGATTATGGCGAGAAGACGTCTTGACATGGCTTTCGACCTGGCTTTTGTGTTGCCTCAGCTTGCTCCCTAATACCAGCTGCCGCCTGGCTCTCCCTGAAAGCGACTTAAGCCTATTCTACGGAGAAAGTAGGCGCTCAGGCAATGCTCAGCAAAGATCAAAATCGGTGATGACCTCAACATTGGCGTGCAATTGCAGGAACGACGCCGGCACTTCCGGTGTCACCCTGCCTTCAAGGGCTCTGACCAGGATGTCCCTCTTCTGAGCTCCACTGGCTATGAGTATTATCTTCCGGCTGGTAAGAATCGTCTGTATGCCCATCGTGACTGCACGCGTCGGAATGCTCTCCTTTCTGTCGAAGAACTCCGCATTAGCCTGCCTGGTCGCCTCGGCAAGGAAGATGCCATGCGTCCAGCTATGGAGCGGGGTTCCGGGCTCATTGAAAGCAATATGCCCGTTGCCTCCAATTCCGAGGATTGTCAGGTCGAGCCCTCCGTGGAGCGCGATGAGTTCGTCGTAATTGTCGACAAGAGCAGGACAAAAGCGTGAAGTTGCAGGCAAATTGGTATTACCGTACAAATTTCGCTCGAGATAGCTCTTGAAAGATGCTCTCTCAGGGGCGTCGATATACTCGTCGAGCGCAAAACATTTCACCTGTCGCCAGTCGAGCCTGCCGTCCTGCGACCAACCTGAAAGAAGGCGATAGCAGCCGGCAGGTGTGCGTCCTGTCGGCAGCCCGAGACAAGCGGAAGGATTGTCTACAATCAGTTTCTTGACAGCCCCGGCGACTCTTAGACTGAGCGTCGAGTATGACTCCTGCAAAGCAAAACCTTTCGGCTGATACCAGGCACTAAGCAAGATTAAATTATAGAAGCTTTATAACCAGGCTGTCGCTACAATGACTTATTAGTAAAGCATGAGCGCTACCCGGCGCACATGGAAGATCCAAGAGCCGGCGGCGATGCCTGCCCGCCTTCTTTCAAGGCAATCGAGAGCTTACCGTCTGGACTTGTCCGTCTGTCAATATTTCCAGCAATCTCCATGAAAAAGCCCAGCCAGATAGCCAGGTGTTTCCTTCTAATTTCTTGCTTGCTCCTGGAAACAGAACAAAGAGAATCCGCCCTTGCTCAAAGCCGGAATCTGCCCAGGGCTACTTTTCCGACTTATGCACGTCCGGCGCAAGGCTCCGACTCCGACCTGCCTGTATTGAACGGATTACACCTGACACCTGGCCTCGATCGCAAGAAAGGAGCGGCAGTTGCGCCCTACAATCCGGGTGAGCCGACTCGCAACTGGGAGCTGGTGCGCTGGGATAAAAAGCAGATGCCGCTGCTTGTCTGGATATCTCCTGGACAGAAGCTGCCGGAAGCGCCTTTCGATGTGCTTCCTGAAACACGTGTCGGTCTGGTTTCCGGAATGATGTCGCACCTGGACTCCATTGCTGCCCTGCCAACAGCGCCAGGCTGGACGACTGAGGTGAATGACATGGTGGCCGCGGGCTTCGAGCAGTGGCGCGAAATGGAGAATGAAGGTGTCGTCAGCTTCGGCTTTGTCGATGATCCGCGCAAAGCCAATATAGTTGTCTTCTTCACAGATCATTTCGTGGGCGCGGCCGGGCCGGGCGGCACGAATGTGCATGGGCTGACTTGCGGGACTATTTATCCGGCTCAGGCGCTCTGGCTCAACGAGCAACAGGGACTGCCAAGACCGGCCAACACACTCACACCGATAGTCATTGAGCTGTGCGTCAACAGCGATCTGTCCAAGATGCAAGCCGACGCCGCGCACGAATTCGGGCACGCGCTGGGAATAAAGGACCACAGCCCATATCGAGACGACATCATGTACGTCAACCGCATTGTCGACACGCTGTCGCCGGCTGACAAAGCCACTTTGCGCTTCCTTTACCGCAGCACTCCCAAGTGGCTTTATTGAATTTTTTACCTTAATAGAATCCGTCAGACTCAGAGAGATCCTCAAGAACAAGAGAAAGTGACAGCCAAAAGGCAGCCACCGAACTGGCAGTGCTCACCAGTCAGGCGATGCGTGCTAGTATGACCGGCACTCATGTTTTGAATGTGGGAATATTCTCTTACCATGCCAGAGTCAAAAGATACGACAGGCTGCCTTCCCGGATCGCCATCAGTGTCAGGCATGATCCGCCCGCGCATATACCTGGGACCAGATTTCATGCTCGGCCCAGGAAAGATAGATCTCCTCAAGGCTGTAAAAGATTCAGGCTCAATTTCGGCAGCGGCAAGACAGCTGAGCATGAGCTATAAAAGAGCCTGGATGTTGCTCAATACTCTGAACCAGGGAGCCGGGCAGCCGGTGGTGGAAGTCAGCCAGGGCGGACGCGGCGGCGGCGGAGCGCGTTTGACCGCAGTGGGCGAAGCGTTAGTTCAGGGTTACGAGTCCATCGAAAAAGCTTGCACGCAAGCTGCCAGAAGCGAGCTAGAAGCTTTGCTGGCTCTGATCAAAACTGACGGAAAACCATGATCTGAAAGATTTCTCAGCCTTTAGATTTTCAAGCAATTTCATTATAACATTTTGGCTATAACGAAATCATCGCCTTCGGCGCAAACTTTCGCGGACAGATAGCAAGCCCTTCTAGAATTAACGATTAACAGTCTTAAGGCACAAAGGAAGCTAGTTAGCTGAGGCGGCAAGAGAACAAGCGCCTGTGGGCGCAAGCTTTGATTCCTATGAGCAAAACCAGCAAGCCATGAAGCCTGAAGAAAAATCCCTGCTATTGTTCCTGGCAGCAAGTTTCACTGCGGCATTGCTCCTATTTCCCCCAGTCCAGAATTGTCTGGCATTTGGGGAGGCAACCGTCGTCCAGTCCAGCCAGTGTGAAGCCCCTGCTGCCCTCAAAGAGTCCCGCGATGCCCGGGAACCTGTCGAAGACCCACCAGCTGGCTACCTGTGTGCAAGCGAGCAAGTGTCCGGTCGGTTAGCCGCTGACAGAAAAGAACAAGAGCTGTCCAAGGCAGGGTCCCTGTCAGCAGGAGTGCCTGCCAGCCCCGCCAGCACAAGCACCACAAGCACGCCAGAAACCGGCACCCGCTTGCAGGCTGGGGATGTTTCACGCCAGCTGGCTGCCACTTATTCTGGATCGATTTCAAATACAACTGACATTGACGAACTCAATGAGATAACGGACAGAACCCTCGACAAAGAGCTTGAGCTACAGGAATTGAACGCGCGCTTCAAGCTAAGCTCCACCCGACAACCTCGATGGCGTCCATGGCGGCAATTCCTCTATGGTGAAGCCAACTCGTCCTGCACGCTGGCCATGCTGGTTTCGAGAATGGCTCTTTTCTACCCGCGCATGCACCGGGCACCAGCGATATACACGACATCAACAACCACAGACGCCCGCGGACAGAAAACCCGCAAGGTGACCGCTAAATTTGGGAAAGTCCGGAAACCTCAGGCGCGCTTTGTTAAAGCCGCAACGAAGGTTTCAATGGTCGGCCAATCTATCGGCATGGCTGGCGATACATTCGAGCTGGCTTGCAATCTTTTCAGTTACTGGCGAGCCCGCCGAAATGGGTTGGATCCAGCAAGCTACCGGAAGCAAGTAAATGTGCAATTGAGACAAATTGACGAGCTCATCGCTCAGCGCAATCATCTTCTCCGGAGCCCCCGAGTAAATAAGATGGACCTGGAGGTAGCTCAGTCCGAAGGCAGCTTGTTGCAAGCATTGCGCGATCTGTGTGCGGACGAATACGTCAAGTATCACAGTGCCTCCACAAAACTGCACTTCTTTCAGAACACAGGCTATGTGCTGAATATTGCAAAAAATGCTTGCGGGGTATCCTCGACTATCATCTCCCTTCAAAGCTCGATCAGGAAGCGTCCGAAGATGAGCGGCTCCACGGGGCTGTTCAACTTGCTGGCAGCCGGGATCATAATGGCGGCTCCTGTGGTTACACGCCTCACAGGGAACCTCGCGGCTTGTCTCGACCGGCGCGCCGTGAGCCAGGATCTCGGACCTGCTCAAACAGGGACGGCATCGCAATTTATGAATGACAGACAGCGTCTTTTGCAAGAGCTTTCTGGCACCCAGAGTGGTCGCTCACTCTATTCCAGAGAGTGCTCTTCGCGCGGCAAGATTTACCTGCAAGAAGAACAATGGCTTTTAGCCGCAACTGACAGCAAAAAGCTAGAGGCCAAGAAGTCCCGGAAGACGACGACGGAAAACATGATCATGGGTACTCTTGTGGGCGGCACCAGGGTAGGCTACGGGATAGCTGGAATCCTGGGCGGCTGGGAGTATTCCAGACGCCCCTGGGTCAGCGCACGACTGAGCGCCGCCAGCGCCACTGTCTATGGAGCCGGCGTGGCCTGCAATATTCTCGAAACTGCTCGCATGCGAGTATGCCAGGAACTAAGCACGCGTAAATTGAAAAAGCAACATCTGCTTGCCGGACAGATCTTGCAACAACATATGGACGTCATCAAAGCAATGCGAACAAAAATAGGATCTGCCATGCTTGCTACCTCAGGCAGGACTGCTCAGGCTTCAATGGATGTTCCGCACTAAAGCTGAAATCCAGAGACCCGGACCTTGTGGGTCCGGGTCTCTGGTGGGCTGGCTATCAGGGTTCGGTTTTTGTCGGCGTATTGCTGACAATTTAAGAGTATCTTTTTGCACCAGAAACAATAATGGCTAATCGTGCCGAAATAACTGCGCAATTCTACAGTTGAACAGAAGGAAAGAAACACAAGCCAGTGTCGCCCTGCCGGATAGTGTTTCTAGTGGCAGCATAGTCAAAATCAGATCATATGCTGCCCGAGTCTGATCAGCTGCTTTGTATAGGTCCGGTCAAAAGTTCAACCGATATCGGTTGAACTTTTCCTTCCTGAACCTTTCGCCGGCAACATATGCAAGACAGATGACTTAAACAGACATCTCTCAGACCACAAAAAAGAACCATCCGTCTCTGATGTCGTTCCCCAGAGGATCACAAACAAACGTCAGAGGCTGCAATCTGAAGTCATCGCAAAGAGATCGATGTTGTGAGGTGCACATCCCTTGAACCTGCTCCTTCCGGAAGCAAGTCTGGGATAAGCAGATCTGCTGTCGGGTCCACCTTATCGAACGGAACTTTGATAGTGCCGTGGATTTCGCCATGAGGCGGCACCGTCCCGCCGGCAAAGGCTACGTGCACATGCGTGGACTGCCGATTGTTGTATTTGATGACCGCCTTAACTCTGGATGGCATTGCCAGCGGGCTGTCAGCATCGTTTTTCAAAATGACATCCAGGTGAACGCCATCCAGTTTTGGCTGAGCGCCTGCCAACTCCAGTCTGACAGCAGCCGGTCCTGGGGCAAGCGGATAAGGGGCAGTCGACGGGTATGAGCCAAGCCCGGCTGAGGCTGGATTGTAAGAAGCTGCCGTCTGAGCACTGGCTACCGGCGTGTACGGCACAGATTGATAAGCCGGCGTGCTGTTGGCAGGCAAAACCGCAGCTGGCGGCAAATTGAAGGTCGCTACCTGTGCTGCGTCAAAGTTCACTTTATTGATTGGCGGTGCTGCCGTTGGCGGCAGTACCTGTTTGACCACGGAAGGAGCCGGATCAGGAGAAACCGGAGCTGCATCCTGCCTGGCAGCTTGTCCGTCATTGTTTACTTTCAGGCGCTGGATTGCTTCGTTCATCCTGTTGATCTGCTCTTGCAACTTTCTGTTTTGCTGCTGCAAGTCGGACAGATGTTTATAAGCAGCGTTCAATTTAGGGAAAGCCGGCAACAAATTGCTATCAGTTTGAGCCGCTGCCGGCGCAGACTGCGAAGTAGCAGGCGCCGGGAAGCCCTGAGATGCCGAGAATGCCGCACCAGCAGAGGTCGCCGAGGCAGCAGGAGCAGCTTGAGCGGCCGGGGTGAGCCCTCTGGCTGCAGAGATGGCCGTAGCAGCCGAAGAAAGCACATTGGCGATAGATGTGGAGAGCCCGTCTCCGGCAGCGGCAGTCTGTTGCCCCGGAGCCGGTTGTACGGCAGCAGCAGCAGACGCGGTAGTAGCAACAACAGAGCCTGACGACGAGGCAATTGCCGGCACAGCCGAGTGTAGCTCTTCGTTTGCCGGCGGTGCGCCTATCTGGCTAATGATTTTATGGGCTGCGTCTTCGACCTGCTGGAGCTGATTCTTGCTGACCATCATATGATTGCGCAGCGCTGTGGCAAAACCCGAAATGTTTGCCACGGGATCATGTGTACGGATGCCGCCAGGCGGAGGAATGGACAAGGCAGGAGCTTCGGCTGTCGTGGCGGCCGGCTGCAATTGCTGGGGCGGCATCTGAGCTACCGCTGGCGGCAGGACAGGTCTTTCTTCGGCGAGCACCTTCAGGCGCGCGGCAGCCAGGATATTGTGCGGATCTTCCTTGAGCACTCTCATGTAAGCATCACGCGCCGCATCGCTCTGTCCTAGCTTCTCCAGCAATTGCCCCTGGTAGAGGCGAATAGCAGCATCTCCGGGGCTGAGAGACACAGCTTCGCTCACTTTCTGAAAAGCCGGCGCAAGCGCTCCTTGCGATTCAAGAGTGCGCGCTGCCTCAACATCCTTGTCGGCCTCCTGCCTCGAAAGCGCCAGCTTGAAAGCCTGTCGAGCAGCCGGCAGATTGGGATTCTCCGGGTCAACTCTTACCACCGTCCTGTATTCGGACTGTGCTGATTGCAAATTGCCCGCGAGCAGATATGCCCTGGCCAGTCCCAGATGGCTGTTGGCTCCAGGCACTTTCGATACTTGATGCTGCCAGAGTTCAACAAGGGTCGACCCAGCAGTCTCATCTTTCGGATCGAGAATGAGGCTGCGACTCAATTCTGCATTAGCCCCGACAATGTCGCCGGAAGCATAGCGAAACAGCCCCATCTGCCTGTGTCCGATTGCCGAATTCGGCTCAAGCTCGAGGGCCTGCTGATAGTGTTGAAGGGCACTATCCTTCTGATTGGCTCGCAAAGCCATATTCCCCAGCCCGACCTCGGCTGAGGCAGACGGTTTCAGTTTGAGCGCCTGAGCGTATTCTACGGTCGCCTCAGTATTCTTTCCCTGCGAAGCCAGAAGCTCTGCTGTCTTCAGTCGCTGGGAGGGGTCGCCGGGATTGACGCCGGTTTTTGTCAGAACTTGATTTAGAACCCCCGGGGCCTCCTGGCTGGACGGATCGAGAGAAAGCGCCTGTCTGGCCGATCTCAGGGCATTGTCGAAATCGCTGCTGTCGATGAACTGCTTTGCCCGCTCGCAACTCACCGATGCCAGTTGCTTCAAGACAGCCTTGTCTGAGGGGCTGAGCTTCAAGGCCCTGTTGAGGATCTGCTGAGCCTCCTCGAACTTACCTTCTGCCGACAGCGCCGCTGCCTTCTGCCGTACGCGCTGGATAGTACTTGCAACCGCGGGCGATGAAAGGGCTCTGGAGGCAGCGTTTTTCAGGGCGGCAATCTTGCCGGGGCTGAAAGCAGATGAAGGCAGCGGCGGCGGCGGCACAACAGACCCAGCAGTCAGCCTGGGCACTATCGGCGGCGGCGGCGGGATCAGTCCATATTTGCCAGCACTGGAAGGTGAGCTACTCTTGAGAGGTGATGCCGAGACAACAGCCGGGCTGTGAGCTTCAATGGCTGCCTGGTGTTCGCGCAACAAGCTGAAATCCATGCGCCGCTCTATCTGAGTGGGCGGCACGTAAAGCTTGCGCGCGTGCTTGAAATCGCCAGCGCCGGCCGGTGCCGGCACGGATATGGCTATGGTGAGCGATACGGCCAGCCAATAAAACACGGCGGAACCTTCCTTGCGTTCTGCTTTGCTCTTCTGGCAAACCTCGCCCGCGAGCGGTCGGATCTCGGTGATCGTAACCTTAGGCACGCGTATTATTTTTCGCCTCTGCCACTGACAGCTGAATTAAAGGAACTATGCTGCCGAGCATATTTTAATACATAATGTTAACTTTCCAAGAGGCATTCTTCGTATTTCTCACACTCCTTACCTTTTCCTCAAAACTTTCTAAATATAAATTCGATAAAACCTTTCCTCACATACACTTGATAAGGCTTCGGGGGTGACTTAGCCTGAAGCTGGCGTCTTGTCTCCTTTGGACCCAGCAGCAGCCGGGTTTCGTATTCCTTAATTGTCGTTATTGCGCTCAGGCAAGAGCACAGGTGGATTAGCATGGATCAAAATCAGAACCCCGGCTCGGTAACGAGGAAAGAAGAAGACTACGGTCTCACGGAACGT
>JAHFBI010000001.1:0-11483 GCA_023250095.1 Candidatus Melainabacteria bacterium
ATCTATTTCGGCAAGGCCTTTCATACGGCGCAGATACTGTCTTACGCCGCGCAAGAGGGAGCCCGGGTTGCTGCACGCACACCGGATCTTAGCGATCCCTCGGTTCGAGACGGCGTGCGCGGGTTCACAGCCGGCGGCGAAGGGATCAATTCCGGCTCGGTTATCTATGCAACACTTGGCTCGGCACAGTTGCTCTCCAACGGCACGAACGGCAACCTGCCGGTCGGGGCTTCGGTCAAGGTTCTGCCCTGGGACGGCGACGGATCCCCTGGTGACGCTGTGCCACCAGGCACGGTGACTATCCGCATCGATTATCCGTTCAGTTTGCTGATCAATCCCTTCGCCGGGGCTAACAGCGGAGATATCACCGAAGTTTCAGTTGCCCTCAGCCTTGACCAGGGGGCCAAGCCGGTAGCTTTTCCGGATTTCCGGATGACCGAAAAGGCGACAGTTTCACAGGAAGTCTACCAGGAGGTAAATTGACGTGGCATCTCCAGTAATTGCCGATGTGGTACCTTCGCTTGCCAGGGAGAAGAAATTTGCCCCGTCCAGGGGTGGCTCTCACAAGCCGTTGAGTCTTTTGTTCCTGTTGGCGATTTGCCTGCTCTGCCTGGTGGGGATAGCGCGTACTTTTCAAAAGCCTCCTGCCCCCGACTCTCTTCGTGTCGTGGCTGCCGGCAAGGATATTGCACCAGGCTGCCGCATCGGTTTCACCAATCTGCACTATCTCAATATTCCCCGGCAGTACTGGTCACCTTCCATGGTGACTTCCTATCCCGATGTTGCCGGACGGGTGGCAGCTGCATACATTGCCTGCGGAGAGCCGATATTGAAGTCTGCACTCCTGCCAGGACACAGCGGATTGTCGCCACAGATTAACGTGAACGAGCGGGCCATCACTTTGAGACTTTCCGATGATGCGCTCGTAGATCATGCCTTGTCCCCCGGCGATCGGGTCGATGTTATCTCGACCTCTTCTGCACCAAACGGCAAAAAGTATACGCGCACTATCTGCCAGAATCTGCTTGTGCTTCTGTCGGTACCCAAGGAAGTGCTGCTTTCCGAGAAGCTGAGAAATGCTGAGCAAAACAAAATTACGCTGGCGGCTGCTCCTGCCGATACGGAAAAGCTGGCACAGGCAGTGGAAGTCGGCAAGCTGCGCCTGGTGCTGCGCAATCCGGTCAATCACTTACAAGTTTATCTTGCTGGCGCCGATGAGCGGGATTTGCTGCCCCATGACGCTCTGAGAATTGAGCCTCCGGAGATAGGCCCGGGGCTGCTTCTGCCGCCGCCCCCGCCCCCTTCGCTTGCGCCCAGAGTGCCTGAGGCAAAATCTCCACCATCTGCACCTTTGCAGTGGATAGTGGATGTCTTCAAAGGTTCGAATAAGGAATCACATGCTTTTCCTGAGCAATGACATGAAATGTGTAAGAAATGGATTGAGCCGGCAACGGGGCTCCTTCCGCCGGCGCGGCTCAGTGGCCCCTTTTGTTGCTTTTTCGCTTTTGCTTGTCGTGGCGTATGTAGGCTTTTCCACTGACGTCATGCGCAATTTTCTCTGCGTGCGCAAGTTGCAATTCGCCGCCGATTCCGCTGCTTGCTACGCCTATTCTTGCGCCTGTAACGCCGATGGCAGCTATGCTCCCGACCAGGCTAAAGCCAATATGTCCGCTGCCCTGGCTCAGTGTGGATCGCTTGATTCTCAGCCCTGGAATAGCGCGCCTTCAGGACCATCAGACAGACAGTCAGCCTGGGAATCAGGTGTTTGCTTTTCCGGGGCTGACATTTCTTTTGTCAACAATCCCAATCCAGACGATAGAAGTGAATTGTTTCTGGATGTCACTGCGCGCAGGGAGGGGGATGATGCGCTCAGGCAGTTTTTTTTGCCGGCCATTTATGCCCTTAACTCGCTGAGCGGTGTGCCTGCCGGAGCCGACCTGGCGAAGCCTTATCGCCAGAGCGAAGCTGTCGGGCAGCCGGCTAGCCGCATAGGTCAGGGTCCGCCCCCTGGGAGGAACGATGCGCGCGCTCTGGCGCTGTCTGGTTTTGCTGTCCTGCCTCTGGCCATCAGCAATGTCCAGTTCGAGACGGCAGCTTACCCTGGGCAGACTCGCACGACGTATGTCGTGGACCTGTTCGATTCTAAATCGCCGCAGCTTTTGCAACCGGCTTTGCCCGGGCATTTCAAAGGATGTTTCGTGAATGTTGCCTCCCGGGGCGGGGGTGCTGGTTATTACGGGGATGCTCAGGGCAATCTGGCAATCGATCAGTTGATAGGACTGGTCAAATATTTCTCTCCTTCTGCAGATGCCTCTGCAGTACCGCCTGCCGCCGTCGAGCGTGGCAGCAAGCTGTCCGCCTTTGATCCAGCCGACCCTGTTTTTCTTACGCGCAAGGCTGGCTTTCTATCTGCGCTCAGGCAGATGCCTTCAGGTCGATATTTTATCGTCCCGGTTCTCTCAGGCGATCCCTCATTTTCTTCCTTAAATGAAGTGGTCGGCTTTGCTCGTCTGCGATTGCTGCAGATTCTCAACCAGGGGGGCACTGAGCTTTCGCCGGTTTTCGAGATTGGCGAATCTGTGCCGGTGAAAAACGCCTGCCATGCCAATGGAGTCGCTGCCCTTGCTCCTGCTTCTGTCGGCACGCCGATGCCGGCACCGGTGCGCCCTTTTGTCGACCGCTCCACCGACACGGTAAGCAATTTTCTCTCTACCCGCCCTCGCGGCGTCGTTCTGGCCCCTGCGCTTTCACCGCGCCGGCTGCTGGCTCAATGAAGCAATAAGGTAATCTTGAGGTTCCAAGTCTCCAATGATCAAATCTTTCCTCTTGAAGAACAAGGCTGTGCATGCTCGGATGGCGCCTGCAGTAAGCGTGCTCGAGGAAGTACTTTTGAGCGAGTCGGCGGAATCTGGTCTGGCTGACGAGCGGGAGCTTGATTACAAGGGCGCGAAAGGCTTTGTTGTCGGCGTGCTTGGTGCCAAGGGAGGGGTTGGAGCTACGACTACCGCCATAAACCTCAGCGTGGCGCTTTCCCGCCAGGTAGGCTCGACCATTTTGCTTGACGCTAATATGCAACAGCCTGATGCTGCAGTCATGCTCGGGCGGGAGCCAAAATATTCCTTGCTCGATCTGCTTCAGCGGGCCGATGAGCTTGACGCCAGCGTGCTCGATGCCTGTCTCATTCCGGTTGCCGACGGAGTCGGGGGATGCGCTCTTTTGTCACCGCCTCTCGATGGAGAGGCTCTCGTCAAAAGTCATTTGACCGAGGTTGCAGCCTGTCTGGAGAACATGCGCGGTTTCTCCGAGTCCTGGCTGATTGATTTGCCGAAACATCTCGACCGGCATCTTGTAACGCTCATGGACAGCTGCGATCGCATTTTGCTTGTTCTGGAGCCCACTCTTCTTTCGATCAGCTCTGCCAGACGATGGCTGAGCGTTTTTCTGGAGCTTGGATATGCCGCGCAGAAGATTGTTTGTGTCGTCAATCGTTGTGGTGGCAAAGTCAAGGATGTAGAAGAGTTCATTGGCGCGTTTCCGCAATTCAGCAAGCTAGACTACATCCCTAATGCTTTCCAGCTGACGCAAAAATGCTCGATCCATGGCGAACCTGCTGTTGTCAGGCATCCGCGCCAGGCATACTCAAAGGCCATCGAGAAGCTGGCCACCAGGCTCACGGGGACTGTCTAAGATGGCCAACTTGCGGGATTTGCTTTTCCGGGACAATAAAGAGCCCTCAGCTGCTCTCACTAAGTGGCCTGACAAGTCTAAGGTACCTGAGTCAGGGGACGTCTGCCAGCTTGGCTCTGCAATCGATGAGAGCCCGTCGAAAGCTGCAACGACTGCCGGAGTTGCAACCACAACATCATCAATAGCCGCCACATCAACAACGTTTGTTTCCGAGGCGGACACCGCGGGCTCAGCGGCTGCCACAGGCAGGTCCCGTCTCAGCCAGGAGACTGGAAGCTTGTCTTTCAGCCGTACTCTGCTCGACCTGGTGCCGTCGGGCACAGCCGCTTCAGAGGCCGGCATGACAGGGACTTCATATCAGGTGTTTAAGAGCCAGATTCACAAGCGCTTGATTGAAGCCATTGATCTGTCGGCATTGATGAAGATCGATGGCAGCGGCGCGCTTGAGGCGGCAATCGAGCACACCATTCAGCTTCTTCTTGCCGAGGAGCGCTTGCCTCTGACCCAATCTGAAAAGCAGAAGCTGACCAGAGATGTTTTGAATGAGACTCTCGGGCTGGGGCCGCTCGAGCCGCTTCTGTCAGATTCTGCCATCAACGATATTCTCGTCAACGGTTATGCAAGTGTTTATGTCGACCGTAACGGACGGCTGGAGCAAACAGACATCCAGTTCCGTGACGAGGATCACCTCATCCATGTCATCAATCGCATCGTCTCCCGGATAGGGCGCAGGGTGGATGAATCTTCTCCGATTGTCGATGCGCGTTTGCCTGATGGCTCGCGCGTCAATGCCATCATTCCGCCGCTCAGCCTCGATGGTCCTATCCTTTCCATCCGGCGCTTCCGCTCCGTGCCTTTCACTCTTGCTGACTTGCTCAAACTTGGTGCGCTTTCAGCCGACATGGCTGATTTCATGAGACTGGCCGTTAAGGCTCGCTTGAATATACTGATCTCGGGCGGGACTTCGGCCGGGAAAACGACTTTCTTGAACGTTCTTTCCGGATACATATCCAACGAGGAGAGAATCGTCACTATCGAAGACACGGCGGAGTTGCGTTTGCAACAGAGCCACGTGTTGCGCCTTGAGTCGCGTCCGGCCAATATAGAGGGGCAAGGAGCAGTCAACCAGAGGGACCTTGTGAAGAACGCCCTGCGCATGCGCCCCGACCGTATCGTCGTCGGCGAGGTGCGCGGCGCTGAGGCTCTGGATATGCTGCAGGCCATGAATACTGGACACGAAGGCTCGCTCACGACCATACACGCCAATACTCCCCGCGATGCCCTCAGCCGCCTGGAGACGCTTGTTCTGCTTGCCGGCATTGATCTCAGTCAGCGCAGCATCAGGGAGCAGATTGGCTCGGCTTTCGATCTGATCGTGCAGGTGAAGCGCCTGTCGGACGGCACAAGGCGGGTCGTGAGCATAACCGAGCTCACCGGCGTTCAGGAAGGGGTGGTGAGCCTGCAGGAGCTCTTTGCCTTCAAACAGACCGGCACTGAATCCGGTGGCAAAGTAGAAGGCTCTCACGGCGCTTGCGGTATCCGCCCGCTCTGTGAGTATAAGTTCAAAGAGTCCGGCATCGAACTGCCAGCTAGCCTGTTCTTTCCTGATTCAACAGCCGCGTCTAAGGAGGTATCATGACCGGCGAGGCGACTGTGCTCTTTTCCCTTGTTACCGTCATCCTCGGCGCTGGCATGCTTGCAACGCGCTGGTGGACAAGACGGCGTGAGCGAGCCCTCGTTAAGACACGGCTCTTCGATATACTCGGGCGGCCGCCTGCCCCGGCAAAGCTCGACGAGCCGGACATGGACAGCTGGGCAAATCGCCTCTTGCAGCGCGCTGCCGTATTCACACGGCTCAATGAGCTGATTGTCCGCTCCGGAGCGACAGTGACAGCCGGCGGGGTCCTTTTGTTCATGCTCGCGTTGCTTGCCTTGCCTTTGGCCATAGCGTTTGTTTTTGATCTGTTCTTGCCGGTGGCTGTCCTTGTCGGAGCGGTTCTAGCCTGCGCGCCTGTCGCCTTTTTGCTCGGACTGGCGCAGGGGCGACGGGGGAAGTTTTGCGAGCAATTGCCTGACGCCATCGATTTGATGATCTCTGTTCTGCGTAGCGGACTGAGTGTGCCGCAGGCGGTAAGGGCAGTTGGCGAAGAGATGCCTGCTCCATGCGGAGCAGAGTTTGCGGAAGTGGCTCAGCGGATGAACCTGGGGCAAACACTGCCTGATGCGCTTGCATACTCGGTGGAGCGCTATCAGTCTTTCGAGCTCGATCTCATAGCCCGCGCCACATCCATACAACTGGAAGTCGGTGGCTCTCTGGCGGAGCTGTTCGACAAGACAAATGCAACTTTGCGTCAGCGTTTGAAATTGAAACGACAGGTTCGGGTCCTCACGGCTCAGAGCCGTCTTTCGGGTGTAATTATTGCCATCATGCCGTTTATCATCGCCGTCGGTTTTCAGATAATCAGCCCGGGCTATTTGCGCCCTCTTTTCGAGACCAATGTCGGGCGTATGTTTTTGACTGCGGCCATCGTTTTGCAGGTGATTGGGATTCTGATTATCAAACGGCTTTCGACTTTCAAGGTGTGACATGCAAGCAAGGCTCATTTTTCAATATCCGGAATTTCTTGCGGCTGCCTTGCTCAGCGTGCTCTTCTTGCGTTATATGAGCTCGCCGTCAGCCAGCTTGAGCGTGCCTGGCTTCCTCCGGCAGCCTGCTGCCTCAATTGTTGGCTCCTTGCCCGGGCGATATATCGAGTGGTTGCTCAGGATGCAGAACTGGTGCGGCTGGCGCGCAAACCATGCCTTTGCTGATCTGTGCGCCATCAAAATCGGACTGTGGCTTGCTGCTTTACTCAGCGTTTTTTTCATCCCTGTCTGGGCGACTCTCACTCTTTGCGCTCTAGCTTTCTTTCTTGCCGATCTGCTGCTCATCTTTCAGGTGAAGCGCAGACAGCGCGAGATTGGAGAGGCTTTGCCCAGGGCTCTGGATCTCATGGTTCTGTGTGTGGACGCAGGGCTGGGGCTTGATGCCGCTCTCCAGCGCGTTGCTGCCGATGCTTCTTCTTCCAACCATGCTCTCAATGACGAGCTTGCCAGCCTGGGGCGGGATATCCTTCTGGGCATGGAGCGTGAGCGCGCCTATCAGGAGCTTTTCGGCAGGACGGGAGTCGACGAGCTTAAGATGCTCGCTTGTGCTTTGAATCAGTCGGCGAAGATGGGTCTGTCCATTGCCAGAATTTTGCGCGCCCAGAGCGAGTTCTTAAGGAGCAGGCAACAGCAGCACGCCGAGGAAAAGGCGGCCAAATTGCCCATCTGGATGTCGTTTCCCCTCTGGTTCTGTGTCATGCCCGCCCTGATGTTCGTGATCATGGGACCATCACTCATAACCTTCCTGGAAAATCTCGCTCATGTAAAACCTTCCTGGTTCTAATGCCTGTGCCGTTATCTGCCAGGCGTTCTCAAGCCCAGGTCGCTCAGTGCCTGGTCGAGCCCTATCCGGCGATTGCGCATTAGAGAAAGGGCGGCGACAGCCTCCTCCGGCTTCAGCAGACCGCCGCCGACAAGACTGGCGGCTCGCATGGCAGATTCCATGCTGTGCTGGTCGATTAAACCGACAAGGACAAGCAAGCGCGGCAGGATGGACTGATCGTCAAAAGCCCGTCTCAGGGCTACCTGGAAATTGTTGTCTGTATAGAAACCTGAAAGTTGCAAGAGCTCTTTCAAGGGCATCGTCGCAGATGGCGCTGGGCTCCCCACATGCTCAAAGGCGATTGCTGTTTCGGAAAGGAGCTGCTGGTTTTGATCTTTTTCCAGAAATTCCGGCAACTTAGAGCGCTCGGCGCTGGCCCAGAGGAGCACGGCTGATTTCATCTCGTCGACAGCTTCTTGCCGGGAGACTTTTCCTGAGCGCAGCCGGTCTTGTGTGCTCAAGATGGCAGGAAGAAGTTGCGCCGAGAGGATGCCTTGCAGGACAAGCGTGCCGCCCAAGGGCACACCCGTGGTGAAGCTGGCTTTGAGCGCGCGATCGAGTTGGTCCTGTGAAACCAGGTTGGAATCGACGAGCAAGCCGCCCAGTTTGCTGACACTGCCTGCTTGCTGCGGTTTCCAGTCGAGACGGTCCAGGGCTTCTTTCAGGGATATGTTTCTTCCGCAACAGATCCGCAGAGCTTCTTGCGCCGTATCAACAGTGAGCGAGCCTTCACGGATTAGCTGTTGAGCTTCCAGTCCGTCGTTCAGGTTTGTCTCGCTCAGGCACCCGGACATGATCATGACGCGCCCGATAGGAAGATTCATGCGCTTGGCTATCTGAATAGCCTCGACAATATCGCCTGTGGAAACTACGCCGGCTGCCACGAGCAACTCGCCAATTTTTATCGGGTTGGACTCTTCCTGTGACACTGACTCTATGCCTTAGCTGCCGGTATCACACCTAAGCCGGGGCGAGCCGGTAATTCCAGATAGCCATCTTTGTAGATCGCTCCTTCAAACGGGTCTGCCGCAAGCAGCAAGTGACCGTCGAGATCGAGATAATCGACGAGTGAGGAGAGATGGGCAGCTGCCGTTACGCCCAGCGATGATTCGATCATGCAGCCGAACATCAGCTGAAGATTGTGGGCGCGCGCGGTGTGAATTACTTTCAGAGCCTCGAGCAGCCCGCCGTGCTTGGCCAGCTTGACGACGACGCCGTCGATTGCTCCCTGCAGCCTTGCCACATCTGATGACCGACAGACGCTCTCATCGGCAAAGATAGGCAGCGGCGAGTGCTGGCGCACATAGCTAAAATCCTCTACTGGAGCCCATTTAGGCAGGGGCTGCTCGATGAACTCTACATTGTGCTCAAAGAGGAAGTGCGCCATGCTTACAGCTTGCTTTGGCGTCCAGCCGCCGTTGGCGTCAACGCGCAAAGGAATATCTGGAGCTTCCTTGCGGACTCTTTTGATGATTTCCCGGTCGTAGGCCGTACCCTGTTTGACTTTGAGAATTTTATAGCCCGCGCAAAGCGCTTCCACTGTCTTCTTTTCCACCATATCGAGGCTGTCGATGCCGATGGTGAAGTCGGTCATCGGCGCTTTGAGACCGGCAAGACCCAGCATCTTGAAAGTCGGCTGCCCGACAAGCTTGCCCATGAGATCGTGCAAAGCCATTTCTATGGCGGCTTTGGCAGCAAAGTTCCCTGCAAGGCTCTTGTCGAGGCGGTTCATTATCGCCTCGATTGCAAAAGGATCGCCTCCTAGAATCTCCTCGTCTTCCTGCCATTGCTTGAGAACGGCGCAGGCGGTGGCAAGTGATTCATTGTGGTATTTGGTGGGTGAAGCTTCGCCCAGCCCGGTCAACCCCTGGAAATGCAACGTGACCAGGATATTGTCGCTATCGCTGATTGTTCCGTAAGAAATGCCGAAAGGGTGTCTTGTCCTGAGCGGCAGGCGCTCGAACGAGAGAGTGAGCGCTGATTTCAACTTTGTTTTGCTCAAAGTGCTTTCTCCTTGAAGGCGATGATGGCATCGAACAGCTTGCCGGCGCCAGAGCGCACCGGATCGCAAGCGCTCAGACCTGTTTCTTGCTCTGCTTCTAAGATTGCCCTTTGAGCCTGTGTCTCATCGAGGTCGCGCGTATTGAGGGCGATGCCGACAATTCTGGCCGGTCTCAGACATGCGGACATGCTCTGGTAAATATCGATCAGACGCTTGTAGCCAGGGATGGCAAAATGTGTCTCGTTGATTGTCTTGCGGCTGGGCTTGTGGCAGAGGATCATGATATGCGGGCATGAGCCGTGCATAAGGGACAGGGTGACACCGGAAAAACCTGGATGCACAAGCGAGCCCTGCCCTTCAACAAAGACAAATTCATGCCCCTTAGCAGCTGCGACAACCATCTCCTCCACTGCTCCGGACATGAAATCGCCGATGACACGGTCGATGGCGATACCTTCGCCGCAAATCATTATACCGGTCTGGCCGGTCGCTACAAATTTTGCCGTATGCCCGCGCCTTTCAGCTTCTGCCGTCAGCTCCAGCGCCACAGTCATTTTCCCTACGGAGCAGTCGCTGCCGACTGAGAGGACTATGCACGCGGGGGTATTCAGAGCCTTCCCGTCTCCTATAGGCAGCCCCTCAGGCGGGCGTCTGACGTCCAGAAGAAGGCGTTTGTGCTGCCTGGCGACCTCGGCAATTTGCGGATCATCGGCGAGGAAGTCGTGAAGACCGTTGATGACATCGAGCCCGTTGGTAAGCGCATATATTATGTCGGCGCGCCAGTGGTCGGGCAGGTGCCCGCCGCTCCAGGCAGTGCCTAGAAGCAAGGCTTCTGGCTTATGTCCGAGAGCTTCAGCTACCGAGCCGACAATCGGGATTGCCTTCTTGATACCGGTCAACTCCTGGACGGTTTTTCCAGACAGCCGGCTGTCAATAACTGCCACTACCGGGTTGCGCCCGTAAGCAATAACGCCTTCGGCAGTCTTGGAGTGCCTGCCGAACTCTCCTTCGGCATAAATCGCCAGGCGGGCGGATTGGCTGTAATACATTTGCTTTGAAACCGGAAAGGCTAATGATGGCGATAAATGCCTGCAAGGGCGCCAGCAACAGGGTAAATTTTACCTAACTGGCTGAATTTGTCCGACTCTCATCCAAATAAAAATCAGCCTGGTCACAGCTTGTGTCCGGGTAAGTGATTGTAAAGAAGGAAAGCCGAAAGAAGGGCTGCTTTCTTGCAAAAAGCCAAAGCTAATGAGCTTGCGCCTAAGGTGGACTAGAATTAGAAGGTATATTTTGCTGGCTTGAAATGTAATTTGCCTGGCTGTTAACTTTGGTTAAAGAAAAAGGGTGAAACGGTGGCTGGAAGGCGATTGCCGGTACGGGAGACTGATTGATGGGCATTGACGAGTTAGAAGAGGGTAAGGCTTCTGCAGTTGCTGGCGAGGCGCCAGCTTCCGAGCCTGCCGGGGTGACAGCTGGCGAGGACGACAAGGGTGCCAGGGTGGATGCAGCCAAGGCCTTCTTCAGAGCCATGTACGCCGGAGAGGAGCCGCCAGTGGCTTTCGGGGAGCCGGCGGCGGAGAAGGCTGCGCCGGCAGGTGTTTGCCGCAATTGCCAAGGGCTGGAGATGTCCTTACGGGAAGCCGAGCAAAAATCCTCCGAGACCGAATCGCTTTACAAGCGCATGGCGGCAGATTTTGAGAATTATCGCCGGCGCATGGATCGTGAGCGGGAGGAGGCAGTCTCCATAGGGGTGAAGAAGGCAGCTGAAAGCGTGATCCCTGCTCTCGATGACCTCGATCGCGCCATGTCGTTCCTTTCTGCAGACACGCCACCTGACAAGATGATTGAAAGTTTCAAGCTTGTCGCCAGCCGCATTTTTGCTTGCCTGGAGCAGATTGGTGTCAAGCCCATGGTCAGCGTCGGGCAGATGTTCGATCCCAAGTTCCATGAGCCGGTTCAGCAAGTGGAGACAACCGAGCACGTAGATGGTGCCGTGATGCAGGAATTGCGTCGGGGCTACCTGCTCTATGACAAGGTGGTGCGCCCGGCTCTTGTAAATGTGGCGTTGAACACATCCCAAGGTGTGCAGGCGCCAGCTGCTTCCGCCTCCGGTGCCACTTTTCCGTCTGCGGCGCAAAGCGGTCTTGAGATCGCAGGCGCAGGTGAGGGCGTCGGCGACAGATCCCGGGAGTCAGAGGCAGGCGCCGCCCCCGAGGGGTCTGGTGGTCTAAGCGACAATGATTCAGGCGACTCGAAGAAAAAGAGCCCTGATTTGTCAGCAGAGAGAGCTAACCCGGCTCCAGAGACCCGGTCGGGCAATGA
>JAHFBI010000001.1:11493-41266 GCA_023250095.1 Candidatus Melainabacteria bacterium
CAGCGTTGACTTGTTTGGATTTTTGCAGTCACGAAAGGTAATCGAATGGCAAGCGACAAGGTAATTGGAATCGATCTGGGCACCACATACTCTTGTGTGGCTGTTATGGAAGGGGGCAAGCCGACTGTCATTGTCAATGCCGAAGGTGCGCGCACCACGCCCTCGGTAGTTGGTTTCAGCCGCACAGGCGAGCGCATTGTCGGACACCTGGCCAAGCGGCAGGCTGTGACCAATCCCAGTCGTACCATTCAGTCCATCAAACGCGAGATGGGCAGCAACTATCGCGTGAATATAGATTCTGTAGCTTACACTCCCGAGCAGATCTCAGCCATGATCTTGCAGAAGTTGCGCATCGACGCAGAGGCATATATCGGCGAGGAGCTGACAAAAGCGGTCATTACGTGTCCGGCCTATTTCAACGACTCACAGAGGCAGGCTACGCGTGACGCCGGGCAGATTGCCGGGCTCGAAGTCATGCGCATCATCAACGAGCCGACAGCCAGCGCGCTGGCTTACGGGCTGGACAAGCTCAATGAGGATGCAGTCATCCTGGTGTACGACCTAGGCGGCGGGACCTTCGACGTGTCTATTCTCGAGATTACCGACGGCGTTTTCGAAGTGAAAGCAACCAACGGCAACAACCGTCTCGGCGGCGATGATTTCGACCAGGCTGTTATGGAATGGATGAAAGCTGAGTTTCAGAAGTCACAGGGCATAGATCTCTCCAACGATCTGATGGCCATCCAGCGCTTGAAAGAAACTGCCGAAAAAACCAAGATCGAGCTTTCCACGGCGATGATGTCCGAGATCCACCTGCCTTTCCTGACAGCGGATGCTACAGGACCCAAGCACCTGGAGACGACGATTACCAGGGCTAAATTCAACGAGCTGACAGCACAGCTTGTCGAAGCGACGATGGAGCCTCTGGAGCAGGCCATGCGCGATGCAGGGCTCTCAGCCGATCAGATCGAGAATGTTTTGCTTGTCGGCGGATCAACGCGCATCCCGGCCGTGCAGGATGCCATCAAGCGCTATTTCCAGAAAGATCCCGTCAAATCGGTCAATCCGGATGAGGCTGTCGCCCTCGGAGCGGCTATTCAAGGTTCCATCCTTTCCGGTGAGACGCAGGAAGTTCTGCTGCTGGATGTGACGCCGCTTTCGCTGGGTATCGAAACGGCAGGCGGTCTTTTCACGAAGGTTATCGAGCGCAATACGACTGTGCCTACGAGCCGGACGATGACTTTCACCACTACCGAAGACGGGCAGACCACTGTGGAAGTGCACGTCCTTCAAGGTGAACGCGAGCTGGCCAAGAATAACAAGTCGCTGGCCAAGTTCTTTCTGGAAGGCATACCGCGCACCCCGCGCGGCGTGCCGAAGATCGAGGTCTCTTTTGACATAGACGCTGATGGAATAGTGCACGTCACCGGGCGTGATGCCGGCTCCGGCATCAAGCAGTCGATCACAATCAAGCGCAGCTCTGGCTTGAGTCGGCAGGAAGTTGAGCGCATGGAACGGGATGCACAGGAATTCGCTCAACAAGATCATGAGCAGAAGGAAATGATCAATGCCCGCATCAAGGGCGAGACACTGGTCATGGACGCCGACAAGACTATCGCCAAGTACGAAGGCTCAGTCGAGGACCGATACATTGAGCAGGTCAAGACGACTCTTGCTGTTGTTAAGGAGGCTCTGGCCGGCGAGCCGACTGCCGAGCTAGTTTCGCAGGTGGCGGCCCTTGATGTGGCCTTGCTTGAACTCGGCAAGGCAATCTACGCCGGTGCCCGGGGTGGCAGCTCGGACGGTGGTGGCGGGCGTTCAGAAGACTCGGTTCGTGTCGAGAAATGAAGCGCAGCGCCTGAGGTTCGCACATCGGGACATGGGCAGCTGATATTGTTTCTCAGTCGCCAGCCCGATTCCAAACAGGGTATCTCACTTGGTCACTATGGCAAATCGCGATTATTACGAAGTTCTTGGTGTTTCCCGCACCGCCACGCAGGACGAGATAAAAAAGTCCTTCCGTGCCAAGGCTGCCGCCTTGCATCCTGACAACAAGGAGACGGGCAACGAAGGAGAGTTCAAAGAGCTGGTCAACGCTTACGAAGTCCTGTCTGACGAGCAGAAACGGACGATGTACGATCGTTACGGGGCCGAAGGAGTAAAGGGCACAGGCAGCCGTTTCGAAGGTTTCGACGCGGGAGGCTTTGGCGATCTCTCGGACATTTTCGAATATTTCTTTGGCGGCGGAACTACGCGCGGACGCCGTCGCGGTGGTCCCGAGCGGGGAGCCGACCTCAAGTTCGATCTCGAGTTGGATTTTCTCGAGGCTGTTTTCGGTGTCGAGAAGAAGATCACGATCAAGCATTTGGAAGATTGCCTGGAATGCACCGGCAGCGGTGCAGCACCCGGCTCCAGCCCCGTCCAGTGCAAAACTTGCGGCGGCATGGGGCAAGTCAGGCAGACGAGCGCCACTTTGTTCGGGCACTTCACGCAGGTTCTTCCCTGCCCGGCTTGCGACGGTGAAGGCACGAAAATCGACCGGCCGTGTGAGGAGTGCAAGGGCAAAGGGCAGCTCCGCAAGCCCAAATCCCTGGAGCTCAAGATCCCGGCCGGTGTCGATAACGGCTCGCGCCTGCGCGTGGGCGGCGCTGGGGACAATGGCAAGAAAGGCGCCCCTGCCGGCGATCTCTATGTCGTTATTCATGTGCGCAACCACGCTGTCTTCCAGCGGGAAGGACACACGATTCATGTCAGGCAACCGATCAGTTATTCCATGGCTGCTCTTGGCGGTGAAATTCTCATCGACACGGTCGGAGGCAAGAAGGTCCTGAAAGTTCCTGCCGGCACGCAGTCCGGCACGACGCTGGTCATGAAGGAGCAAGGTGTCCCGCATCTGAGCAGTCCGCAAAGGCGCGGCGATCAACAGGTGCATCTCGTCGTGGATACTCCCACCCGACTCTCCGACGAAGAGAAATCTCTGCTCAAACGCCTGGCCGAGCTGCGCGGCGAGTCTTTGTCCGTGCCGGCTGTCGCCAGGGAAGAAGGGCAGGGCAAGGAGGGACAGCAGTCTCTCTTCGACGTCATTGCCGGGGTATTTAAACCCAAGAATTCAGCAGATGAATCTTGAGCCTTCTGGCAAATGTACTCTGTCGGCAACAGCGGTGCTGTTTTCTGCAGCCATCATCTGGGCTTTTTTTCTTTCCCCTCCCACTTTAGCCACACGGCTTTCGCCCGAGTTGTCCAGGACAGCTCTGGAAACTTTCCACGGCGGCTCTATCAGGCTCGATGGCTCAATCGCCACAGCCGGCGGACAGTTGTATCTGCCGTTGATGCCGCCTTCGGCTCTGGCGAAGAAAGCTAGGTCCGGGGTGGAATCTGCTTTGCCGGATATCGCCAAACCGGACATCGTCCTTTACGGCAACGGTTGGGCTCATGTACGCGTTCTGAAAAAGGGCGATGCCTGTACGCTGGCCATTCTGGGTGAGCAGGGGGAGAAAGTCAGGAAGCGCCTTTTGCCGCTCAAGTTTCCCTCCGACTTGATAGTGCCGGAAGGCTTTGTCTTGCCTAAGTCCTGGAGCCAGCTGGCGTCCAATCTGGCGATCGCCTGTCTCGATGATGCAACCATCGATAGTGCCGACTTCGGGAGCAAGCCGAAGGCCGGGCAGACCAAGACATACACTGGAGCCGGCACAATTTTTCTTACTTCAGTGACAGCCGGCGCCATTACCATGCTGGATGGCAAGAATTTCAACAAGCTGGCCGAGTTCCCTACGGAAGGGACGCCTTGCAGTATGGAATTTACCGGCAACAAATTGTTTATTGCCGATGAAGGTAAAAACCGGGTGCTGATTCTTGATCCTGTTGGTCGCAAATTTCTCGGGCAGATAGATCTGGCTGCCAGAACTGCTCCCAAGGGCATCGTCGCTCTGCCTAACGGCAAATGGCTCTATGTCTCGGAAAGCGCTGCCGGTGATATTGCCGTCATCGAAACTGAAAGCGGCAAAGTTCTCCTCAAGACCAAAGTGAAGAGCGGACCGGGACGGATGGCTATCACTCCCGACGGTACTTTCTTGATTGTTTTGAATGTTACTGCCGGAGAGCTGACCGTTATCTCCACATACAATCAGAAAGTGGTCGGCTGTGCGAGAGTGGGCGACATGCCCACTGCTCTTGCCCTTTCGCCTGACGGCAAGACGGCTTATGTTGCTAATCGCATGTCGCAGAGCGTGTCGGTAGTCGATATCGGCAAATGTCAGGTGACAGGAACAATGAAGACAGGTGTCTCGCCGTCTGGGATCGCTGTCAGCCCGGACGGCAGCAAGCTCTATGTAGCCATCGGGCGGGAGAACAGCATCAGCGTTTTTGACACACGAGCTCTGACAAAATTACACGAAGTCCATCTGCCTTCGGATATGGACTTCCCTGGAGCGCTGTGCCTGCTGCCGGATGGGCACAAACTCGTGATAACAAGCCAGCAGACCGATCTCGTCGGAGTACTCGACGTGGACAAACTCGAATTCGTCAAACAGACACCGCTCGGGCACGCCACGCACGAAGCCGTCTGGGTGCCAGCGCCTTAGAGGCAAGCTCAGCTGTTCTGCGTCGTTTGTGCGCGGGCGTAGGGACCGACGGCTGTTTCATGTACTGCAGGGTCTCTGGCTGTTGCTTTGCCGGCATGGACTGGGTTGCTTTTGGGATAAGGGGAGGAGAGGCATCTCAGAAGCCCGGATCGCCCGTGGGACCTGCCTGTCGCGGCTCTGATTGCTGAGCGCCTTCACTCTGGGAGTGGCTGCCGTTGGAGGAGACGATCGAGGCGGAAATTATACGGTCGCCCGGTCCGATGGACAAGACAGTGTTCATTCCCTGGAAAACCTTGCCGAAGACGGCATATTTGCCATTGAGCTGTGGCATACCTCGCTTGAGGATGTAGAACTGACAACTGGCTGAATTGGGGCTCTGTCCTCTGGCCATGGCGACTGTGCCTGCTGAATTGTGGTTGAGCATGGGGTGAGTTTCCAGTTTCAGATAGCGCGGACGCCCTGTCTGCCGGTCGACATAGCAGCCGGATCCATTGCCGTTAGGGTCGCCGCCCTGAATGACCCAGTTCTCCACGCGATGAAAGGTAAGCCCATTGTAGAAGCCTTCGTCGACGAGGTCCAGAAAGTTGTCCGCCGTATAAGGGACCAGGGATTCGTAAATGCGCATGACGATGCGACCCCTGGTTGTCTCCAGCACGACTATTGGATCGCGAACCTGAGCGGCGGCAAGCTGTTTGCTTCCGGCAAGAGCCAGGAGGCAGAGTGCAATTCCAAGAATGAGTCCTGAGACGACTGTTTTGTTGACTAGCCTGTCCATGTGCCTTCTTCTCATCTTGTACGTTCTGGCTCAGGTATTTGTTATGGTGAATACTGGTTCTGAACCACCTTGTTCAGGAAGCGTGTGATGCTCGACTGATAAAGCAGCTCCACTGTGCCGGTCGGCCCGTTCCTTTGTTTGGCGATGATGATCTCTGCTTCGCCGCGGCGCTCGCTTTCCTGATTATAATAGTCGTCCCGATAGATGAACATGACGATGTCGGCATCTTGCTCGATGGATCCCGATTCACGCAGGTCAGAGAGCATGGGGCGCTTGTTCTGGCGGGCTTCGACGGCCCGGGAGAGCTGGGAGAGAGCGATGACTGGAACATTGAGCTCGCGGGCCAGGGTCTTGAGACCGCGGGAAATTTCTGAGACCTCCTGCACGCGGTTGTCGGATTGCTTGCGCCCCTGCATCAACTGAATATAGTCGATGATGATCATGCCCAGTCCTTTCATCTCGGCTTTGAGGCGGCGGGCTTTGGCCCTTATTTCCAGGGCTGTGACGACAGCCGAGTCATCGATATAAATTGGTGCCTCGCCCAGCCTGCCCATGGCCGAGGCAAGATTGGTCCAGTCGTTGCTTTGCAGATAGCCGGTGCGAATCTTGTTGGCGTCAATGTGCGCCTCGCTGCACAACAACCTCTGGACGAGCTGTTCCTTGGACATTTCCAGGCTGAAGATAGCCACCGGTATTTTATGCTCGACTGCGATGTGCTGAGCGATATTCAAACAGAAGGCTGTTTTCCCCATTGATGGTCTGGCGGCGACGATGATTAAATCGGATTTCTGGAAACCGGAGGTGACGGCGTCGAGATCATAAAAGCCGGATGGGACGCCCGAGAGTGAGTCGCGCTCTTCATAACGTTTCTCGATGCGGGCGAAAGACTCATTAACGATGTCGCGTATTGGGACAAGCTGCTGCATGTTGCGGCGCTGGGCGATGTTGAAGATGAGCTGCTCGGCCTTGTCCACGACGAGATCGGCATCCGTGTCTTCATAGCAACTAGCGACAATTTCCGTGCCAGCTTTGATGAGATTCCGCAGCAGAGCCTTCTCGTTGACGGAGCGGGCGTAATATTCCGCGTTGGCCGTTGTCGCTACCGAAAGAGCCAGATCCGTCAGGTACTGACGGCCGCCGACGCTATCGAGCTTGCCTTGATCTTTCAGATACTGGGAGACTGTGACGATGTCGATAGGCTCGTTCTTGTCGAACAAGTCGAGGATAGCCGCGTAAATATTCTGGTGGGCTTTGCGGTAAAAATAATCCGGCTCAATCTGGTCCACGACCCTGGTTATGGCGTCCGGGGCCACAAGGAGGGCGCCAAGTACTGCCTGTTCCGCTTCGATGGACTGGGGCGGGATTCTTTCTATGGTCGATTCAGACAGAGTGAGGTCGGCGGTCATGGTCTTATACAGCCTGGCGGAAACGGGATTGCCTGAGGTAAACGATAGTATTTCACCATTTCAGTTTGCCGTGTGAAATATGAGGCTTGCATCAGGGTAGACGGAATCGAGCGCGGATTGGTTCAACTGTATGGGCGATATATTCATTTTGCATATGCGCGTGCGCAATGTCGTATATAGCGGCACGTATCGTTGAACCCGCATGGCGCCTGCCTTGGCAGAGGGAGCCTGAGAGGCTGCTTGGATGAGAAATAGAATAAAGGATTTCGCCTGCCTATATGGAGTAAGCGAAATCCTTTTTATGAAGTTCCTCTACTAGCGTGTATCTTAGTCATCGTCCAGGGAAGATGTGTCGCCAGCAGGCAATCCCAGTTCCCAGGCTTTGAGCAGGCGTCGCATGATTTTGCCGCTGCGTGTCTTGGGCAGGGCGTCACGTACTTCGATCTCGCGGGGATAGGCGTGAGCTGCCAGCTGGCGTTTGGTGAATTCACGAATCTCATCGAGGAGATCATCGGAGCTTTCAACGCCGTTTGCCAGGACGATGAAAGCCTTGATGATTTCGCCGCGCTCTTCGTCCGGCTTGCCGATCACTCCGGCTTCGGCAACTGCCGGGTGCTCGACCAGCGCCGACTCTACTTCGAATGGGCCGACTCGGTGACCGGCTGTGTTGATAACATCGTCAGCGCGCCCGACGAACCAGAGATAACCTTCTTCGTCGCGCCAGGCATTGTCGCCGCTGAAGTACCAGCCCGGGATGCGGAAATATTCTTTGAATTTCTCTTCGTTTCTCCAGACTTGCCTCAGTTGAGCCGGCCAGCCCGGTCTAACGACAAGCCGTCCAAGTTGTCCTGGTCCGAGTTCGTTGCCGTCGTCATCGACGACCGTAGCATAGACACCGGGCAAGGACTTGCCCATGGAACCCGGCTTAATCGGCAACCCTGGCAAATTGGCGACCAGCATCATGCCGGTTTCTGTCTGCCACCAGTTGTCGTGAATGGGCAATCCGTATACTTTCATACCCCAGCGCACCACTTCCGGATTGAGCGGCTCACCGACACTGAGGACATGGCGCAAACTGTCCAGAGAGTGTTCGTACACGAGCTCGTCGCCGGCCTTCATGAGCATTCTCAGAGCGGTCGGGGCCGTGTACCAGACTGTGACGTGCAGCCTGTCAATGAGCTGATACCAGCTCCTGGCGTCGAAACGCCCCTCGTAAGTGACGATTGACGCGCCGTTGGACCATGGTCCGAAGATACCATAGACGGTGCCAGTCACCCAGCCGGGATCGGCTGTGCACCAGTAAACATCGTCTTCCCTCAAGTCCAGTACCCACTTGGAGGTCATATGGTGCCCGATGATGTCGTTGTGCACATGCACGACACCTTTGGGCTTGCCGGTGGTGCCGGATGTGTAGAGAAGGTAGAGTGGATCTTCAGGATCCATGTGTGCCGGCGTCAATTGCTCGGATGCCCCTACCATGAGCTCTTCATAGGAGAGTTCGCCGCGCTTGAGCTTGCCTTCGTTGCGCGCAACGATGACATATTCGAGATCGGGCAGCTGGTCGCGGATTTCGTCGAGTTTTGGCTTGAGCTCCGGTGTGGTTATGATGATCTTGGCTTCGCTGTCCTGCAGCCGGTCGCGCAGGGCATCAGGACCGAAAGCCGAAAAGAGAGGTCCGACGACGGCGCCTATCTTGGCAATGGCTACTGTCGAGACGTACAGCTCGGGGATGCGCGGCATGAAGACGAAGACGCGATCGCCTTTCTGTACGCCAAGGCTCTTGAGAGCGTTGCCCAAACGGTTTGAGAGGTAATAAATGTCCTGGAAGGTGAACAGCTCAAGACGGTTTTCGGCATCCACACAATAGAGCGCGACTTTGTTGCGGCGCCCAGCATGCATCTGCCTGTCTATGGCATTGTAAGCTGCGTTCATTTTGCCGCCTGCAAAATAGGAAATTTCTTTCTGGGCTTCCTCCCAGGTGAAGGTGGCATAAGTGGCATCATAGTCTTCTAGATTGGCTTTTACCGGGAATTTCTTGATTATTTCCCGTCTCACGCCATGTGGAATGCTCGTCGAGCTGCCGGAAGCTCGAAAAACAGTCGCCGCCGGAGCCTTTCTGTCGGCAGCCGTTCCCTGGCGCCCCTTCTTGGGTTGATCAGCCAACTTCATTTTCTACCCTCCAGTTATGGCCAGTTGAGAACTGGTCTGCAAAATCGGACAATTACCGCTTCAGCTGGAGTATGCCAGCTAACGGCCGCTCTCTTGATAACCGCGCTTGGCGCGGCAAGTCAAATGATGTATGTGCAATTCTAAATCACAATGGGCTCGGTATGGCTTGAGTCGGCTTAACATTGGCTCGGGAATTTTGGTTTGACTTGATTTGCGCTCTGCTATGCTCGTTGACGTCCGACGTGTCTTTAGTGAGGGAGTTAGCCGTATGAGCGCTCAGATGAGAGCCGTAGTGCTAGATGAGCAAGGTCCCCCCGATGTTCTCAAGACCCGGCTCTGTCCAGTGCCGACCCCTGGCATTGGCGAAGTCTTGATACAGGTGCGCGCATGTGCCCTCAATCATCTGGACATCTGGTGCCGGAGTAGCCTGCCTGGCGTCAAGCTGCCGCTCATTCTGGGCTGTGATGTGTCTGGAATCGTGAGCGAGTTAGGCGCTGGCGTCAGGCATGTCAAAGTCGGTGACCGGGTTGTGGCCGATCCGGGTCTGTCATGCGGCACATGTCGAGAATGTCTGGGCGGGCTTGAAAACATCTGCCGTCACTATCACATCCTTGGCGCGGGACGAAATGGTGGTTATGCCGAATATGTGAGCGTGCCGGCGGTAAATTGCTTCCCTGCTCCTTCCGGTTTGACCTTCCATCAGGCGGCTGCTATTCCGCTTGTGTTTGTGACAGCCTGGCACATGCTTGTTACTCGCTGTCAGATCAAGCTTGGCGAGACGGTTCTTGTCGTGGGCGGCGGCAGCGGTGTTGGCTCGGCAGCTATACAGATAGCCAAACTTCATCAAAGTCGCGTGATAGCTACTGTGGGCAGCGAAGAAAAGGCGGGACTGGCAAAGGAACTTGGCGCCGACGAAGTAATCCTTCATGGCGAGCAAAGCATAGCCGATGAAGTCAGGAAGCTCACGGACAAGCGTGGCGCCGACGTGATTTTCGAGCATGTCGGCCCTGCCGTTTTCGAAGACTGTCTTTCAGTCCTGGCTACCAACGGCAGGTTGGTGACCTGCGGGGCGACGACCGGGGCTAAAGTGGAAGTGGACATCCCGCGTCTTTTTATGAAGCATCAGACAATTTACGGCTCGATAATGGGCACCAGAGCCGAGATGGCGCACTGGCTGCCGCTGTTTTCCCGGGGCTTGCTGAAACCTGTGCTGGACAATGTCTTCCCGCTCGATCAAGCAGCTGCAGCGCATGAACTTCTTGAGTCGCGCAAACAATTCGGCAAAGTTGTTCTGGACCCTACCGTCTAGGTGAAGGTCGTCCTTATTCGTAACTTTGCTCGTTGAAATGTTCTTCGTCCATCAGGTAGCCGATGACCAGCCCAACCAGGGCGCCGACAATCAGCCCCCAGGACAGACCTTCCTGCCAGCCGAAATAAGGAGTAACGGACACAGGCAAGGGCCAGTACTTGATGACTTCACAGGATGCGGCCGTCACAATGGCTCCAGATACTCCCACCACAACCATGCCGAGAACCGGCAGGCTGACTTCGTCTTTGCTGCTCTTCTTTGCCATGTCTGACCTCTGGGCGTTCTCGTCTTGCCTGATAGTATACCAGCGGTAACCATCCCCTCTCGGGACTTGGTTACTGGCTGTAAAGGCATTACCGTCATTTAAAGCCCAGATCCAGATTCTTCATTTTGGCGCAGCTCCTGCGCAGAGCCAGGCTACAGCAATGCAGGCAAAGCGCCGGAGCTGGAACATCAAGGATGCCCCGACCTATTAGAGAGGCTCTCAGCTGTGACAGACCAGACCGAGCGCTGCTGCCGTCTTGGCATCGCGAACACGACCATCTTTTACCAGCTGCCAGGCCTCTCCTAGACTCAGGATCATGACATCCGTTTCCTCGTCTTCGTCGAGGTCCTTGCCGACAAAGGTCACATTGCGGGCCAGATAAAAGGAGAGCAGCTCCGTGCAAAAACCTGGCGCTGAAAACATGGCTGGCAACTCCTGCCATAACTCGGCTTTGTACCCGGTCTCTTCAATGAGTTCGCGCTGAGCCGCCCGGAGACGATCTTCGCCTGCTGCCACGCGCCCGGCCGGCAGCTCAATTAGCTCTTCATCGACTGCATAGCGGTACTGGCGGATAAGGATTACTTCATCAGCGCTGGGTAAACAGGCGATGACAACGCCGCCGTTATGTTCGACAATCTCTCTTCTTATTTCTTTGTTGCCGTCTGCCTTCAGTGTATGGACGCGGACGTCGAAGATGCTGCCCTCATAAATGTCCTTTGTGCTGACCGTATCTTTGCGCGTATAGAGAACCAAGGGAAATACCTCATAACCGGATGCCTGGGATAATCACAGTATGAACTACTTGCAGTCGATCGCTTATATTGAAAGCCTTGCGCCAACGCTTCTTAACCCCAGCCTGGAGCGAATGGCTCTGTTCATGGCTGAGTCGGGGCAACTGCAAGACAGCGTTCCTGCGATTCATGTCGGAGGAACAAATGGCAAGGGCTCGACAGTGTCCATGCTTGATTCCGTTTTGCGCTTGGCCGGGCTGTCAGTCGGGCGCTTCACCGGGCCGCATCTGTTGCGCTGGAACGAGCGATTTCATGTCAATGGAAAGCCTATCGGCGATGCAGATTTCGCCCACCTCGCCACTGACCTGCGAGAACTGTCGGAGCAATTCGAAAGGCGCCATAGGCAGTTCGGCCGGCTTTCCTGGTTCGAGTTTCTCACGGCAATGGCTTTTTTCTTGTTTGCCAGGGAAGCTGTGGACATTGCCGTAGTGGAAGTCGGGCTGGGAGGGCGCTGGGATGCAACTAATGTTTTGACGAGACCACTTTGCGTGGCTATTACAACCGTCGAACTCGATCACACTCATATACTTGGCTCGACTGTCCAGGAAATTGCCAGAGAGAAGTCCGGTATCATCAAAGCCGGTGTACCGGTCGTAACGGCAGCTTACGGCGAGGCGCTTGCCGAAATCGAGCTGCGGGCCAGTGCCGTGGGTGCCCAGGTGGTGCGCTGCCTGCCACTGCCGGCAGTATCAGATTCTCTTGCGGGTGATAAGGATGCTTTCAATGAGTCCTGTGTTCGTTTGTCGCTGGCTGGAGCTCACCAGCGACTGAATGCCCGGGTCGCCAGGGCAACGCTTGCCTGCTGCCAGCCGGCGTTGCCGCCAGGCGTCGAGTCAGCCTTTTCCGAAGGGCTATCTCATGTATACTGGCCCGGACGTTTGCAATACTTGCCCGGGTCCAATCTCGTTTTGGACGGTGCTCATAATGTGTCCGGAGCGAAAGCTTTGCGCCAGGCTCTGGATACATTGTTCCCGGGAAGGCGCCGTATTTTTGTAATGGGTTTCTTCCAGAACAAGGATGTTCCCGGAGTTCTGGCGGAACTTATCGGACAAGACGACAGGGTCTTTGTGAGCGAGGCTGCCACCAGCCGTCCTGTTTACGCGTCATCTGATGTGGTGGCACTTCTGTCAGGGCAAGAAATCCAGGCGATTCCCTGTAATTCGATACAGGCGGCCCTGAACTGTGCCCTTGCCGAGCGCCGCTCGGACGATCTGGTCATTGCTGCCGGCTCATTTGCCACAGTAAAGGAAGTGATGCTCGGACTTGGCTGGCAGTGTGTCGAAGATGGTATTTCGGGCACATTCTCCAACTGGGATGGCACATGCTCGACAGCTTCTTCTCATTCGTGAACAGATTGCCAACATGTGTTCGCTTTCAATGAGTGTTGGAATTCCATGAGGAAATCGTGTCACTGGCGCTGTCCACCCGGCTAGTGGTCTTAAGTGTGCGCTTGTAATAGATCGCCGGAGTGCCAAGACGCCTGCCGACCCACACGACGTGGGCACCTGCTGAATTTGCGCAGACGCCCGGCAGCTCGTTATCGGCATCGCCGAAGGTCAAGCGAGCGTCGGGCGTCCAGGTTTTTCCACTGTCAGTTGAGGTCTTCTCGTAGACTTCTGAATGACTGTTCCGCCCATCAAACCATACAAGATAGAGGTTTCCTCCGTCCACTGCGATGGACGGGCGTTGTGCCGGACCCTGACCGTTTGTCAGGCGGGTGGCTGGCTCGAAAGTCGCGCCCCAGTCGGCGGAGCGGCGGAAGTAAATATTCCAGCCCTTATATGCTTGCTGCATCTGCTGCTCAAAATGGCGCAGCATTGACTCCAGTTTCTTGGGATCGCCACCATCTCTAACCCACGAGGGCGCGCTTGCCTGGATGAGGTTTACTTTCGCCTGCACACGCATGGGCATCACCTGTTCGTAATAATGTTTTGGGAAACTGTCCCTGTCAGGCAATACGACCTGCTTGTTCAGGAGGCGCAGCGCTTCGTCGAGGCGGGCGGACTTAGCCATGTAGGAAGCTGGCGGCTTCCCGCCGCTAAGCGCGTCCTCGACACCTTGTTTCATTTTCGCCAGCTGTTTTTGATTACCGCCCCCGAGAACCCATTTATATGCGTATGGTTCAAGCTTCCCCATCTTTTCATGGATTCTCCTGCCAGCGGCCTCTGGATCGCCAGTCTCCGGATGCTCATCAACAGGCATGCCAACAAGCTTTAACAGCTCATCGGACTTGCGCTCAGCCTCCAGAGGGTCACCTGCAGGACTGGACATCGCCTGGAATTCTTGCATGATTTGTTGCAATTTTGCCTGGTCCCCACCATTTCGAGCGTACTCATCGGCTGAACCGCTTATTACCTTGAGCTTTGCTTCGGCGCATTTTCGGCTGTACTCCTCCTCATTAATTTGCATGCCACCACGGGGAGCCGGCGTAGTCGGCTCCCCGTGCATGGACATTATGGGATTGAGTTCCTCTTCGGCATCCCAGAGTTTTACCGGAGCGTCTTTTTGATCGAACCAGCAGATGTATACATTCTTTCCCTCAGTGGCAACTGAAGGTGCCCAGGAATTAGCAAGATCATTTCTCAGAGGCAGGGGATTGCTCCAGGTCTTGCCATTGTCTGTCGACCGGCGAAAATACTCTTCTTCATTGTCATTCTTTAAGTCGACCCACGCCACATAAGCCCTGCTGCCGGAAACTGCCACGCTGGGCACCCACGCTATATCATTGCTGCCGGATAAGACGATGTCGGGTCCGAAGGTTGCGCCACAATCGCTGGAAAGTCTTGTGTGAATGGCGCCTTCGGTCCCGTTGCCCAGTTGCCGCAAAGACATCCTGGTCATATGTTCTTGAGCATGGCGTACCAGTGAGTCAGTTAAGGCTGAGAGCAGGACAATTATCACCAGCTGGAGAGGGCTGCCAGCTCTTCTAGGCAACATGTAGATTTGCTTGCGTGCAGGGAAATTGCGGATACCAGCTAATTGGCGGTTGGTACTTCGAACCAGAAAGTGCTCCCTTTGCCTGGAGCGCTCTTGACTCCTATCTGCCCGCGATGCTGAGCGACGATGGCTTTTGAGATGGCCAATCCCAGTCCGGTGCCGGCGTGTCGTCTGCTGTCAGAGGAGTCTAGTTGCTGGAATTTGGCGAATAATTTGGGCAATTGCGCATCAGGGATGCCTGGACCTTGATCAACTACAGAAAAGCGCACGCGGTCTTCAACTTCTTCGACTCTCACTGTCACCTGGCTGTTAGCTGGTGAGAATTTGATGGCGTTGGATACCAGATTCATCAGCACCTGCAGCAAACGGTCCGCATCGGCACGAATCAAGTGCTCAGCGTTGACATCGGTGGACAGGCGAATCCCGGCTTCCATAGCCATGCCATTAATATAATCAATAGTCATATCCACGAGGGCCACTGGGTCTGCCTCGGCGATTTTTAGCTCCAATTTGCCCGCTTCGATCTTGCTGAGATCAAGGAGATCGTTGACGAGTCTGATCAGCCGATCGCAACTTTCCCTCCCAACCGCAATAAGTTCAGCAGTTTCGTCGGTTAGTTCTCCGACTTGCCCTCCTTCAATAAGACCGAGCGATCCCCGCAAGGCAGTAAGCGGCGATCGCAGTTCGTGAGAGACTATGGAATAGAACTCGCTCATGCGGCGCTCGACTTCTTTGCGCTCGGAAATATCTGTGACAAAAGAGCACAGTGTGATGGTGGAGCCCACTTGCACAGGAAACAGGGCCAGTTCGAGGGGAAATTCGTGTCCGTTGCGATGCAGTCCTGTCAGTTCGATGCGTTTGTTTACGATGTTTCCGCTGCCGGTGGACAGATATTCTTTTACACCATCTGAAAGCAGCTGGCGGTATCTTTCCGGGAGCAAAATATTGAAGAAGTTTCTGCCGGTTGCCGCCAGTCTCGACCAACCGAAGAGTCTCTCGGCTTTCTTGTTCCATTCGATTATGGTTCCGCTTGTGTCCAGGGCAACAAAGGCATCATAGGCTCTCTCCATAATTCTTCGAACTTTGCGTTCGCTTTCGCAAAGGGCGACAGCTGTCTTCTTCCTTTCGATGGCATAGCGTATGGAGCGTCCTAATGCACTGGCGCTGGTCTCGCTTTTTAGCAGGTAGTCCTCGGCGCCGTTTTTTAGGGCTTCGACGCCGAGGGACTCGTCTTCCAGACCGGTCAGGACGATGATGGGAGTGCGCGGAGCTTCGACATCCACTTTGATGAGCGTATCGAGCCCGTTTGAATCCGGCAGAATAAGATCGAGCATTATTGCGTCGAGTTCTCCCTGCCTGATGCGTCTCAGTGCGCTTGCCAGGCTTGGACTCGATTCAACCGCCATGCCCATGTCCTCCAGGGCCATTTGCAGGAATTGAGCTTGCGTAGGGCTGTCTTCTACGACAAGCACCCTGATCGGGACTCCTTTAGATTCCATAGTCAACAATCTCCAGAAGGTGGCGGGCAATGAGGTCGAGTGGCAGTACGAGGTCGGCCAGACCTGAGGCGATGGCGCTGCCTGGCATGCCGAAAACTATCGATGATTCCTGGTCCTGGACAATAATGCGCCCGCCGCGCCCGCGGATGCTTTTGAGTCCGTCGACGCCATCTGAGCCCATGCCGGTCAGCACGACGGCAGCAGCAGCGCTGCCGTAGCTTTCGGCTGCCGAGTTGAATAGATAGTTGGCGGAGGGACGAAAATTATTTATGGGGGCGGTGTTGGACAGGATGATTGTGCGGCCGCGCGAGATGCCCATATGCGCCTCATCCGGACCCAGGTATATGGTGCCGGGCAAAGCAGGCTCGCCGGCCTGCGCCACTTTCACTTTCAAGGCTCCGCTTGCTTTGAGCTGATCGGCCAGGACGGGCAGAAAGCCGCGGGTTATGTGTTGCACAACCAGGACTGGCACTGGCAGGTCGGCGGGCAGTCTGGAGAAAATGTTGGCCAGCGCAGGGGGACCGCCTGTCGAGCAAGCTATTGTGATGACGCGCGCGCGCGCCCGGGACACCGAAGGGCAGCGCGATATCCGGTCGGAGTCCGGGGATGCAGGGACGAGCGTTCGGCAATGGACTACTTTGACGCTGGAAAGTGCTTTGAGAGTACGCGCAAATTCCCGGCTGACAGCTTCAAAGTCTGCTCCGGTGCACGATCCGGGATTGTGGACTATCTTGAGGGCTCCGGCCGAAAGGGCTTGAACCCAAACAACTTCTTCATCGGCAGTAGCCTTTTCCCCGGATATGACCATGACAATGGGTGTAGGACTTTCCGTCATAATCTTGCGTGTAGCTTCGAAGCAGCCCATCCCTGGTAATTGACTGCCCATGACTATGATGTCTGGCTTCAGCTTGGCTGTGAGCTTGACTGCTTCGGCTCCGTCGCCGGCCATGCCGACTATGCGCAAGAGCGGATCGCCTTGAAGAATCGCCACGGACAATGCCCGCCAGGATGCGCAGTTTTCAGCTATCAGAACGTCGATCATGGCGTACTCACAAGAGCTGGGCGATAGTGTCGAGTAATTCGGTTTGGTCAAAGTCGCTTTTCACCAGGTATGCACTGGCACCAACCTTGAGCCCGCGTGCGCGCTCGTGATCTTTGCCGAGCCCGGTCACGAGGATGACGGGCAACTCTTTCCAGTCCTTTGAGCCCCGAACAGTTTCAGTAAGCGTGAAGCCGTCCATTCGCGGCATTTCAACGTCGGAAACAAGGAGATCTGCTCCCTGATTTTTCAAGAGTTCCCAGGCATCGGCGCCATCCAAGGCTGTCGCGACTTCATAGCCTGCTGCCTCAAGTATGCTTGATTCAAGTATGCGGGTGGTAAGCGAGTCGTCAGCGACGATAAGGCGTCTCTTCTTTGTGATGCTCGATTCCACCGGGCGCAAGCTCTTTCTTGTTTGCCTGCCGTCGGCGCGGTTGCCCAAGATCTCTCCTGTGTTCAGGATGAGAGCTATATTGCCGTCAGGCAAAATGGTCGCTCCGGAAATGTTCTTGACACGCTTGAGTCTTTCACCAAGTGTGGTTACGACGACTTCCTGTTCGCGCAGTAATTCGTCGACGACCAGAGCCAGACGGCAGGCGCCTTGTGCGACTACAACTATAGATAATTTGGCTTGCGCTGCTCTCGGGCAACATGGTAGCCCCAGCGTTTCGCTCAGAGGCACAATCGGGATAAGGCGCCGGTCCAATGAGAGCACGTCCTGTCCTTCCACGCTCAGAATTTCCTCCGGCGCAACTCTGAGCAGCTTCTCGACGCTGGTGCTGGCAAAGGCAAACACCTGATCGGCGGCGGAAACGAAAAGCGCTTTGAGCTTTGTCAATGTGAGAGGGACAGTGAGAGCAAAGCAGCTGCCCGAAAGGGCATTTGAGGAGACAGTTGCGCTTCCCTGGAGCTGTGCCAGTTCGCTGGCTACAACATCCAGTCCAACACCCCGTCCGGCAATTTCTGAGACGACATTCGATGTGGAAAATCCGGGAAGGAAAATCAAGTCCGCCAGCTCCTGGTCATTCTGCGGCTCGGGGAAGCCACATTCTCGTGCTTTCTTCAGCACTGAATCCCTGTCGATTCCAGCTCCGTCGTCGCTGACGAGTATCTCGACGTGTGCTCCTTTCAAGGCGGCGGCTATGGTTATCCGGGCGGGCCAGGCTTTGCCATGTTTCTCGCGCTCGCCTGGCTCTTCGATGCCGTGGCGGACAGCATTGCGGAGCAAGTGCAGGAGCGGATCCCGCAGGTGCTCCAGTATGGCGCGATCGAGCTCCACGTCGCCACCTTCGATGACGAAGTCGATTTCTTTCCCGCTTGCCAGGGCGAGATCCCGAACGGCTCGGCTGAGTCCCAGTCCGACTTCGGAGAAAGGGCGCATGCGCAGGTTGCGAATTTCGTCATCGATCTGATCTGCCGCCTCGCTTAGAGCCCTTGCGTCTGCTTTGACGGATGTGACAACTCGGTCGAGATGCCTTGAAAGATGCTGAATATTGACCGTGGATTCGGACAGCACCTTCTGCGTCTGTTGGGGCAGCAGGGCAAGTAAATCTGGTGAGAAGGACTTGCTCGCACTGCCCCTTGCCTGTAAGTTGCTTGACGGAGAGGTCTGTGGTTGGCTCGCCCAGGGATCGAGCTCCGAGAGAAAAGCTTTCAAGGGTTTGTCAGCAATGCGCCACTGAGACTGCCAGGCGGAAAGGAAATCCTGCAAGGATTCCAGATTCTCTCGCCATGATTCAGTACGGCGATAAAGCGTAAGCAATTCGCTGCTATGCGCAAGCAAGCGGTCGAGCTTGTCTGCGGAAACGCGAAGTGAGGTCCGCTCGGTGGGTGTCGCCTGGGCAACGGGTGGATCAAAGGAGACCGGCTGGTTGGAAGAGCCTGATTCTTTGCTTGGCATATCTTGCGGTTCGGACAGGTTGCCGTTGGTTGGAGCCTCCAGGCTGGGCAGGTTGTCGCTGGCTGTGACTGGCGGCTCAGGCAACTTGACAGTCTCAGGCACCGCCGGCAGGGGCTGCGTGCTTTCGGCGGCGAGTCGGCGCAGAAGTCTGCCAATGAGACCGTTTTCCATACTTTCGCTATCACTAAGGCTCCTGCCCGTGTCAGCCAGTGCATCGGCTGCCTCAAAGAGGAGCGCGAATAACTGTCTGTCCAGGGATCTTGAGCCATTGCGCACGGCGGCGAGGATCTCTTCGAGGGCATGACAGGCTTTTTCTACCGGGGCAACTCCCACCGAGCGGGCAGCTCCTTTAAGGCTATGGAACGAGCGGAAGAGGGCCCGCAACCGCTCTGGATATTCGGGCATTTCCGGAGGTAGTTTTTCCAGGGCTATCAGGTGCAAATTGATTGTGGTTACGTGGTCCTCGATTTCTTCGAGGAATGTTTCCAGCAATCGTGCGATCAGTTGATCTCTGTCCATTTCAGCTCCCTGAGCGCCCAAGGATTTCTTTGAGTTCAGCGGACAGTTGGTGCAGATCCTGGGCAGCCAGTTCCGTCTGGGCGGTTGCGTCAAGACTCTGTCTTGTCACTAGCTCGACATTGGTCATTGCCTGTTGAATCTGGCTCATGCCGATGACTTGTTGCCCGGCTGAGGCGGAAATTTGCAAGGCTGCTTCAGAAGCGCTGCTGACAGCTTCGGTGAGAGCCCGTATCGTCTCACCCGACTGCCCGACCACGCGGCTGGCTGTCTTGGCGCTGCGCGTACCTTCTTCTGTAGACATTACTGCCCGGTTTGTAGCTTTCTGGATATCGTTGAGGATCTGGCGAACCTGGTTTGTCGCTTTCTTCGATTGGTCGGCCAATGCCTTGATCTCGCTTGCCACCACAGAAAATCCCCGGCCGTGCTCGCCTGCTCTTGAGGCTTCAATTGCCGCATTCAGGGCGAGAAGATTGGTCTGCTCGGCAATCTCGTTGACTGTGGAAATGATTTCGCCGATATCTTTGGCTTGTTCGGCCAGAGCCAGAATGTTGGCGGCAATCGATTCAACTTCGGTCTGCACTTTTTCCATGGAAGTTATCGATTCTTCCACAGCGGAGCAGCCAACCTGGGAAATCTTGAGAGCCGAGGCCGTGGATTCAGCTACTTCTCTTGCCAGCTCGGCGGCCTGGCTGGCCGTTTGCAACACTTCATCAGCGGCTGTAGCTGTCTCGGTGATGTTGCAGGCTTGAATTTGTGTTCCTTGTGATTGCTCGGTTGTCGCTGCCAGAATCTGGGCTGCTGTGGAGGCGAGTTTGGCTGCTGTCTGGCTCACTTTGTCTATCAGCCTGGACGTGCGTTCCCCCGCTGCCTGTGCTGCATCTTCATAATGCTTGCGCTCGCTGAGATCGCGCGTTACGCTGGCAAAGCAAAGCAGTGTCCCCTGGCTGTCGCGACAGGGCGTGATTACTACACTGGCAAAGAAGCTGGATCCGTCCTGGCGGCGGCGCCAGAGGCACTCTTCCAGCCTTCCTTGAGCAGCCGCCAGGCGCAGATCCACCTCCGGTTTGTTGTGTTCGATATCTTCCCGGCTGTACAGTTTTGCGAAATGCTGTCCGATGATCTCCTGCTGGTGATAGCCTGTCATCAACTGGGCTCCGCGGTTAAAGCTGGCTATGGTGCCGTCTGCGGTAAGCAGTATTACCGAGAGATCGCTCATGTCTTCTACCAGGCGTTTGAAGAGGGCAGCGTCATTCCCCCCATCATTTCGTTGCCAGCCGAGCTGCCACCAGGAGGACGCGGGTTTCTTTTCCAGTGTTGCTTTACTCATAATCACTTTTGGTTTTCTCCTTGGATCAACTTCGGCTTTAGAAGCCGTTTCTATTCGATGAGCAAACGCGGGTCCGCAAGCAGGAGTGCTCCGTCCAGCAGAATCAAAGCGTCATCGGTGACGCCCGAGAGATGGTTCCTTCCGGCTCCGGAGGTAAACTCCGGCGGCTCCTGTAGCTTGCCTGAATCCAGGAAGCAGACGCTTTCTACCTGGTCGGCCATGATAGCCAGCTGCGTGGCGCTTTCTCCCAGAACAACGATGCGGCACGACTTCCTTCTTTCTCTGTCTTTAAGACCGAAGAGGCGCGCGATGTCGAAGAGAGCTACGAGCTGCCCGTGGATGTTCACGACACCGAGGACGAAGTCCGGTGTTGACGGTACACGAGTTATCCGTTTGCAGGGAAGGATCTCTTGTACGTATTTCGCCGCGATCGCATAGCGCTCTGTGCCCAGCGCGAAAGTCACTATTTCGATTTCCTGTCCTTCTGCTGAGGCTCGGGCGACCGGGAGGGCCAGTTTGTCGGCCCGCTGTTGCATGAGCTGCCTGCTTTGCAAGGCAGTCAAGCCGACATCGTTTTTTTTCGGAGCGAGGGCTTGCGACAAGTGGTCGATTATTTCCGAAGGCTTGGCGAAAGGATGTTGAGGCTCTTTATCCATCTGGCTCATGAGGCAGCACCACTTCTTGCTTCGAGGAGCTTGATGCAGCATACTGCCGACTGCGCCATGACGCCGGCGCGCTCACCTTCGGCAAACGGCACTTCCTCGTCGGCCGGCAAAGCCTGGCAGAGCCTGTGCGCATTGCGATAGGACTTGAGTGCTTCCGTCTCTTCTTTGAGGATGGTCATGACGATGCCATGGCTGAAATGAGCCACTGCCAGGGAGCGATCCAGGTAGATCACAGTTTCGAATGTTTTGGCGGCGGCATCATGCCGTTTCATTTGCATCAGCAGCAAGGCTTTCAGCAAATTGAGTTCGGACGAGAGCGGGTCTGCCTCGAGAGCTTGACAGGAGGCAGCTTCCGCTTCGTGTGTCAAGGAGAGATTCATGAGAGAGCGTATATACATGATATTGGCTGTTCTGTCGCTTCCGACTGTCCCGAGGAGCTCTATAACGCGCTTCCAGTTGCCTTGAGCAAACTCTCCGGCGGCACGTTCTTGAGATGATTCTCTCGATGACTCGGGCCTTTCCCTGTCGTACCTCCCGAATGTTTTTGGCGTTGGCCCAGGTTCAGGCGGCTTAGATGCGCTCCGGGTGCTGATGATTTGGTCGATATCCTTTGACAGGGATATCGAGTGTCTCGGGGCTGACCTGTGCGAGCGCGGCTCCGGACGCTCCAGCGGGCGTCTCAAGAAGGTGCCATTTCCCGAGCTGACGGTCTCAAAGGGCGAAAACAACGCCAGTGTGGGGTCGGAAGCTCCCGTAACCAGCCAGCCGCCAGGAGACAGGCAGTTGAACAGGCGCTCGGCAATGTTTTTGATTGTCGGCCTGTCGAAATAAATCAAGACGTTGCGGCAGAAAATGATGTCCATATTCGCCGTGTCCGGGGTGCCGAAGGAAGATGAAGGCGAGGTCAGATTCAGGTGCGCCAGGGTAACCAGGCTTAGAATGTCCTGGCAGAGGGCAAAGTCGTCTCCCTGGCGTGAGAAATACCGGTCGATGATGGAGTGGTCCACTCCTCGGAAAGACCAGGCTGAATAAACTCCTCCGGCGGCTTTCGCCAGTGCCTTTCGGCAGATGTCCGTAGCCAGCACGCTGAAGTGCCCCGCCTTCACGTCCTCTTGCAAAATGATTGCCAGAGTATAAGGCTCTTCGCCCGTGGAACAGCCGGCGCTCCAGAGGCGAAGCTCCTTTTGCGGGGACTTCCTTGCCAGCAATTCCGGCAGTATGTGCCGGCGAAAGTATTCCAGACGTTCTTGCTCGCGGAAGAAATATGTCTCGCCCACGGTGAGCTCGTCGACCAGTCTGTCGAGTGCTGCCCTGTCCTGCCGGATATGCCTCAAATAGTCGAATGGCTTGGCAATGCCCTCCGACTTCATGGCCAGATCTATGCAACGTTGCGCAGCACCCAGCCGGTTCGATGGGAAAGTCAGACCGGATACGTCCCGGACAAGTTCGGTAATGGGCAGATACTCGCTCTTGCTCCAGATGTTGTCCATCCATCCTACTCCAGGGTTCCGCTTGCCAAAGCCTTTATGAAATTCGGTCGAAGGCACAGTAGAGTTCGTTGTCTTCTTTGTTAATACGCTTGTGGAGCGCCCTGAAGACATCGGTTGTTTCACGGCTGAATTCCGAGGGGCTGGTTTGAATGGAAGCGGGTGTCGACCACTTTTTCGTATATTGCCCGAAGCGCTCGGACAGACCGCCCATCTCGTCTTTATAAGTCCTTGCCATGGTGGCAATTGAAAGATCCTTGTGTGCGATCATGCGCGGATAAAGATCCTTGTCTTCAAGAGCCAGGTGAATTGTCAGCTTGCCCGAGAGGACTGAAAGCAAGCTGCGAATGGAGGCAGCATCGCGGGCATCAAGACCAGGGGAGAGCAGGTTTGAGATCTTTGTGGTCAGGTCCAGAACTTCCTTGTGATGCTTTCTGAAATTTTCAGTTTGCCACATGCCTTTCTTCTCCTTCGCTGCTCTTGTTTGTGCTCTTACTTTGCTGCTCTTCTTCTTCTTCTTCTTCTTGCTCTCTGCCTTGTTCTTTCCGGTTCGGCGCCAATTTGATTCAGCCTTTGTGAGAGACCGAGAGGCTCTGGCGAAAACTCAGCGATCAAAGTTCAATGTTTCGGGCGCTGGCAGACTTATTTCTGTGCCCTGCACCTGCGGCAGCTGGAACAAGATTGTCGTATCAAGTATGAGAATGACCCGGCAGTCAATTCTTGCAATTCCAGAAAGAAGCGGTATTGCCCCGAGTTTTTCGCTTGCCCGGCTGTCAAGCTCATGGGATTTCAGGTGCAACACTTCGTTTGCCCGATCGACGCGCCAGGCAACCAGCTGTCCTTTCCTGCCGGCGATAATCAGATGATCCGTGGGCTCCATCTTCTTTGGCTGCATGTTGAGCAATCGGCGCAGGTCTTTTACCGGAGTGAGTGTGCCCCGCAAGTTGACCAGACCCTCGAGATCCGCGTACTTCGAAGGTACTGGTGTGAGAGTTACAGCCGGCAATAATTCTTGTATTTCTTGTGCCGGAACACCCCAGCAGCTGCCGGCGAGATCAAAAATCAAAAGGCTTGTCTCATTTGTTGCCATCGGATCCCAGCCTGTCTGAAAGCTACAGAGCAGGCTAGGCTTGACTGCTCTGTCTTGTATCTGTGATGTCTTCCTGCCGAGCGTGAAAGACTTTATACACACACACACTTAGCATCAACCAGGAAGGTGGTTCCTGGCATCCCCCTTGATAGTTACCTAGGACAGAATCCCCCGAACGGGTGGTTACCTGTCCGGAGTCCAGTAGCTACATCGGGAGCCAGGGAAAATTTGCTTGCCCCGGCGGAAGTCAAGTGTGGGCGGTTGTCTTCCTTGTTGGGGGTACAATTCATCTGGCGGCGCTCTGAGGAGCTTAAATGACAACTCGCGAAGTTTCATACAATCTGTCCGGGTGCGTTAGAAATATGAGTTTGGCGGTTGCTGGCACAAGTATCGTGCTGTACGACTACTGGACCACCGGCCGGGGGCTGGAAAGACATTTCCTGGCTTTACAGACGACCGGAGCTCGGGGTGAGTTCAGCTTCGACGTCAGGAAGGGGATTTATTGTCTGGAAGTCATTCCAAATCGCGATACGCGTTTTGCCAGGCAAACGCTGGATACGATAAAGGTTACGACCAATACGACTTTTACCATCAATCTGCAGACGGGGGCTATCCTATCCGGGCGGGTGCGCACTGCCGGTGGTGAAATCGTGCGCGGTTGCGAGATTCTTGTTTTCGGCATTGAGCCGAGTTGCATACGCGCCAGAGAAGATGTTGATGCAGACGGTGCTTATAGCATCGCTTTGCCGAGAGGGAAATATTATCTGGCTGTCCGGCACAAAGGCGTGCAGGCTGACGCCGACCCGGAGTCAGTCTCAGATCTTGAAACCGGGACATTCCTTACTCCGTCTTTCCATGTGGTCGATCTCGAGCGCGACACGAGATATGCTTTGATGTTGCCCGAGCTTGTCAGATTCAAGGGAGCGATCTCAAATGCCGACGGGCACCCGGTGCCTGATGTGCGCGTGACCATTTCTCCGACCAACCTTCCTGACAATGTTTTTGCTGTGGAAGCTTCATTGATTGCCGTATGCCTGTCGGACAAAACAGGGCTCTTTGAAGTTGATGTCGAGCCGGGCACCTTCGACGTGAAACTCGAGCCCGGCCCGAATTCCCATTTGTCTGAGCGTCTGGTAAGCGCAATCCTTGTGGATCAGGCCAGGACACGCACATATTCGCTGGGGTCCGGTTATCGTCTTTACGGGCAGGTCGTGTTCGCCGGCGAGCCGGTTAAGAATGCTCTCGTGTCCATATCTGGCGGCAAGATTGATTCATCCATCTTGACCGATGCGCGCGGGCGCTATTCATTTTCTCTTTCCGGAGGCTCTTACGAGCTCAATGTGGCACCGCAGCCGGATTCACTGGCCAGGCTGCCTTTTCGCTTATTATCCCCGCATACGGCGTGTCTGAGTTTGGCCGAAGACACACAGCTGAATATCGAGCTAAAGCAGGGCATCAGCGTTTGCGGCAAAGTCCTCGACCATTTGCAAAAACCGCGTGCCGGCGTGCAGCTGTCTCTTTATCACAAAAAAGGAGACTTACTCGAAGGCAATGGCGGACAGGAAAGACCGATTGCTTTTGCTATTTCCGGTGACGACGGCTCTTACGAGTTTCGCGTCACACCAGGAGAATACTTTCTGGTGATGAACAATCAAAAGGAAAGCGCTCAGGCTCTTGTGGCTTGTCAGGGAGATCTCCGTTCGGATCTTACCTGGCAAGGTGCCTGTCAGGTGAGTTTCGAGATTGTCTCGGAGTTCGACGAGCCGGTTTCGCACTGCCAGGTGTTCTATCACGACTATAAAAAGGGTGGTCCGGAAGGAGGTGGCAGCGCAGCGCTAGCTCCTTCTGCTGCAATCACAGGCGATGACGGGCTCTGCATTTTCACTTTGCCCTCTGGTATCTATTCCTTTTATTTCCAGCCGCCTGCGCAAGGGTCTTTTCAAACAAGACAGATCCGCCAGCTCTCTATAAATGGTGATTTGAGTCGTAAGATAAGATTGCTCTTGAAGGAAGAAGGACAGTGACGGCAGGCACAGGTCCTTTTATGGCTTGCTTTTGCTCTGGTTGGCTGCCACAGGAATTCTCAGTGTAAGGGAGCTTGCAAGTCAATGTACAATTGTCTGCCAGGTGCCAATTGTCTAGTGCTGGTGAACTATGGGTAACTATCATCTTCTTCTTGTAGAGCCTGACCGCCACGATTGCAAGATAACTTGCTCCCTTCTGTCCGGGGATCCTGAAAGGATGTATAACGTTACCTGGGTCGATTCGCTGGCAGCTGCCTCCAGGCAGCTGCGCGACCATGGAACAAGCATCGTTGTGACGGAGCTTGGCCTTGCAGACAGTCAGGGACTGTCCACTGTGCAAGCACTTGCCTCCCAGGAGGAGCATGTTCCTCTTGTCGTTTTTACAAGTACAGCCAACGAGCACCTGGCTGCTGCTGCCATCGAGGCTGGCGCCCAAGAGTTTTTGATCAAGGGCGATGTCGACTGTAAGGCTTTCTTGCGGCATCTCTCCTGTGCTCTCAAGCGCAAATCTCTGGAGGCAGCGAAGACAAACAAGCTTCTTCTTCTGGAGAACATATTCCAATCTTTGCCCGAGGCTGTCGTAGCAGCCGATGCTGGCGGAAATATATTGCTGTGGAATCGGCAGGCTGAGCGCCTGGTCGGGAAAAGAATTGTCCGGACGCATCAAGATGACTGGATTGAAACTTACGGTATCTATTTGCCGAACGGCATAACGCCTTATCCCCTGAGCGACCTCCCTATGTCGCGCGCTTTGCGCGGTGAAAGAGTGGAGGGCGCCGAGCTGGTCCTTAGCCACTCTGATTTCCCCCAACCGCGCCGCTTTGTCGACAATGCCGCACCGGTTGAAGATCGCTCTGGCAATATCATCGGCGGTGTCGTGAGCATGCGACAGGTTGTCGAGCCCAAAACAGAGCCTGTCTGTGTGCACTGAAAGTTCTTTCGACCCGCTCGAGACATGGAAACTCTAAGGAGACTGATTTGACGACTGTTCAGGAGATTGAACTACACTTCCGGAGCCTCTGCTGCTCGGGTATCTCCGAGAGTCTGATTGACAATCATCCAGATGCAGTTGCAGGCTTCGACCAGCAGTTGCGCTGCACCATCTGGAACCGGAGCATGGAGACAATCTCCAGCAAAGGAAAGGACCTGATTATCGGCAGGACGATTTTAGAGGTCTTGCCTTTCTTACAAGAAAACGGCGACATCTTGGCTCGAACTTTGCAAGGAGAGTCCCTCGTTTGCCGCAGGCAACCCTATTTGTTCCGGGATGGTGGGCAGCAGGGCATCTTAGATGTGTATTGCTCGCCTCTTTTCGACTCGGCAGGGGCAGTAGTCGGTGGGCTGTGTCTTATTCGGGATATTGTTCTGGGGAAATTCGCAGACGAGTTTTTGCAGCCATGGAAGGACACGGGCGAGTTAGCTGTGTCAACAGTTCCGCTTATTGCAAATGATGTTCTGCAAAGGGCCATTTGTCTGGCTATTCATGAACGCCGCCGGCTTCTGGGGATGTCTCAAGAGGAGCTTTCTTCTCGCTCCGGCTTACATCGCACCTATATCAGCGACATTGAGCGTGGAGCGCGCAATATATCTTGCGGCAATCTGAACAAGCTGGCTTTTGCACTTGGATTGCGCGTCTCTACTTTGTTAGCCTGGTCCGAGCTTAAGGCGGCAGCACTCCTGCCATAAGAGCCTGAAGCGCTCTGAGCTTGAGTTCAGATGGCAAAGCATGCTGCGATATATTGCAAATTGCCTGCCGGCTCGCCTTTGCAGAGTTTGCTCGTGCCCGGTCAGGGGTAAGAAAGAGGCAGCGGGGCCCCGGTGGCTCTTTGCGCCAGGCAAGGACAGGGAGAAGCTCAGGCAGGGGATGATATGGTCCTGAGAAACATGGCCTGGACAGTGATTCTGTCTTTCTTGCTCGGGCTCAACCTGCCCGAGCCGGCCGCTGCTGCCTCCGGACCTGGCAGGGCTGCCGGCCACCCTGTACTCAAGCCCTTGTCCCCTATCGAAGACCATTATCTGGAAGCCGATGCGGCTGAATTGTTCGACCAGGCGGTGGAGACCTATGGCAAAGGACAGATGTCTGAAGCCGAGAAGCTTTTCGAGAAGGTTCTGCTTTTCGATCCCAAAAACGCCGACGCGCATTTCAATCTGGGCGCCATCAAAGAGTGGCGCAAAGATTTCCGTGGCGCGCTCTATCATTACAAAGCCGCAGCCCTCATCAAGTCGGCTGATCCGGAAATCAAGTCAGCTGTGGTCTCTGTGGAAGCTAAGCTGAAAAATCAGGACAGAGCTCAAGGTGAAGCAGCCAGATACAAAAGAGATGAGGCTATTGCCGTATTCGGGACTCAGGCAAAGGAGGCGTTTGCAGCAGGCAACTATGCTCTGGCTGTGGCCTATCTGACCAGACTTGTCCAGCTGAGCCCTGATGATCCCAAGGTCCAGTTTGCGCTCGGGCAGTCGTTGCGAGCCATGAAGATTTTTGACTGGTCGGCATACCGCCTGAAGATGGCTATTTTCCTTGATCCGGAAAATTCATTGTACAGGAAGACTCTGGCGGATCTCGACGGCGAGATTCAAGATGTGCAGGACAGGGCTTATTCCGAATCCGGTCAACTGGCGGCAGGGCGCGTCAAACCGCTGGCTTTCCCGGAAGCCACACAAAGTTGTTTCTAAGGGCAGCAAGCAGGAGGCATATGCATATAGCCAGGCTAGCATTGCTTACGATGTTTCTTCTGACAGTTATCCTTTGCCAGAGGGCCCATTTTTCTCCTGCTGCGCAAGGCGCGGAGCCCTTGACCGGGCATCTTGAAAGGCGGGACAAAGTTGTGCGTTTCAAACGCCCCGGCGGAGATCTGCCTCTTTTGCCTTCGGCTCTCAAGGCGCTCGGGATTGCCGAGTCCAGCAAGGCTCACATATTGCCCTTAAGAGCCAGCGATTTCGTTTTCAATTTTAATGCCTGCAGCCCCAGAGCTGCTGAGGATCCAGCCGCCTTAGCCGGAGAAGCCACGGATTCACCTGCTCTTGATAGCGAAGCTGAAAGCGCTGACTTGATTATTGCCTGGGAGGCCTGGCACAAGCGAGTTTCGGAAGCCATCTATAGTAACTGGCTGTGCCACAGTAGCCTGCCTGGACAGGCCACATGTACCATGACATTCACTTGCGACAGGCATGTGTCAGTGAAGGTGGAAAATGTCGACCTGCCCTCTGGCGTCGGTCTGCTTCTGGCTGCCCGGGGCAATTATGGGCGTGAGCAGGCACTTGAGGAAGTGTTCGCGCGCCAGGTGGAGGACACGGTTGCCGCCTTGAATAATTCCCCTATTCTTGCCTTTCCGCCGGGCTCGAGGCGGACTGAAGTGGTGGAGCATACCAGTTTCAAGTATGGGATTGACGAAGGCGGGGGCGGTTACACATGGCGCAAGGGCGATGTCGAAAGAATCCATTTGAAATGAAGCCGGGTCCTGGGTTGCGCGCCCACTTCAAAGAGCGATGGAGATGCCAGACCTTGGCTTCGATCTGCTATGTGTCCAATTGGGCTGTCCGCTTTGAGGGGGGCTGGGGATGACTCTTTGTCCTTGCTGCTTGCGGTCTTTGTCTGGCGCTGCCCTTGTGCTCAGCATTGTTTTTGTCCTGCCGGCGTGGTCAGAAGATCTCAAAGGACATGTCGAGCAAAGCCAGGGGCTGACTCGGCTGCCGCGCCCGGCAACCGTCGAGCCTCCGCTTAATTCTGCTCTTCGAATTTATCCTCTGTCCTCTGGCTTGCCACAGGCTTCATCTCTTCCTCTTTCCCCTTTGAGCGGGCAGGCAGGAGACAGTCGTACGAGAGGTACTTTGAAGGCAGAAGATTTCTGGCTGCCAGCACAGGCTCTTACTCCTCAGATGGCTCCGCGCACTGCTTTGCCTGGCAGGAGGTGTTGTTTGGGCGGGGGGCGTCCATGGACTGTATCGCAGGCGCCCTGGTCCGGGCAGTTCGCTCTGGAGCCTTTTGCCAGCG
>JAHFBI010000001.1:41276-45896 GCA_023250095.1 Candidatus Melainabacteria bacterium
GATTTCTGAGCCGTCTGGACGCTTGCTTGCCCCTGAGTCGTGGAAAGTTCCAGATGGAGCGATATCCGCCGGCAGCTGGTCCGGGACTCCTCCCTCAACTGCCTTGCCGGCTTTCAATTCATACAAGAGCGCTCTGGCTGAGCCGCCGGAGCGATTTGTCGAGCAACAAATAGACTGGCAGAAGTGGTACTCCCAGGTGGCAGGTGCGCTTTATGAGCGTTTCGCGCAAGGGGAAAAGTGTGAGGGACAGGCCAGGTTGCGGCTCACTGTTTATTCTACCCGGCGCCTGGAAGGGCAGATAGTTGATTCTGCTGGGGCGTCCCTCAAGTTCAAGGAAAAGCTGGCAAAGACGATAGAGTCGTTAAATGGCACGGTCATTCTTGCTTTTCCTGCCCGGTCGAAAAGAGGAAGTGTGACTTTCGACGCGGATTTTCAAACCGGAGAAAAGACAGAACCTGGTTGTTCGCCGGTCAATGTTCACGATCTCGAATTCGTGCGTCAGCGTCAGCATCCAAGTTTGTAGCCAATTCCGTGCACTGTCGTGATGATCGACGGGGTGCCTGGCAGGTCCAGCTTCTTGCGCAGCCTTTTCACAGTGGTGGTGATGGCTTCGTGCGTGGCGTCGGAGGATGATTTCCAGACTCTGTCCAGAAGAGCGTCGGCGCTGAAGACTTTGCCTGGATATTTCATGAGGAATTCCAGAAGTGCAAATTCACGCGGCTGTAATTTCACTGTCTCGCCGCTGCGTCTCACAGCCGAACATGCAGGATCGAGCTCGACATGGCGGAAAGAAAGGACGCAAGCTTGCACTTGTGGCGGGCGTCTGAGGAGAGCGCGCACGCGGGCAGACAATTCTTTCATGGCGAAAGGCTTTGTGAGATAGTCATCTGCTCCGGCGTCAAAGCCTGCTTCCTTATCGGCGAGGTCGCGTTTGCCGGTCAAAAAGAGAACTGGCGTCTGCCCGCCATGGCTGCGAAACTGGCGACAGATTTCCAGCCCGGTAAACTCCGGCAGATCCCAGTCCAGAATGATCAGGTCGAACTTGTAGAACTTGAGCTGAGAAAGACAATCGCGCCCGTCAAAAGATTGCTCGACAGTATGCCTTTCTAAGTCTAGGCAGTCCTTGATTGTGTCGGAAAGCTCCTGATCGTCTTCGACAATGAGAATTTTGGCCATGGATTCCACCTGATACCCTTGAAGCCATTCTAGCTCATGAGATTTTTGAGGAAATTTCGCGATTCGGGCAATCTGCCAAGGTTTAGCCAGATTAGCTGGTTAAGATGGCGCAAAGTCCGATAAATGATTGTTTCCCGCAGATGCCAGACTGGCTGTCTTCGCCTGCATTGAAGCAGTCTGATTTCTCGAGATGGGGATGGCTATGCGAGGTTCTTTAGATGGATGACTTTGGGCAAGAAATTCTTCTTTCGTGGCGGGGTGCAAGGCATGAATGAAGTTAAAAGGTCCGCTGGCGACAGCACCTGGGGAATGTTAGTCGCAAGCGGCATTTCCGCTCGGCGCAATCTGGATTTGCCAGGGGCGGCAAACTTCTTCCGTCTTGCGCTCGAGGAAGCTCAATACCCGGACTGTGGGAATTGTGACTGGTCGCGCACGCAGCATAGCCTGGCTTTACTGCTCGATGTGAGGGGGCAGCGCCAGAAAGCAGAAATATATTTTGCCCGCGCTCTTGCCTGTGCCAAAGCTGCCACTGAGAGAGATGACTGGAAAGTGCGCTTGATTCTCGACCAGATGGTTGACTGCCTGCTGGCACAAGAAAAATATGCTGAAGCCGAGCCTCTTTTCCTCAAGGCACTGGCTATCGACGAAGAGCATTTTGGCTGCCAGCACTGGCTTCTGACCGGGCGTCTGATGAAACTTGAGCGCCTGTATGAAAAACTCAAGCAGCCTGACAAAGCAAGTGCCATCAAGGCCCGCCTGGAAATCCTCCGTGTCAGGACTGGCTCAGAGCCTTCTTTCCGGCTTCAAGCGAGCCTGGATAGCCGGGATAGACACCTGGTGCCCCCGCCAGGCAAAGAGCCATGATTGATTGTCCGGAAAACCAGTCGATGGTTTATGTGAATGCCTGCGCGGTCGTGGTCGGGGTGGCTGTCAGACAGCGAGCCCAGTTTACCGCTTCGGCAACCGATTCGCTGATGACGCTGGCGAATTGTTGCTCGGCACTCTGCCATCTGGCTTTTACAACGCCTGCTTTGTAGATCTCCTGATGCGTGGCGAAAGCTACTTTGGACGCTACAGCCGATCCAGCAAGGGCTTGCTGGAGAAGGCGCTGGTGCGTTTCATCGCGGCAGACTATCCAGATCATGTCCGCATGAGCGGAATTGATTGTCGCGTCCACGGCTTTGAGCAGGTCTTCCCGGTTGAGAGTCGGATGATTGAATATGGCTGTGCGATGGAGAACATTGTTGCGCTTAAAGGATACGATTGCGTCGGCGGATAGATCTCTGGCAGATGTCTTCTTGCCGGTCGTCCACTGGCAGTCGCTGATCAACCCTTCTTTCTGGTCGACGAGAAAGAGCATGCGCAGATTGGCGATTTCCAGCAAGTGTCTTTGCGTGTCGCAATCTGTCAGGTCGTTTTCATTCTCGTTGGCTGACATGAGCTCGCGCGTCATGGGCGAGAGCATGTAAACCAGCGGTTTTGTCGGTGTCGTCCACCAGGGCAACTTGCCGCCGTGTCGTTCGCACAGCAGATAATCGAGATAGAAGAGCTTCCGGAGCCGATCGCGGATAAGGACTGGTTTCTCATCGCAGGAGATGAACCAGGCAATATGCTTTTCGAGAAGCACCTGATGCTCTTCGATGAATTTGAAGATCAGCATGTCTCTGTCGCTTAACTGGATGGCCATGGGGTGTTCCTCGTCGGGGTGGGGTGGAAGCCGGGGTTCTCTAAGAAGGGATCAAGGGTGTGCCGGGAGTTTTTTGCGAGCATATTTCTGGACGGCATCTTCATGAAGGTTGAGGGGAAGGTTGAAATGCTCTCTCAAACTCTTGTCCATAGTGTCCAGTGCCGCTTTGTTGGCGGTAAGAGCCTGGGATCTTTCGTGCACTCTTAAGAGGGTCTCGTCGAGTTCTTCGACTGTTTTTGCCGGTTTGCGCGGGCGAATGTATTCTTCGAATATTGCTGCCGAATCGTCATACCAGTCGGCAGTCTGATTTTTGAAATCTTCAACAGTGATTGTGTCGCCGGGCGATGGGGCCAGGCAGCCTGGTACTCTAGTTGCCCGGATATTGCGCGCTAGTTCGCGATATTGTCTGGCGACTTTGGCTGCAGTGTTTGTCCATTCGATCACTCTTTGGGCGTCCTGGTTGAAAGGCTTGGTGAGGATGACCCGCTCTTTGTCCGTTGGTTGATGGGCAAAGACAGCGTCATCGAAAAATTCGAACCATTTCTTGCCGTTGACATTTTCGTTGTATACAGGCGCCTGGGGTGACACGGATGCTCTTGGCACAGGAGAAGGCGTTGCAGCAGAAGAGTTTGTGCTGCGTCCGAAATAGTCGCTTTGATGGGGGGAGGCTGCCACAGCCGTTATCGGCATCGAGCTTGCCGCCAGCAAGAATGTCAGGCTGAGGATGATTTTTTTTGCTGGCTGTGTCATTCGTTCCATGGTCGCTTGTCGTCCTTAGAGAATCTTTCTGCTTGTGCCTTAGTTGCCGGGGTTGGATGGAGGTGCAATCGGTCCGCCGCTGGCTGAGCCGCCGCGCTGGCTGAGAGGCTGTTGCGAGCCGCCGCGATAGTGGGACTCCCAGCCTGTGCTGTTGGCATGGAAAGTGTTCATTTGCACGACTTTCCATATGGTGTAGCCCATGAGCAACAGGATGAGCCCGCCGGCAGCGCCAATAACGCGGGATGCGCCGTATGGGCTGCCGAAAACCATGGACCAGGCAGCAAGAGTCATGAAGACTGTGGCGCAGACGACGCCGAGGATTACCAGGTAGCGGCTGAAAGTACGCACTGTCGGCAGCGGTCCCTGGAAGTCATAACGGTTTCCTTGCTGGTTGTGGCTGAAAAGACGGTCGCCGGTGCCGGCCGCGTCCGAGCGCGGTCCGCCGTTGTTGACGATGCTGGTGCCGCCGGCGTTGCCGCCGTCGTTGACCGTCTGGTTGCCGCCGCTGCCTGAGCCGCCGTCGAATGTGGTCTGCCCGCCGCGGCTGCCGCCATTGTTGATAGTGCCTGTGCCGCCGTTGCCGCCGGTCGTGTCGACAGTACGGCTGCCACCATTGCCGGCGCCACCTTCATAAGTGCCTGAGCCGCCGTTGCTGCCGCCAGAACCCATGCCGGAGGCTCCTGCTGCCGGTCCACCATTGTTGATCCAGCCTGAGCCGCCATTGCCTGAGCCGCTTTCGTAAGTGCCTGAGCCACCATTGCCTGAGCCGCTTTCATAAGTGCCTGAGCCGCCATTGCTGCCGCCAGGACCCATGCCGGAGGCTCCTGGAGCCGCTCCGCCATTGTTGATCCAGCCTGAGCCGCCATTGCTGCCGCCAGGACCCATGCCGGAGGCTCCTGGAGCTGCTCCGCCATTGTTGATCCAGCCTGAACCGCCGTTCTTGCCGCCGCTTCCCCAGCGCTTGCCATACTGTTCCTGACCGAAATCAAACATGCCTT
>JAHFBI010000448.1 GCA_023250095.1 Candidatus Melainabacteria bacterium
TGACTCCCGGATAAGGAAGATTGCCCCTGTGCAAACGCATCCTGCAAGATCTGATGCCCGGGAGCCTGCGTCGGCAGGAGCCGAGCATCGACAAGGAACTGCGACGGACTGAGCACTACGCCGGAAAACGCTGCAGGATACGAAACATAGAGAAGCTCGCGCGCTCTCGTAAAAGCCACGTAGCATATGCGCCTTTCTTCATCCATGTCACAACAATTCTCTGATGGAAAGATCCCTTGGGACAGTCCGACTATGAACACAACTGGAAATTCCAGTCCTTTGCCTTCATGTATGGGAAGAACCTGGACTCCTGGATCTGCTGCCGCCGGACCAGTTCCGGCTTGTTTCTGTCCTTGCAGGTATTTGACGAATTCCGCCACTGTCTTAAAGGCACGCGACTCTTCCTCAAGCTGCCCAAGTTTCTTCAAAGGCTCGTAATTTGTCCCCGGCGGAACCTTTATCGATCTGTAATATTCGCTCAGCCGCTGAGTGCGCCGCACGAGAGATATGGTTTCAGCTGGTGGAAGCTTTTCTTGATTCATTGTGCGTATCATTCGCACGAGCTGCTCAAGCTCGCGGCAAGACTCATCAGATGTCGCTTCCGAATAAATCTCCACAGCCTTCAAGTAAGAAAGGTTGTTTGCCTCAGCGAAACTGGCAATAGTTGCCGAAAGCTTCGGATCTATTTCCCGGGCTCTCAACTGGCAAACACGCTCAAACGATTCCCTGGCTCTAGGACCATCGGGATCCATAACCAGTTTCAAGAACGCAAGCATATCCTCCACCTCGTCCGGCACAAGAGATATCTCCGGATTGGCGGCCAGATAGCGCACCCCTCTCTTATCGAGAGCCTCCTGCAAAATATTGCCATAGACGTGATGCCGGTAGAGCACCGCCACGTCCTGGAGTTTCCTGCCGCTGTCTATAAGTATCTGAATTTCCCGGGCAACCCAATCGGCCTCTTCCCACTCGTCTGACAAACGTTGCGGACCGATAATAGCCCCGGCAATACCCTGCCCGAAGTCCGATTCGAATTCCTTCTCGATGCGACGCCGGCTCAAACCGGATAGAAGTTGCCTGGCATGATCGACAATCGCCGGGTGCGAGCGCCAGTTCTTCTCCAGCGCGTAACAGCGAGCATTAGGCATTCGTAAAGAAACTTCGGACAGAATCTCAGGACAACCATTCCTGCTCTCGGTTATCGCCTGATCATCGTCGCCAGCAATGAAGAAATTGTCCTGAGGTGCCGCCAGAAGCCGCGCCAACATTTCCTCGGCGACGGTCACCTCCTGATATTCGTCCACAAGAACAAATTCAAACTGATTCTGATAACGAAGGCGCGTCTCCGGATTATCCAGCAAGACCTGCACGGACAGAGAAATTACGTCATCTCTGTCGATGCGATTGGCCTTTTGCAGCTGTTCATCGAGAGCCTGGTAAATTTTGGCGATAATCTCATCGCTATAACTGCCTGAGTCGTTTTTGGCCTGCTGAGCCGATATGAGATGGGCTTTATACATGGAAATCACAGCGGCTATATAGAACTCATCAAGCTCATCTGAGAGCTCCAGCCTGGTCTGATCAGCTTCCTTTTTGAACTTTGCTAGAAGCTTTTGAATAATTTTCTGCGAGTTCTGCTCTATTTTCAGGGGCGGCTTCCGGCGAATGGACGAAATGTTCTCCTTTAGAATTTTCAAGCCCAGATCCTGCCAGGAAAATAGGTTCAGTCTTGGCAGAGACTGCTTTTCCACGGCCAGCTCAAGACTGCGCCTGAGCGCTCTAAGCGTCTCCGTTCCATAGGTGATTACAAGAATGCTCTCCGGACTGATTCCCTGAGACAGCAAATAAGCTAGTCTTTGCACAACGCACGTAGTCTTGCCTGTTCCAGCCCCTCCAACCACCGCCACCGGCCCGCCACCATGGGTAATGGCAGCTCGTTGCGCCTCATCATCCGCCGGCAGATCCGGCAAGCTGGCTACGGAATTTCCAGTCAGTAAACGCCCGGCGGAAGCTCTTTTGCGCCCGCTCCGCCAGACCTCATCGACCGCCTCCGCGCATGAGGCTCTACCCGACAGGATCTCAGCACTCGTAAATCTGATGACTTGCCATCCATCCGACAGAAGAACGAGATTTCTCTTAGCTTCCTGTCGCTGCAGCTCGCTGCCGCCCAGAGCAGAAATACAGTCCACTTCCACATTCAGGCGCCTTTCCTTTTCCACCAGGGCAAAATCAAGGAGATAATCCCCGAGAACATGTTGGGGAAGGACTTCCAGCCCCCGGTCTTTCAGTGCCATATAAAAATAATATTCCGCTTTGAGCATGGGAGGCAAAGATTCCTCGCGTGCCAGCTTGAAGAGATCGAATGAAACCATTGACGCTTCCATGGCCCAGATGAGCTTTTCCCAGTTGATAGGCCGACCGCAATAGTCTGCATCCTGGCAGCTCCCACCATAGCGAACAAATTCCTGGTAAGTAAGTGGAGTGGTCAAAATCGTCGCCTTGCCGGCAACAGCGCGTGGATAGAAGAGATGGCTGTACAAATACCAGAGCTGCCGGTAGTTTTCCGGCGCCTCCAGAGTGTCAACAATTACTACATCGGCCCCTGAAAGTTCTATCTCCAGCTTGCTTGCCAGAGGCCTGCCAAAGGAAGCCTTCTCGGTCGATTCTTTAAAGAGATACTCCGCCTGTCGGCCAAGAGTCTCGCCGCTGACCACTAAAGGAGCAAAACCCCGCGACTTCAAAGAGATTATCGCTGCCTCCAGCGTCGCCTGCTGGTCTTCCGACCAGTCGCAAAGGAAAAGCCCGCGGCTAGAACCTACATATAGCCCAAAGTTATTGACGAACCACTGCAGCGCCTCACGCGAATCAGCCGGCAGCGGTGATTTACCTGAAAGAGAGGGTGTCCGGTGTCCTTTGGTCAATATTGACGCGCTCCTATGCCTGCCCGGGGAATATTAAACCCTGCTCAAGCCTCGAAATGATTCTACTTGAAAACCTGCGT
>JAHFBI010000002.1 GCA_023250095.1 Candidatus Melainabacteria bacterium
GACGAGAACTTCCGCTTCATGGAGGAGCCCAAAGAAGGCGGGATGCGGCGCGTTTCCTCGCAGCAATCCTGGAAAGATAGCCTCAAAGATTTCGAGAAAGTAGCCAGCCCCGAAGGGATGAATCTGGCGCGGCAGTCAATGCAGCAAGCCGACGAAGCGGCTCTGCGTGCACAAGGGCGTGTCGACGAATGGATTTCCGGGCGCCTCGGGCTGAAACCCGGCGAGCCGTTGCCGGAAATCCCCGGCTGGACGGGCAGCCCCGGACATCCGGACAAGCTCAAATATCCTGATTACGAGCAGAAATGGTGGGACATTCACAACAAGCCGGCCTCGGCGCGGAGCGCCGATGAGGTGAAATTTTACGAGGATCCTGCCAATCGCTACCGCGGGCTCAACGAGCAAGAAATTCAGCAATTCAAATTTGCCCAGGAAATACGTGACCGCTATGCCGGCGAGCTGAGAAAAGAGCAGCGCGTGGCCGGTGACGCGCCGCCCGAATACAAGCCCCTCACGCGCCAGGAGCCAGAAATTCTCAGTGGACCGACTGTCCTCGATCGGCATCCGGAAACGCTGGCACGCTCGCAAAATCCTTTTTCCGACTATTCAACCGGTGATTATCAGTTGACAGTGGGTGGCAAGCCAGTCGCTCTGGACAGGCAGAAAGTCACTCTCGGGCGGCAGGAAGACAACAATCTCGTTTTCCGCCATGATAATGTGAGCCGCACACATGCCGAAATAGAGTACGTGAACGGCAAGCCTGTCATTCGCGATCTCAATTCGACCAATGGAACCTTTGTGAACGGGCAGCGGCTTTCGCCGGGGCGTGAAGTTCTGCTCAAGCCGGGAGACAAGATCCGCCTGGGCTCAGATCAAGAATTCACCTTTTCAGTCAAGCCGGAGTTCCACCTCGATGCAAATGGACGGAGTCTGGATCTGCGAGTCGGCGGGACGACAATCGGGCGAAATCCAGACAATGACCTGGTTCTGGCCGACTCCGCCATCAGCCGGCGGCATGCCACGATCACCAATTCCGAGCAAGGTCCGGTTGTCACCGATCTCGGCTCGACAAACGGTACTTTCGTCAACGGCAGGCGGCTCAAGCCAAATGAGTCCGTGTTACTGAAGCCCGGTGACAAAGTGGGCTTTGGCGGCGAGACAACCTATACGCTCGGCAAGGGCATGGAAGTCAACGAACAACCGCTGGTGCAGCCGGCTGAGCGTCTGGCTCCGCGCCGTGTCATGGAATACACAGCAGCAGCCGGTGAGAAGGATGTCGCCGCCAATCCCGAGGCAGTAAGGCAGAGCAACGCTTATAAGGCGGCCGGCGAAATTCGCGAGCCTGTGCGTGACGGCTTCCAGACGCTGAGCGGTGATACGCGCATTAAGGCTGATGGCACCTGGAACGATCCCAACCGTCCAGGCGTGGTTGTTGACCGTACTCGCGATGCTGTTTTGAACAAGGCTATTGCCGATGCCCATGCCCGATTCGATCATCTAAGGGGCAATCCGAAGGCACTGGCCGAGGAGCTGACCAAATATTCCAAGCAATTAATGCATCCCAATGGCTGGACGGAAGACATGGTCGATGCCGCTTATGACGGCTTCCGCAATCAGAACCGGGGCAAGCGTATTCTTCTGGGTGACTTCATCGAAAGAGCAGCCCGGGGAGAGGGAGCGGGTGTGTGCCAGCATCAGGCCCTTTTGATGAAAGTTCTAGGGGACGACTTCGGGCTCGATGTTTCCCTGGTGCAAGGTTACTATGGCACAGCGCCGGCCGGTGGGCTGCCGCGAGGTACTTTTGCCAATCACGCCTGGAACGAGGTTCATCTTGGCGGACAGACTTATATTTACGATCCCCGCCACCAGAAGTTCTTCCAGACAGCTTCCGAGCTGCCCAAGCATAATCCGGCGCGTGTCTGGCTCAATAAGCCGGATGCCGCCCCGGTTAAGCGCTTTGCGCGCTTTGACGCCAATCCTGGTGATTATGTCAGCTGGGAAGGCGATCAAAAATGGAGCGTTACGTCCGAGCGCCCGCAGGCAGCAGGTAACATTGTGCTGAGCCACAGCGCTATGAGAAATAATCCGGCAAATGAGATTGCCTCCTTGAACCCGGGCAGGCAGCTTGTTGTCGGACAGAAATATCTGCTTAAGAGAAGCAGCGGGGAAGTGGAAGGCGGCTGGCAACTTCTGGGAGCCAGCTCTGACGGGACTCTGCGGTTCTATAAAGCTGACGGTATGAAAATGGAAGTAAGTCCCGAGGATCTGGCACGCCACAACCCGTCGAATTCTGGTTAACTATGGCTGTCCGCTGTCCCTCAAGTGGGAGTGATATCTTGTCGGCAGTGCCTGCCAGGGGGATTTTGCAAGAGCCTGATTATCTTGTGGAGGAATCATGGATTTTAGCTGGGTAGGCTTCGTAGTAGAGGACTATATTATCGAGAGTCTGATTGGAGAAGGCAGCTTTTCCATGGTTTACCGCGGATTGCCTAGCCAGCAAGGGCCGCCCCTGGTTTTCAAAGTGTCCAGACCGGAAGGCTATGGTCCGGTGGAATGGCAAACCGGGGCCTTTAATACGCTGGCCAAGGTTTATGCCACAAGCGGATTTGCCGATGTCACGCCTCCTGCCGACGTGGTGCTGAAGCTTCAGTGGGACACTCTGGAAGGAGTGCGCGATCCCGGACTTGTTCACCCGGTCGGTTGCGGCGAGGACGCAGGACTGTTCTATTACAAGATGCCTTTTATTGGTGGCACTTCTTTGCGGGAAAAGCTGCAGGGAAAGTCGGCGCCAGTCAGGGTTCTGGTTGAAGCTGCCAGGGCGATGGAGCGTTTGACTCAGAATCAGGGGCTGGAATATCACGGCGATCTCAAGCCTGACAACATTCTTTGTCCAGAGTCCGGAGAAGTCATGCTTATCGATCCTGGCTATTTCGGTCCCATGCGCATAAATGGCGTTCTTCTAGATTTCTGCGCTATTTCCACGCCTTGCTACTACCCTTTGCTTGCTCCTGACGACCTTTTTGCTCTGGGCATCATGCTCTGGGAGATTGTTCTGGGCGAGCAGCCCTTCCGCAAGAGAGGCTTCTCCGGCAGATCAAATCTCGAGCGCGTCGGGCCTGAGCTTCTGGAGGCGGTGCTGGATCGAGAGAAGGTCGGGCGGTACGAGCTATCAGCCATTCTCGACCTGAGACTCCCCAGGGAGATCCTTCCGGGACTCGATGCCCGGACGGAGGCGGTTTTGCTCAAAGCTATGAAGCTAAGAAAGGTCGGTGAAGGAAAGCTGGAGCTCGATGAGGGTTTTTCTAGTTTCGCTGCTTTTGCCGGGGCCGTTGCCGACAGCCTGGCATCCAGGCTCTGACGGCGGCAAGAAAATGTGGTGACCGGATGAGGTATTGCTTCCAGCCTGAGGTGTTGCGCCCGTCAAGGCTCAAAGCCGTCTGAGCGATTCTTTCCTTTTGCTCTGCGCTTATATGTCCAAATTAAAGCTAAGATATTGAAACTTGAATCGGGGCGACTCACTTGAGGCGACTGGTCCGACTGGAAAAGGAAAAGATGCCATGAACAACGAGGCAATCGCTCGGGGCGCGGTCGGTTACTGGCTAAGGACGAAGTCCCTGGGGGCTGTGCCACCGTCTTCGGTGGTGCCTTTAAGGCGTCGCTGGCTCAAAGCAGGAGTAACCTGGCTCACGCTGGAGAATCTCGAGTCTGGCAGAACGGGAAATGTTTTTCTCTCAGGATTTTTTCAAATCGACGGTGCCTGTTATTTGCTGATCGAGCCGGACCCGGCTTTCGCCGATGAAAGAGACTCTCAGAGGCAGACGCTTGTGCGTTTTGACGCCCGGACGGACACTCTTACAACTCTTTCGGAGGAGGAATTTCAGACAGTTATGTCCCAGGAGGCGTCTTGCCTGCCGGAGTCGGGATTGCCCTGTCAGGGTAATTTGCTCTTTGGCGATCTGCCTGGCTGGGACGAGCTGAAGTTTTCTCTGGATGATTTGCAGGAAATGGGCATAACCAGCCGGCTGGGGCTGTTCGCCACCGAAGGTATTGCCGGCGCGTCCTTCAAGGTCGAGCTCAAGTGGCAGGAATCAGGACATGCCTACGTGTTGCTCCAGAGCCAGGGGGAACCATTGCCCGCCGAATATTCTTTGAACTGGTTGTTTGAGGAGGCAGGCGACAGTTATGTCATTCTTTGTTATCCGCCTCCTGTCAGGGCCGATGAACTGGTGTCGACAAAGATTGTCATGAAAGTGCGCGATGAGCGAACTTTTGTCGGCATCAACAAAGATGATTTGCTGAGACTGGCTTGCTCCTGCGTGGCCGTCGTTGAAGGCAGCCGCCGGAGCAATTGTGAGAGGATGTCCCTGGTACTGGGTGCCTTTCCCTCCTGGCAGGAGGTCAAGGATGAAGTGGACAGGCGGCTTTCCGGGAGCAAATGAGAAATGTTTTTGGACAGAGGATAAGCTTATGAGTGAGAAAGATGAGCTCGATGAGCTGCTCAAGCGGAAAGAAGATCTCGAGTGTATGGCGCAAGCTCACGCCGTTGCCGGGCAGCCGCTTCCCGAGGATGTCACCAGAGAATATATGCAGATCGAAGCTCGGATAAAGGCTCTTATGGAGAAGAGGGAAAGATCATGACTGGCTTCGACATGCAGGGGGCAAGCGATCTCGGTGAAATTGCCACATTCAGCCTGCCGCAAGGCTGGCGCGAGGGAGCACGGCAGGAGGCAATCGGCGGGCGTACTTTGCACCAGTTTCAGGCAGGCTCTGACTGCCATGTGCGATTTTGCATTTATATCAGGACTCTGCCTGTGTCTTATCCGGCGGCGGTGGATTTTCAGAAGATTCTCTATGGACAATTCCGGGATCTTTTGAGCGAGGATATTGCCAGGCTGGGGGAAGTTCTCGAAGGGATGTCCAATCAGGCGGCTTTTGAGTTTAATGCTGCAAGCACGAATTATTTGAACGATCGCCGTGTCCTGCAAGTGGAAGGGCGCTGGCTGAAAGCAGATGAAGACACACTGGCTGTCTTTGTCGATGTGGATGGCACGGGGCGGTACGTTCAGCAGATTTATTTCACGGCACCGGCCGGCGCTCTGGAAAGCCATCTCAGTCTGGCCAACAGCATGTTCACGTCCATTAAATGGAAACAAAGAAAGTAGAGAGAGTCTACCGGCTGAAAGCGATGGTGCTGGCCAGACTTCTGGCTGAGGTGACCGTGCTTTTGATTCTTGTCTTGTTGCCGCCTACCCTCTTGCTTCTCAACAGATTTGCCGAGCTTCCTTACTACGTCAAGATGATTCTGCCTGTGCTGAGCATCATTGCACTGTGCGTACTGCCTGGATATGGCTTCGTCACATGCAGCGTGCGCGTAAATGAAGAAGGGATTGCCACCAGGGCTCTTTTTAAGAGACAATTTGCTTGCTGGGACAACATAAGAACCCTTGCCTTGAAAACGTCCTTCGGATGGCGCCGGTATACGCTTTCCGGGCAGGGCGTCGATATGACGTTTCCCGTCTGGCTAAACGAGGTGAGGCAACTGACTGAGTTTATTCGCGCTCGATTACCTGGCGGGGGGCGCACCGCCGGTGGTGGCGAGCGGACCTACCACCAGGATATTTTCAGCCTGCTTGTTCAGTTTCTCAGGCTATGTGCGAACCTGGTTTTTATCGTGATTTTCTGGATGTTCTTCCGGTCTCTTTCTGCTCCGGGCGCGGCGGCGGGCGGCAAGGGCCACCTAGACCCGCTGGATACATGGCTTATTTTAAGCGCCTGCATCGTTTTTACTTTGATCATGGTATTGCGCTGCGTGATGATTGCTTTGATGCCCCGGGCTCTGACGGTCGGCCCTGACGGCATCGAGCTAAGAGGGCTGTTTTTCAAAAGGCAATTTTGCTGGCGCGATGTAAAAGAGCTGAGTCCGCCCAGCTTCATTTTGCCTGAAGGCTATTTGCTCAAAACAAGAGGCGGCTGGTTCCTGCTTGGCGAGTCGCTGGAGCTATTCGATGAGCTTCAAGATGAGTTGATGCGCCGCCTGACCTCATCCGGCGCCGGCGGCTAGAGCTCGAGAGATCCTTTGCTGGCGAAGTAACGCGCAATCATCTGCCGATGCAACTCGAAAGCAATTTTCGGCGGGAGGCTGCCGGCGTGGAAAACCTGCACTTCGGAGGCATCGTCTCCGGCGACGAGTTGACCGGAGGCCGGCTTGGCCAGATAAAAAAGAATGACGACATTGATACCATGTCCAGGAGCGCTGGCTTCCAGGAGCCGGTTAAGCTCGATGTTGAGACCGGTCTCTTCGAAAACCTCACGGGCTGCCGACTCGGCCGGATGCTCCGCTGATTCGATAAAGCCGCCGGGCAGGCACCAGTAACCGGTGAAGGGTTCATACTTGCGTCTCACGAGGACCAGACCATCGTCCATTGGCACGAGCGTGGCTGTTACCGGTTTCGGGTTGTCCCAGTGCACGAAGTCGCAGGAGGCGCACAACAAGCGGGCCCGACCGCCGAGCTCGGCGGTCTCAAGCAGTTGCTTGCAGACAGGACAGTTCTTCAAATTTCCCTCTTCAGCATTTGGTGATATCAAACGATTGTAACGAGAGATGGGCTGAAATTGCATCAGCTTCTATTCAAGCAGATAGCGGCAAAACCTGCCGAAAATGCGGCTGTCGCTGCCCTTTGTACAGGATGGATTATTTCAAGCTGTTAAAAATCTGCTGCTTATATATGGGTTACAACTGATAGCGCAAATATAATTGCGGCTGTTAATATGTCCGCAAATCCGCAAAGGTAGGCTCCAGCGCCGTCGAGTCTGAATGACACGAAGCCAAGAGGTGATTCTAATCTCAAGATAGCGTAGGGAGATTGTCCTCCGGGCATGTCTAGTTTGGCTGGGGACCCCAACTAAAGGATTGATAGGGAATATGCCGGGGTGACCGGCTCCAGAAAAGGAAATTCAAGGTAACCTTCCGGTGACTACTATGAAGCACAAGCGCTCACGCTACACGCAGATCAACCAGGTCAGCCAAAAAACGCAGGAAAGCAATTCCGAGAATGTGACGGTCTCGGCAGAAGCGAAAGTCCAAAAGAATAAGGACAATGAGTGCTCGGGTGTCTGTTCTCTGTCCTGGAAGCCGGTTGCAGTCGCGCGCTGACTTTCTGGCTCCCAGCTCCGTCACTTCTTTGGCGAGCTCTCTAGATCGCAGAACCTGTGAGAAAGTTGCAGTTGCAAGAGCTTGGGCCGCGCTGCTTGCTTAGTCTGTTGTTTATTCACCTTTGATTTCTGGTCAGGACACATCCGCAGGATGTAGGAACTCCAGCCACGCTATTCTGAGCAAGCCGTTTTTCAGACGAGCGTGAGCCAGATAGAGCCCTTCTTCCAGTAGTCGGGATGGATAGGAGGGACTTTCACCGGATTCTCTATGGCTTTCGATGGCTGGCGGCCTTGACAGCCTGCCGGCACTTACAAAGCAGCCTCAGCATATCTGACGGATCGGGGGGAGCAGCTGATTGCCGAGACAGCTCTGTTGGCGTTGCCATGAATCTCTCAGTCCTGCGGATTTGTGCCTGACTCTCTTATCCTGTCATGGCGGGCTGCTCCGAGAAACCCGCAAAGGAATGAATCTTGCCGCAGTGCCCGGGTGATTCATTGCTCCCCGGTTGGTTCGCCCTGCCTGATTGATATCACTCGGCGGCGTGACAGAGCACTGCTTTCGGGCACAGGCACTGGAAGGTAACCATGCCCGAAAGGAAGAGGATGCTGCCTAAAGCATCCTCTTCCTTGTTTTTCTCTAGGACAAGCTCAGGCGATGGTGACGTCGTCGCAAAGATAGACGTCCTGGATGGCGTTGAGCAGGGCAATCCCGTCTTTCATCGGTTTCTGGAAAGCTTTGCGCCCGGAGATGAGACCCATGCCCCCGGCCCTCTTGTTGACGACTGCAGTCAGGATGGCGTCGTGCAAGTCGTTGGCTCCAGAGGCGCCGCCGGAATTGATCAGACCTGAGCGGCCCATATAGCAGTTGGCTACTTGATAGCGCGTCAGGTCGATTGGATGATCGGAGGTCAGCTCCGAATAGACTCTGGAGTCGGTTTTGCCGAATTTGAGCGCGTTATAACCGCCATTGTTCTCCGGGGCCTTCTGTTTGATGATGTCAGCTTCCAGCGTGACGCCGAGGTGGTTGGCCTGACCGGTGAGGTCAGCGGATACGTGATAGTCCGTGTCCCCGACTTTGAAAGCCGAGTTGCGCAGGTAGCACCAGAGCACCGTGGCCATACCCAGCTCGTGGGCCTCATGGAATGCACGGGCAATTTCCACAATCTGGCGATCCGATTCTGGCGAGCCGAAATAAATGGTGGCACCAACGGCGACTGCTCCCATTTCCCAGGCTTGCTTGATGGTGCCGAAAAGGATCTGATCGTATTTGTTGGGATAGGTCAGGAATTCGTTATGGTTGATCTTGACGATGAAAGGAATCTTGTGCGCGTATTTGCGCGCCACCGACCCGAGAACACCGAAGGTGGAGGCGACGGCGTTGCAGCCTCCTTCGATGGCCAGTTTGACGATATTTTCGCCGTCGAAATAAATCGGGTTCTTGGCAAAAGAAGCTCCGCCCGAGTGCTCGATGCCCTGGTCGACGGGGAGAATCGAGACATAGCCCGTGCCGGCGAGCCGTCCGGAGTTGAGTATGGTCTGAAGGCTGAGCAGGACCCGCGAGTTGCGGTCCGAATGCATGACTACCGTGTCCACAAAGTCAGGACCGGGAAGGTGGAGCATGTCCTTGGAAATCGTCTTGCACTTGTGCTCCAGGTAATAGGTGGATTTATCGCCAAGCGCCTTTTCAATCGTGTTGAGTTCTGTCATGACTGGCATAGGTTTTCTTCCTGCCTCCCTCTCGAATACTGCCCAGGGCTTAAAGACTACAAGGAAAACCTGGTGTTGACAGTAAACCTCAGAAAAGTTCAACATTCTCCTTTATGTTGGCTCGGTTGCTGCTGACAAGAAGATAGCGGTCAGGCTGAATTGTCCTGACCGCTATCTTCTTGTGTGGTTGTCTGGCGGTTGTGTTCAGATGTCCTGGCTCAGGGACTGGTTGTTGAGAAGGCAAAGAAGGGGTTGGGCAATGAGCCCGAGAACCAGAGCCGGAACCAGATGAACGATAACCGAGAGGTTGGCGTGTGTGGACAAAAGATAAGCTGTGAGAAGGGCAAGCACAGGAAGGGCGATTGCCAGGCGCGTAAGGGTTCTTTCGCTGAATTGCCGGAGCTGGTGTCCGGTGCTTGCCGAAAGAGCCTCAACTGAGACCACCGTTGTCTGCATGGCCGAAGCTGCCAAGCGCTTGCGCTGCTCCAGCCAGCAAGCCAGTCTTTCTGTCTGGGGGGCTTGGACGGAAATGACACGGGTGACGGTAGCTGCTGTCATTGCTCATTAACTCCGCGGGGTCTTTACAAGAAGGAGTTTAAAGAGGGCATCTGGAAAATACGTGGCAAGGCCGTGGAATTTTTGTGAAAGAGTCATGTGAATTTCCCCACTTGTCTCTTTCTTTAAAATGGCTCCGGAGTCAGCTGTCTTTATCCTGGCTCAGTTCCACGAGGACGCCGCCAGTGGCTTTGGGATGGACGAAAGCGATGCGTGCGCCGCCGGCGCCGACCCGGGCTTCCCGGTCGATCAATTTGACTCCGGCTGACTGAAGGCTCTCCAGTCCAGCGTTGATATCGTCGATGGCAAAACAAATGTGATGCAGCCCCTGCCCGCGCTGAGCGATGAACTTGCCAACAGGGGATTCAGGCGACAAAGGCTCGAGCAGCTCTATGTGAGTATTGCCGGCGTCGAGTTTGGCTGTGCGCACGCCTTGCTCAGCAACTGTTTCAATGCCGATAAGAGCGAGTCCCAGAGACTCCTGATAGAAGGGCAGCGCTTCCTCGAGACTGCTGACCGCCACTGCGATATGGTCGATGCGTTTCAAGCTTTGTTTCCGGCTTGCCTGTCTTATGGTCCGAATCCAGACCATTTCTCGAAGAACTTGTGGACTCCAGTCAGCTTGCGGCTGTATGTGGCAGCGTCATAAGCCGGCCAGGTTGGCATCATACGCACGGCCCTTTCGCCGACGCTATAACAATTGAATGGACCCCAGACTTCGCCGCGCCAGTTGGGGTCGTAGTAGAAACGGTTGAGGGGTTCGGTGAGGTTGATGGTGTTATCGATATCGAGAATGAAAGGCTGTCCATCATGCCGCATAGGGAAATAGCTGTTTTCTCCCGGAGCTGGGATTAGCCTGTCTGGGCTCGGCATGGTAGCGTCAGGATAAGTGATGTTTGACGCCAGAAGGCTGTCGCCTGAGAGATCAGCAGCTTGAGCGCTTGCGGATATGTTGAAAGAAAGAACTGCCACCGCCGTGGCCACAAGCAGTCGATAATTCATCTCTTCCCTTTCTGTGTGGATACGCAAAACATATATCGACGAGGAGGAATGCCAGTTGCGCCGTGGTTCTCAAGTGATTCAACCGGCCTAACATTTCTCATGATACGCCTGTTTGCGCCATTTTGAACGAGTTTTTAAAGCCAATCTTAGCTCTTCTGCCTGTAAAAGGTTGCCAATGACACAGTAAACTGTGCCCTGAGCAATGCAGTCGGAGGTCCGACCAGGCAGATCTCAAACCGGCGAGGCAGGAAAGTTATCCAGCGGTTGCCAGGAGTCGGATAATGTTTGGCGGGCTGTACAGAATCGGACAGATGCAGAGACGATTATTTCGGGAGTGAAAAGCATGAGTCGCAAGGACTTTCGCGCCTACCTCGGGCGGACTTATCTGGGAATCGCGGGAATGGCGGGAATTCTTATGGCTCAGGCCGGAATTGCTGCCGACGGAGACACGTTGCCAATTAAGAAGATCGCAGTGGACGGTGGCAAACAAGTGGTTGTGGAATTTGGTGGCGCTGCCGGTGCTTTTCCTGCCGTTCCCCATGTTCTGGATCTGCCCGGACCCAATCACCGCATCGTGCTCGATTTTACCGATGCTTCGCTGGACAAGGCCAGCTTGCCCTCGGCCGAAGATCTTTCTGCTTCATTCACGCAGGCTTTGCCTTTCGTTAAATCGGTGCGCTACTCCAATCTGGAGAACAGCCCGAAACCGACAGCACGCCTGGTTCTGGATCTCCCGGAAGATGTGAAAGTCAAGCCGCGCGTTGTGAAACTCGAAGAAGGTTCGATCACGATAAGCCTGGGCGACGTTCAGCAAGTCGAGCCTGCTGCTGCCGCCCCTTCCGGTGTAGCCGGCGGTGACAAATCCGCAGCTGCTCCTGTCAGTGAGACCCCGGCCCCGGTTGCCGCCGTTTCCGCAAGCCCGCAAGCCGAAGGTTGGGATTGGAACGGCAACAATGCTCCAGCCGTTAAGTCCCAGAGCGAACCGGGCGTTCAGTCTGCTGCGACGGCCGCTATCGCGGTCCCTGCCGCCGAAGGCGCTGTCGATGCCATCTTGAAGCCAGCGATTGCCATGACCGGCACGACTTCCGAACAGTCTGCGCCTGCTGGCACTCCAGCCGGCGCTCCGCAAACCGAGTCTCTTGCGCCGGCTGGTGGCACTGCCCCAGCTTCTGAGGTAACACCTACCGTTGCACCGCTGGCGGAGACTCCGGCTCCTGTTGAAAGTGCCCCCCCGGCGCCTGAGCCAGCCGTATCTGCGCCGGCACCTGAGGCAGCCGTGATCACGCCGGTACCTGAAGCTGCCGCTGCGCCGGCACCTGAGGCAACCGTGGTCACGCCGGCACCTGAAGCTGCCGCTGCGCCGGTGCCGGAGACGACAGGCGTGTCTCCAGCTCCTGCCTCTACTGCTGCGCCCATGTCTGAAACCGAGAAAAAGCTCTCATGCGTCAGGCATTACAATCAGGCTGTGCAAATGCACCTCTCCGGCAAGCTAAGCGAGGCTATTGCCGAATACAAGGCTGCACTCGAAGGCAATGCGTCGCTGCCGGAGGCTCACAGCAACCTGGGGCTTATTTACAATCAGCAGCACAATTATGCACAGGCTCTTTCCGAGTTTCGCAAGGCGCTGGCCATCAATCCCAAGGATGCCATCACCTATAATGGCATCGGAGCCGCGCTGCGCGCCGAAAAGGACTTGATGGGAGCCATAAAGAACTGGCAGACAGCCGTCTCGCTTGATCCCAAGCTGGCGACTGCTCACTATAACCTGGGTACTGCTTATGAAATTCAGAAAGAGTACGACAAGGCTCTCAATTCATACGGGCAGGCTGTGAAGAACGATTATCGTTTGGGCGAAGCTTATTACCGAATGGGACTGATTATGGAGCGCAAGCGCCGCCCAGATGACGCCGCCGAGCAGTTCAAAGAAGCGCTGAAAGTCTCCAGCGACTCCGAATATAGCGAAGATGCAAGGCAACGGCTGGCTTATCTTGGACAGACCAAGAAGAATAAGGTGCACTAAAGACAGTCGCATTTGATCCGTTTTCTGGATCGATAGATAAACAAGAAGGGTCGGCATCTAAATGCCGACCCTTCTTCATGTGCCTTCCTCATGCCCCGGATTGTCAGGAGCGCCGAAGGACGTGCTTTTCAGTTGTTTTGTATGCGGGAGACAATGGCTGTGGTGCTTTTGCCGGGCACAAGATCCAGTATCTTCACTTGCCCGCCAAAGCCCTCGACGACAGGCGTCTCTGCCAGCTGATCGGCTGTGTAGTCGCTGCCTTTGACATGAATGTCCGGCTTGACGGCTCTCAAAAACTCTACCGGCGTGTCTTCACCAAATATGGTGACATAGTCGACGCATTTCAAAGCTGCCAGGACCTCAGCGCGGTCAAGCTCCCCGTTGATCGGGCGCCCGCTGCCCTTGAGCTTGCGCACGGACTCGTCACTGTTTATTCCTACGATGAGCGCATCGCCAAGGGCTCTGGCTGCCTGAAGGATTCGCACATGCCCGACGTGCAAAATATCGAAACAACCGTTAGTAGTGATCAGACGCTTCCCCTGCGCTTTCAAGCTCTGGCACAGCCGGCTCAGAGCCGGGCGGGGGACAGGATTATCAAAGTCGGTTGTCATGATTGCGGAAGGCTCCTGAAGCCACATTCTACCTGATGCCAACGTCATCACGCGGCGCACGCTCGACACCTGGTTCACCCTGGCTAAGTCCTGTATGATCCTCGGCCAGATGCGCTCTATGAGCTGCGCTAGGCGCGTTTGAGCGGGTTTTGTCTTGACATCAGCGGCTGAAGCTAGCGCGCTAAAAATGAAGAAATTGCGATTGCTTTAAAACAGCCTATTTATGGGGGTTGAGCTACCTGCTTCCAGACGGCGGACAGCTCGGTTGCGCGGCAAGTTAAGACTCGCTTGAGATCTCGGTTGTGGCAGCTTGCTTTTCAAGTCAAGAAGGCCGTAGTTTCTGACTGTTCGTTTTGTTCTACATCCGTCAAAAAATCCGGTTTAGTTTTTACCCAAGCTACTTAAAGACGCATCAATAGCCAGGCAACCAGAGATCAGCGCGCCCTTTGGCGTGGTGGTAATTAGTTGCTTGGTGTTTGTGCCAGCCGTCTTTTCTGACGGAATTCCGTTAGCGGTACCAGCTTTGCTGTTTCACCGCTGCCAGATTCGGCTTTGCTGAATCTGTAACCAGTGCAAGCTTTGCTTGCCAAATCGGGAGGTCTACAATGGCTCGTCAGCGAGTTATTCCCCCTGATGATCCGAAGTTCCCCGCTATCAGGCGCCGCCTCTTTGTCACCTGGCTCAAGACCATTCTTGGCTATCTGGCGATGGGCGGACTGTGTCTGGGGGCTTTCGCGTTCTTCGGTTTCTCCTATCGTTTCCAGTTCGGCTTCGGTCTGCTCTGGGTCTTCCTGCCTGTGGTCATGTGGTGGTTCTGTGCCAAGATCGCACTGGCCATGAGCAAGGCTGTGCCGGCTGATCCCAGCAATCCCAAGCACAAGCGCGTGCTCGACTGCGTCGACCGCGTCTTTGCTGCCAGCGGCATGAAGTTCAAGCCGCCCGTCTACTGTTCGCCCAATCCGTCTCCCAATGCCTTCGCCACCGGTCCAATCCACCGTAAGGCGGTCGTGGCCTTCACCGAGGGCTTGCTCGAGACAGGCATGACCGATGCAGAGATTGAGGCAGTGTTCGCCCATGAGCTAGGGCACGTCCGCAACTATGACGTGGCCATCAACTCTTTGCTGGGCGTTCTCTCCTCGATCTTCTTCCTGATTGTCGACGCCGGCGTCCGCAGCTGGCTCGGCACAATCAACTTCTTCAAGAAAGCGCTCGGTATCAAGAGCGAGCAGCGCTTCATCCCCGTCATCCTCACTAACGTGATCTTCTATGTCATCTTCTGGTTTACCGGGCAGATGACGAAGGTCGTGCAGATGTTCGTGGTGCGCTCGCGTGAGTCTGGTGCCGACGCTACCGGCGCTTTGATCACCGGCAAGCCCTGCGACCTTTCCATGGCTCTGCAGAAGCTTGTCGCCTATGTCGAGAAGAACCGGCCCAAGGGTCGCGACGCCGAACTGCTTCGCGCCTTCCGTCCGATGATGACCATCGACCCCATCTTCGACAGCCTGACACCCGAGCCCAAGGCCGGCGGCATCCTCGAAGCCATCAAGCGCTTCTGGAAGAACCTGCAGCTCACTCACCCGCCCGTCCCCGAGCGGATCGAAGCTCTCGAGAAGATGAACGGTGGCGCCTGCCCGCGCCTGTAAGTCCCCTTTCCGGTCAAGTCAGCTCTGGCAATGTGTCACGGCTTGCCGGAATCAACCCGAAAGGAGAGCAGGCTCTGCCCTGGCAACCTGCTCTCCCTTCTCCTTCAATGAGGTTCGAAAGATCATGAGCACAAAGAAAGATACAACCGCTCCCCGCACCAGCCAGCGTCTGTCTGGCTATTTCCAGTCTGCCGGTCCCCGGCAGGTCGAACTCACCGTCTACCAGCAAGGTGGTCAGGCGGTCGTGCGGGAACTCCGCACCGTGCAGCTTATCGCCGGACCCAATCAGGTGCTCCTGGAAGGGCTTCCGACTTCCTACCAGCTCAACAGCCTGACTCCGCTCGGCTGTGAAGGGCCTGGCGAAATCGATCTGGGAGGCGTCAGCTACCGCGGGGCAAACCTCGACAAACAGCGCATCCTGGCGGCTTCGGTGGGCACTCGCGTGACCGTCAAGGAAGCCCTCAGCAACGGCAAGGTGTCCCACACGACGGGCATCCTCAAGGCCGTCTTCGGCAATGACGTCGCCGTCGAGCGCTCGGACAACCATCGTCTGATCATTGTCCCCACCCAGAACATCGAGCTGGATGAAGGGCTGCCTGCCGGACTTTCGGCAACGCCCTCGCTGGTGATGACGCCGGAAGCCGAGGTGGAAGGCGAGTTCGACCTGCGCCTGCTCTACGAAGCCGGCGGACTCGGCTGGACGGCTCGCTACAGTGCCTTCTTCGATGAGAAGGCCAGCGTTATCACGCGACTCGATTGCTCGGTCGCGCTCAGCAATGGCTCCGGCGCTCGCTTCGAGAACGCCATCTTCAAGCTGCTTGCCGGTGCGAACTATTCGCGCGGCGGCGGACGGGGCATGCACCTGGAAGCAATGGCTCTGGCGGCTCCGGTCGGCGGCGCCCGCAAGGCGGCTTTCGCGCCTGGTAATGCCGATGCCGCCTCCGAGAGCGTCGGCGAGTTGAAGCTCTATGTCCTGCCACGGGCCGTCACCCTTGCCGACGGTGAGACCCTGCAAGTCACCCTCTTCCGTACCTCCGACGTGCCCGTGATCCGACAGTACTTCTTGCCGGCCGGCAACGGCTACTGGAACTACTCTCAGGGTGAGGGCGCGGAAAAGCTCCCTGTCTTCGTGCGCCTGAAGGCGGTCAACGACAAGGAGAACAAGCTTGGCACGGCTCTGCCGGCAGGTGAGTTCCACATCTTCCAGAAGGACTCCAAAGGTTCCGACCAGAAGACCGGCAACACCGCCGTCGGACACATCGCTGAAGGCGAGAAGTTCAAGGTGGAATTCGGCCCGTCTTCGGACATCAAGGCCGAGCGACGGCTCATTTCGGTCACCGAGACTGAGGAGCCCGGCGAAGAGTCCGAAGCCGAGGGAGCCAACGTGGTTGCCCTGGGTGGTCCGGGCATGCCTGCCGATCGCAGCCGGGAAATCATGCGCGGTGTGGCTGCCCCGGCTCAGGAGACGGAGTCGACCGAGGAGCCTGCCCGTTTCCGCGAGGAAGAGCGCGAGGTGACTGTCCACAACTTCAAAGCCGACCAGGCCGTCGAAGTTCTGGTCAGCGAGTACGTGCCGGAGAACGCCGAATGGATCTCCAAGCCTGAAGGTCACGAGCTGACTCTCAAGTCGTCCGACTCGGCGGTCATCGCCATCAAGGTCGAGCCGAAGAGCAAGACTGTGGTGCGCTATCGTTTGCGCTGGCAGCTTGCCTAATCGCATGAAGCAGCATTGTGTGTGCGGTCCAGTTAAATAGACCGCACAGACAGCTGTTGTCTGTGATTTCCGGAAGAGTGGCGAGAACAGCCGTTTTCGCCACTCTTCTTTTTTTCGCGCCGATCTATTAGTGCATATAGTTAAAAAGAAGGCGTTTGTGCCAAGATGAGCGTGTCCAGCCCTGGCGGTCAGCACGCGATTCCTTTGCTTGTGCCGAACAGGCTGCCTGGAGTATCTTTTTTGTGACCTGCCGCAAGCTGCTCTTAATCGAACTGTCCGGCTTCTTTGATCGGTGTTGCCGGTTGCCCCTTGCTAAAAGGCAAGTGCAGTTTGTGAATCTGGAAGCCGTAGCGGAACATTTCTTGAATGGATTGTCCAACGCTCCAGTGATCGTGGTTGACTCGCCAGAGAGCAACCACGAAACCGGTTCGGTCCGAGCCGTGGGCGCAATGTACGAAGACCGGTCCCTCCGCTGGATTTTGCGCGCTTTGTTCCAGAACCTGGAAAAAGACTTGCTGGTGGGAAACAGGTGGTATGTAATTGCCCGTCGGCAGATTGATATATTTAATTCCCAGCTGGCAGGCTGTCTGCGACTCGGCTGCAACCAGCATCGGATTCACTCTGAGATCGATGATTGTTTTCACACCGAGCTCTTTCAGGCGCATCAGCCCGCCCATCCGTGGCGCGCCACCGCGAAAGAGGTAAGAATGGACGCGATGAAAGTTAGGCAGTTGTGCCGCTTGCGGCAAATCGTCGTCGCATGCTACCTGATCAGGCACTTTAGTCAAGCTGAAGGGGTGGTAGCCCCAGAAAAAGACCAGCAAAAGCAGAATATTGAAGACGCTCGCTTTTATCCCTGCGGACTGATGCGGTCCGCAGGCGCGCTGCCCCGATTGAAGCCTATCTTTGGTTTTCGACGACAACATAGGAATGACAGTCTACAGTCAGGTTGCTATGAAGCCTTTATCCTTACTGTTAATTAAATTAGATTGCAACGGGACTGTGCAGGGCAGCGGCAGCTTGGCTTGTGGCAAACGCGATATATTTAAGACAGAAAGACAGCTTGGGAGGCAGGATCATGGACAGAATTGACGCCAGCAAACTGTTCGCCAAGAAGAATCTGTTTATTTCAAAAGATGAGGCAGAAAAGAAGCTTGCCGAGCTAAAAGTGGCGCACGGGCAGTATGTGGGCTCTTACGATCCCCACGAGCGGCTGCGCAAGTCCTTGCGCAAACTCTTCGGCTCCGAGTACCCGGACATCTTCGATTATGGCAGTGGTGAAGGAAAATGACGGGCTGAAAGGTTTTTTGTAGAAGGCGGTGAGCAGGCGATGTTATGAGCCAGTCCATAGTAGACTGGCAGCCTTACAGCTTGGAAGAAAGGGAGACACATTGGCGGGAACCGGGACAATCAAGCCGATTTTGATTGGCGAGCTGCTCTTTACGGCGGGAGTTCTCAGGCGAGAGGATCTCAGCCGAGCTTTGCAGATCTCCAGTGAACACGGGCTGCCAATCGGGCGTGTGCTGATTATCTTGCAATATTTGAGCGAGGAGGAGCTGAAAGCAGCTTTGCAAGCTCAGTCGCTCATCAATGATGGCATCCTGGCTGTGGCGATGGGTGTCAAAGCCATCGACCTGGTCAAATGCAACAAGGTCAAGCTCGATCAGGCGCTGGAGCATCTGGGCTGGGTGCGCAGCGAAGTGCTGGAAGGCAATAAACTGGGCGAGCTTCTGCTTGGATCCGGAATGCTGACAGCTGAGCAGTTGAGCGAGGCGCTGGCAATGAGTGCTGAAACTCGCCTGCCGATTGGAAGAATTCTTTTGCTGACCGGTGTACTGCCCGATGAACTCCTGACCTCGGTTCTTAATGCGCAGATGATGATCCGGCATGGAAAGCTCACCAGGCAGGAGGCTCTGGGCGGGCTAGTGGCTGCCAGGCAGCGTTGTCGGGCTAGCAAGCAGGATCTCATACATCATCGCGCCGGTCGGTTGCCTCGCTATCAAGCCATCAAGCTCGGACAGCTCTTTGTCCTTTCGGGCTTGTTGACGGAGGCTGATTTGATGAATTCTTTGCAGAAGAGCCTGGGGGACAAGCTGGCGCTAGGCGAAGTCTTTGTGGAATCAGGCTTTGCCAGCCGGGCAACGCTTGACTCGGCGCTGCGCCTACAGGAGATGGTGATAAACGGCACGCTAAATGCTCTGGAGGCTGCCGAAGCTCTCTGGCGTATTCATACCAGTGCGGTAGAGTTGAGCGAGGCTGTGGCATTCATCGCCATGAACGAGGCGGACCGCGACGAATTCTTGCGAATAGATCAATTGCTCATTCTTGTGGGACTTGTTACGTTAGAACAGCTCGTGACTGTGGTCGATGCAGCCAGCGCTGGCTCTGTTTCTTTTGCTGACGACTTGCTTCTCAAGGGCATCATTGACAGGGAGACGTTGCGCGCGGCATTGCGCTGCCAGTCCTTATTGCGGCGTGGTTTTCTTGAAATCGAAGAAGCGATCATCGGCTTGAATTTCTGCAAGCGCAACAAGGTCGGTTTTGATGACGCCCTCGAGCGCCTTAAGTGGACCGTTCCGCTCGGGTGTCGGGAAAGCGGCACATAGGGGCTCAGGCGGGCGTGGAGGCTGGAGCCGGAAAGCATGTAACTAAATGGAAAACAGAGACACAGTTCAGCTAATTTTTCTCGGGCTTACCGCATATCAGGGCGGTAAGCTGCATGACGCCATCGATTATTTGACCAAGGCGCTCGACATAAAGAAAGACGAGTGGGAAGCCCGTCTTTATCTGGGAATGGCTTATTATCGGACCGGGCAGCGCAAGCAGGCCAAATTCCAGTTCCAGTCTGTTCTCGACTGGTGCCAGAATCAAGAAATTCGCAAGATGGCTAAAGTGGCGCTCGATGCCGTCAATCTTGAACTGAGCCAGCAGCAAAGAGGCACATCCAGCTTCCACGAAATGTAAGAGTGCCCTGTTGTGATGACCTTTTGAAGGTACTACGGCAGATAATAGAGAATATCAACAGAAAACGTTCCCGGGAGAGGCTTTTGCTGCCTTCCTGGGAACATTTCTGCACTGGGGGTTCGTTGGGTCTGGAACCAGCCAGTTTCTACATTACCGGCTCGGCAGGAAAGTGCCTTGCGTCTCGTCAAAGGCATAGCGAGCCCCGTTGAACTCCAGCCTGAAGGCAAATCCCAGTTTGAAAGCCGCAAGGCTGCACGACTGGAAGCGATCGCCATAGAGGTTGTAGATGAGCGCTGGCTTGCACACGCGTTCGTCGATTTTGAGATGCAGAACAAGCTCGTCTCCGTCGGGGGCGAGTTTGGCGTTCTTGATGGCGAAATTAGCCCTGTCATGGATGCCGCCCCGCCGCAGGGGGATCCAGCTCAGGCGAAACCAGGTGAGAACACGCAGGATTGCGGCACGCCTGTCGCGAACCCGGTCTTCATCACCGACACACTTATCGGCTATGACTACGATATCGAGCGCCGGGTCGGTGGTCTTCACAGTCACATAACGGTGTGCCCTGTGGCAGGCGATGATCTTGACCACGCGCTTGATGATATCGGACGGCAATGTTTCGTCGTCGCCTTCCAGTGTGAGCTTGCGCAAGAAATCCTGTGCCCAGGCAGCGCCGGCGCTATCGTGCTTTTCCACATCAATAGCTCGGCCGATGTCGTGCAGGAAAGCCCCGAGGGGGATGACAATCTGCATCGTCCAGTCGGAGAGCAACTCCGGACGGTGTGCCTGGACGATGGCGGTGAGATCGGCTGCGACGTCGCGCACTTCGAAAGCGTGCCCGATGTCGTGTTTCGTTTGAGCTCGGCTGAGGTGATCTCCGTGCGCGTAGAGGTCCAGCAAACGCTGGTCTCTGTAGCAGGCCTCAACCAGGCGTTTTGCTTTGTCGATGTTCATGGCGACTCCTGTTTAGATTTTCAGGCGGCATAAATTCGCCCGGTTGAGGCCGGACTTATGTCGACTCTGGCGAAATTACACTTACCTCTTGCTAGGAGGAGCCAAAAACCTGGTGATAGCAGACGTCACTTGGGTTTTGTCTTGACTTGGGCTCCTTGTTCTCTTTCTTTGTTTGGATGAGGTAGGCCCTGACCCTAGCAAAAGCTTGTGCCAGGACCAATAGGAGGGTTGTCAATAATTGCCTAAAAACGATTAAGCTTGTGCCCGATAAGGAGTACAAGCTGGCGAAGCTGACACAGGTCTCATAGGGTCTGGAGCTGTATCAGATTGCCGGCTCGTCTTCGACTTGCTCGCTAATTTGTGTTTGCAGGAAGTTGATCAGCTTTTCGGCGTGGCTTCGCCCGAGTTCGTCCCAGTGCGCAATGCCAAATGACCGCGAAGAATATTGGTCGGCCTGCTCGTCACTCCAGCCGACAAGATCAAGGGCCCGACCCAGCACGGTCAGATAATTTTGATCTGTGATCTCGCCAAGCCCGAGCGTGTCCTCCGCTGTCTGTTTGGGCTGGGCCGGTTGACCGGACGCCTGCGCAACGTTCACAGCTGGACCGATGGAGATTTCCTGCATGGGAAATATCTCTGGTGGAGGAGTGTATTCTTCTTCCAGCGGCTGCCAGGGCGAAGAAATCTCCCCTTTCAGCTCTTGCTTCAAAGTGATTGAGATCATCAACTGGCGCAGCTCATCGATTTGCTTAGAAATCTCGATGAAACGCCGCTCGCAAAAACTTCTGAAGCCAATCATGGCTTCCATCAGCATTTCCGGATTGCCGGGCGGCTGCGGCATGCCGATAAGCTTGGGAGTGATCAATCCTTCGGCTTCAAGCTGGGGCCTTATCTGGGAGGTCGGCCAGCCCTGCTCGACGAGTTCCTTGATGCGCTCGAGGACTGTCATATCTTCCGGACGGTATTGCCGCTGCTGTCCCCTGCCCCGTTTGATCTCCAGACCGAACATCAGCTCCCAGCGTCTGAGCTGGTGTACGGACAGTCCGAGGCGCGCTGCGACGGTGTTGATTGATAACAGGTCTAATTGCGTCATTGATTTCTCCGGAGAAAGCTGGAAGGAGAGCTGGCTTACGCTGGTGCTCTCTAATCTGGTAATGGTCGCAGCTGTGAATGGCGTTGGCGGCAAGAGCGCTGCCGAAGACTGCGTATATGGGCTGAGCCCTGTGTGTCCTTCCTTTCCATCTTTCATTAGCGCAGCTAAGCGAGTCACTACACAATAATACAAGATGAATCGACAAATGGTCATCTCTTGCTCACAATTCCTGCCGGCGTGCCAGAGCGACACTGTGTGTACTACCTACGCTATTGCGTAGTAATAAAAATAAAAAATGAAAGGCGGCAAATCAGGCACTGTAGGCTCCTGAAATAGATTCGCCGCTTGGAAAGGCCTGCTCTTGTACTGTGTGAGGGGACCGGAATGGTCCAGTCTATACAAGCCCTGGACCATCCGGTCAGCAGACGGTGCTTACCGCACGAACTGGCGATTGCCCCAGCTGTCGATGTAATAGTATCCGCCCCGGTAGTTGTCCCAGTAGGCGGTGACGTAGCGCTCCGTGGAGATTTCGCGGGGTGCAAGCACCCAGCAACCCAGGTAGCTGTCCCAGACGCGAACGTTGACGATTCGCGTCTCTAAGACACGCACGGAGATGGGCGGGTGGTAGTTGTAGCGAGGACCACAGCCATAGCCGTAATCGTCGCAGTCCGGCACCCGATAGACAGGACCGCAGCCGGGCGTCCGGTAGCAGGGATCCCGGTAGATGGGTCCGGGGAAGTGTCGCGGTCCGTGGCTCTCGCGATAGTCGAACGAGAAGCCGCCGCGGCCGCCGAAGACGTGGAAGCCGAAGCTGTCAGCGAAGGCGGGAGTGGAAAGGAACAGCCCTGCGGTGAGCAAGGCCACTGCGATGGCGAAACGCTTCATAGTAATTCTCCGGATCGGGTGGTTTGCACCAGCTCCGATCATCTGCACCACAGGCTTTTGTTATGAGCCGGGATTCCTGCCTGTAAAAGAATCCTGGTCACCCGTATATGTGAAACAGCAGCCGCCACCATGTGATGGAAAATTGGCTCGGGAAAGGCAATTAGGTTGGCTGGTGCTGGTAGTGGGAGACTAGGTGGGGATGAAAAGAAGTGATCTGAAGTTAGCAGAGGACTATATGAAAGCTCAAGCTAAGATCCAGGCAGCAGGTTGCCGGTAAAAGCGCCTAAAACCGCCAGATTTGCTTCCTTCCCGGCTAGTAAAGCCCGAGCCTGCGCAAGCTTTGCCAGGGAGAAATGATCCTCTTTACAATTGATGTGGCTCATTAATTTTCCAGAAGAACATTGATCCCAACCCGGTTCTGATGAACAAACGCCGGTCCTGCTTCTACAATTAGGCAAGTGATTCCAGCTCCCAAGCCAATCAGGAAGAGAAAATGCCTCAGTTAAGCGGGCTCACAGGCAAGCGTAGAGCCATTATTGTTGTCGTGGATGGATGTGGCATCGGGGCAGCCCCTGATGCTCAGGCTTTCGGAGATGCGCCAAGCTGCAATACTCTCGCTAACATAGCTAGTGCCATGGGCGGGCTGAAGCTGCCGGTTCTCTCATCTCTGGGATTGGGCAATATTATCCCCATTGCCGGGCTGGCAGACTCCAGTGAGCCGGTGGGGATGTTCGGCAAGCTGAAAGAGTGCTCCTGCGCCAAGGACACCCAGAGCGGACACTGGGAGATGATGGGAGTCGTCAACACCGTCGCCTTTCCCATGTATCCCGATGGATTTCCTCCCGACATCATCGCGCGTTTTATTGCCGGGACTGATTGCAAAGGCATCCTTTGCAACAAGCCGGCATCCGGGACGGCGATCATCGAACAGTTCGGCGAAGTCCATCAGAAAACCGGCTATCCGATTGTTTACACATCCGGCGACAGCGTGTTGCAGATTGCTTGCCATGTCGATACTGTTCCTCTCACCACCCTCTATGAATGGTGTGAAACGGCCAGGCGTATCATGCAAGGACCTCACCGGGTTGGCAGGATAATTGCTCGCCCGTTTGCCGGGGAGCCTAAGAATTATCGTCGCCTGAGCATGGAGAGACGGGACTTCGGTGTCAAGCCGCCGGCTCCCACATTCATGGACGAGCTTGTTTCTGCTGGCGCCGGCGTGCTGGGAATCGGCAAGATCGAGGATATTTTTGACGGGCAGGGACTGAGTCACGCTCAGCATACCGGCAGCAATCGCGAGGGACTGGAACTTACCCTCAAAGCCATCGAGGGTAAGTTCGACTTGAAAGGGCACAGCATTGTCGAGGAAGCACCGGATGCTGTGCAGCTTATCTTCACCAACCTGGTTGACACCGACATGCTCTTCGGGCACAGAAGAAACGTGGAGGGCTACGCAAATGCGCTCACTGAAATAGATCGCGGCATCGGCGAAATAATGGAAGCGTTGAACCCGGACGATCTGTTGATAATATCTTCCGATCACGGCAACGATCCCACTGCCCCGGGAACCGATCACACTCGAGAGTTCGTGCCGCTTCTGGCTTATTCAAAGACTCTTGCACGCGCGGGCAGCTTCGAGCACAACATTGGCACCCGCGACGGTTTCTCCGACATGGCCGCCAGCCTGGCCACCTGGCTGGGGCTCACCTGGAAGGGACCCGGGCTCTCCTTTATCCCCCAACTTTCAAAGGTTTCTTGATATGACTGTTGACACGATCGGCGCCTTGAAGGGCGCGGCGCTTGTGGATTTTACAGGCACGCTCAGCGGGTATACTCAGCTTCCGCGTTTTTCACAAGATTTTGTTTCCCTGGTCAGAGGAGGCTTATCGTCTCATTCTCTGGTTATCGTCGATCGTGGTGTCTGGATGGAAGAAGCAGAGCCTCTGGTTGTAAGCGATCATCTGAATCTGACAGGATCAAACCCGCTGGTCGGTCCGAACCATCCGTCCGGGGAGCGCTTTCCTGTTGTGCAGGGCGTGTACCTTACCGACTGCCTGAAGGGAGTCAAACAGGGCATTGCTGCCGGACTGAAGGAAGGTGTAGTTCCTGGACCGGAGGATATTGCTCTGGTGCGTTCCTTCGGGGCTCGATGCTGTTGCTATAATCTGGTGCCGTCCATGCTGATCGCCGCCCATGCCGGACTGAAGGTGCTGGGGCTTGTCCTGCCTGAAGGCAGGCAGTTGAGCGCTCAGACAATAGATGCGATAAACACTCTGACCGGGGGCAAATGATGACACAGTTGGCAGCAAGGCCGGTTTCACAGGCTGTGGAATTTCTTTTCAAAGTGAGCAAAGAAATTCCTTCCTTTGCCGTGGTGCTGGGTTCAGGGGTAAAAGTGCTCGAGGATCTTCCCGAGCAGGTAAATGTATCGTACGAGGAAGTTTTCGGCATTTCGCCCGGGGTTGTCGGTCATGCCGGCTCACTCACACTCGGACGGGTAGGCGGGAAGCTGGTGGCGGTCTTGCGCGGGCGTTTCCATCTCTACGAGGGCTACGATTTCGAGACGGTAACTTTGCCGGCGCGTGTGGTCCGTGAGTGGGGCGTGCCCAATCTCTATCTGACGAATGCTGCCGGAGGCATGAACGAGAGCTTCCATGTCGGCGACCTGATGTTGATCACTGGTTACAAGGATCATCTCCATCCCCGCTACCAGCAGACTGGTCTTTTGCCGGCTTTGAAAAGCGCGCCGGTGGACTGCCGGAACAAGCTGACCGATCATTTGCTGGCCGTCTCGAAGAGACTAAACGTTCAGGACGTCGATTTCCGCTCGCTTAGAACCGGCGTGTATGCCGGTTTGCTTGGACCGAGCTACGAAACGCTGGCGGAAATCGATATGCTCAAGAAGCTGAAGGCCGATGCTGTAGGGATGTCCACCGTCACCGAGCTCGAGGCTGTGCGAGGCTCGTCGACGACGGCGGCGGCAATCTCCGTGGTCACAAATGTATGGAGCCCCGATGAGATAATCGGCGGGCATGAAGAAGTGCTGACAGCTGCGCGGGAAGCTTCTCAAAGACTCGACAGGCTCTTTCGAGCGGCCATAGCCGATTATTCTCCGGAAACAATCTGATGGGACTGGATTGTGTACTGGTCGGCAGCGACAGCCAGTTTTTTACCGGCAGCTATCAGCCAGTGATCGAAAAGGTGTTTGCAGCTCTCAAGTCGGATCATCCGGACCTGCCGGCTCCCGCAATCGGCACGACAGCTGGCGAGGATCTCAGCGGGCGGGTTGGCTCGTACGGCGCCATTCATTACCTCAGGCACTATGCCGCACACCTGGCAATCAACGGATGTCCGCCCGAGAATCCCTTTCAAGACGGCAAGCACCCGTTGCTCGAAGATGTCTATAGAGGGCGCTACAAAATTGACAAGTTCCGCCACCTGATCGAGCACTCCGATTGCGATGGTTTCTATGTTCCCATCGATTTTCCCGATCCTGTATCTCTCGATGTCCGCAGCAGCGAGTTCGCTGAAGAAGAAGAGGCGCAGAAACGCTCCTGGTTCTCGCGTATCTTCCTCATTTTCTTTCCCCAGTTGAACCGTTCGGCGCTTACTACCATAGGCTCCAGCCAGCGGCTTCTGGCGGAGCTAGATGAGCTGAATCTTTCCTTGAAGATGAAAGGCGATCTCGGTCAGCTGGGGCAGGATCAGTGCCGCCAGATGATCGAAGACGATCCCTGGCACAATGAGAAATGGGTCTGGGCAACTCTGCACTGGCTTGCCCGTGAGAGCGTTGAAAGATCGCTTATTCTGGAATTTTGTTAGATAGTCTATCTGGCAAAAGGAAAAAGAAATCTTTTCTTTCCCATCCGGTAGTGCCTTATTGAGCCTGCCAGAGACGGCAGAAGCTTCATTCAGTAATTTTTCCAGCTGGCGATCATCTGCGGAATTGGCTTTGGACCGGCCATCCAGAGGATACATTCGTCCAGCCAGCGCCTCAGTCGCCACTGCCGCGCAAGCTTTCCAGCGGCCGCCATCCGGACGGCGTCTGCCAGCAGGCTGCCGTGATCGGCTGCAAGAGGCATGCGCATCGCCAGTGATACCGGCACGACAACGACCTGAGCCGCATCGTCCAGGGCCTTAAGCTGGCTGAGCGCAGCTGCTTCCCGATGGGGCTTGATCACGGCGTAATAACCGCTATCGATCACATGCCCGCGCCGGTCACGGCTGGGGCTTGAGCGCACGCTCACCAGAGTGAGATCGCCGGGGGACAATTGCAGTCCTGTTTCTTCTTCCAGTTCCCGGGCAGCACAGGCAGGCAGATCTTCCAGCAAGGGGCGCAGGAATCCGCCTGGCAGCCCGAAACAACCTTTGAACGGCTCGAATTTACGCTTGACCAGAACCACGCGGTCGCTTTTCTCGAAGAGCACGACTACCGAGGCGGCCACGTCTGCTTTGGGATAAGCATAGACAAAACTTGTCTTGTTGCGGAGCAAGGAGATTATGGCTTCTGTCAGAGAAAGCTGGCAAAGCTTTCGCTCAAGCTCTTCGCAAATGCGCGAAGGCGAGCCGTCGGTGCTCTCCAGACAGTCTATGGCGACAATCACTTCGGCAGTCGCCTCCCGCAGTATTTTGCAAGTTTCAACTATTTGCTCTTCGCAAGCTTTCCCGCAGACGATGATGGAGGGGCGGCAACCAACGGCCGATGGCAGGCTGTCGAGGGCAAATCCTTTGCTGCTTTCGATATGTTGGACCGGGATCTTGCCTTCCTGGCACAATTGTTTCAGGCGATCGAGACGCTCCCAGTTGCAGGACTCGATGAGTTCCTGTCTGTCGCCAATGATCAAAAGGAGATGTTTTCGGCTGGGCATGTGCTTTGTCTCTGGCGCTCTGGACGCTCTGGACGCAAAATCGGACTTGCTGGGAGCGGGGCGGTTTGGTTGAGTCTGCCTGCGCACCGCCTGCGATACCATCGTTCTATCTCAAAATCCGGTGGAGCGACTTTCAGGAGTACCTACGGAAAGCTTTCAGCTTTGTGCAGGGCTTGCAGGCGAGTGTTTACCTCTAATGGTGGTACCCTTGTCCGGCCCTTTCTATTTCATCCAACCAGCTGGCTGGAATTTTCACGGTTTCCTGCTCATGCAAAAGAGCCAATTCTTTCAAGTCCCAGAGATCGTAGAAATGTTGAGGGCTGGTTGCCCAGTTCTTGCTGGACTTCATCGCTGCGTAAACGCGATTGAGCCTTTCTCTCAACTGCACTGTGTCGATGGTGATTGATGCGGGCTTGTCTTGCATGAATCTTAATCTCCCTTTTTCTGCCTTTGCGTTCTCTCGTGTTTTTGATAGTTGTCTCGTCAACCAGGAGGCTTGTTGCCTCAGCCAGCCCTTCTGAAGGCTAAATCGGCCAGTCAGCGTTGTCAAGCGTAATTGCCCCAGTGTACATCGCCTGCTTTGCAAGAGCTTGATTGTGCTTGCCTGGAAAATTCCTCAAGGCGGAAGCCTTGCTCGAAGTGGCAGCAGGAAGACTCTCCGGAGGTTTAAGACCACGACTATCCAACGAACGTGAGGATGTCCGCAACAGTGAATATAGAGCAGCCATATATTCCTGGCGTCGGTAAAGCTGATCTGGCAGGTCAGCTCCACGGCGTGAGTTTCACGTCCTTGTTTCCGTCCCCGCATGGGGAGTGGGTTCGGTCAATGAGGCCAGTTTGCCAGTTGACAGAAATGAACTTGTGCGGCGTCAAGTCCTTTTGCCGGACAGCTTGTGCTTGTCGCCAAAGCGCAAAGTACTAGCATCGTTGCAATCCTCGTATAGATGCTCGATGCCGTATATTCGTTGTCGAAACATATCTGCATGCGTATGCTGAACGGCGTCCGCTCTGCCGTTTTCCTTCAAGCAAAGCACCGCAGTCTCAATCAGTGCCACTTCTCATCAGCCTTTCGGAGAAATAACATTCCGTCGCTGGAGATTCGCCCTCCATCAAAGTTTGCCTGTATGACCTTTCCAAGCCCCATATAGAGACGAAGTTGACCCTGTTCTTTGGATTCGGTCGGTTTAGATTGATGCATCCAATTTGCCCTCGAGTTGTCAGATTTCGGTTGTGCAAAACAGAGATTCTGAGCCAACTGGCAGGGCTTTTCGGCTACGCGGAAAAATAGTTTGGTATCACTGCCGTGAATAATCCGGGCCGGGATATTATACTATATGCTTTAATAGCCTGAAACCTAAAAGATAACGCGTCCATGAGGTTTTTCATCCCCGGCTGCGTCATCTTAGTATGCAATTCTCGAGATGCCAAAAAGAACAGGGACGAGAGGTTACTTGATTCACCTCTCGTCCCTGCGCAACAGGAGCTGCTTACTTGAAGTTCACGGGATGGAAGACGTCGTTAAACAGTCCCCAGACCATGAGCAGGATCAGAAGCAGGAAGAAAAGGTTGCTGACGGCCACTTGTGTCTGCCGGGCAAGAGGTTTGCCTCTGAGTTTCTCGATCCCAAGGAACATCACGTGCCCGCCGTCCAGCATGGGAATCGGCAGGATGTTGAAGAACGCCAGGTTCATGGAGATGAGCACAAGCATCTGCAAGAAGCTGTAGAGACCGTCGTTGAAAGCCATGGCGCCGAACTGCACGATGGCAACGAGGCCGTGCATGTCGGTAGCGCCTTCAGGAGCACCGGCAGGAGGCGGCACGATTTTCAGCATCATGCCCAGCCCGACGAACATCTGCTTGAGCAGGTTGGCGTTGAATTTCACGGCTTCGGTAAAGGCGGTGAGAGGTCCCATCTTCTTGTAGACAGGTGCTACTTTGCCACCAATAGCGATACCGATGTGTCCATCCTTATCCGGGGTGACGGTATAAGTGAGGACATCGGCGCCGCGCTTGACAGTAATGCTCGCTGGCACGCCCTTATGGGCGCCCAGAACTCTCTGCAGATCCTGCGGAGTGGCAATCGTTTGCCCATCCACTGAGACGAACTCGTCACCGGCTCTTAGACCAGCATCAGCAGCAATCGTAACCGTCGTCGAGACCCCGGAGATGGATACGCTCTGATAAGCGTAATCTCTCTGTCCGAATCCGACGAAAAGGACGAACATCAAAGCCACAGCCAGAAGCACATTCATAGTCACGCCGGCCACCATTACGGCGCCTCGCTTCCATATGGCTTTGCTCTGGAAATTGGCGTCGGAGGGATCGATTTTCACGTAACCACCGATCAACCAGGGAGTGATCTGGAACTGAGTGCCCCAGAACCGTCCCAAGACAATCCGTGGGTTGCTGCCGAATCCAATCGAGAATGTAGGCACATCGAAACCGAGTGCCCGAGCAACGAACCAGTGTCCGAACTCGTGAGCGACGATGAGCAGGATGAGCCCCCCCAGCATCGCCCAGTGACCAGGCTGGAAATACATGGCCGCCAGAGCAAGAGCTCCGGCGAACCAGAGAAAGTTTTTCATGGTTTTTCCGTAATCTGCCCTCATAAGAAAGCGCGAGGACTTGGTAAAGCGACAGGCGACGCGCGCCTGCCGTCAGTTGAACGTAAGCAACGGTTATCTGCCGGCGACGCGCGCCTGGGAAGCAGGAGAGCGTCAGGACACGGGAGATCAACCGTTTGCGGGGCACTGCTCAGGAGTGCAGGGACCAAAAATCTCATCCATCAGGATGTCGACTTCCTGACGGGCGACCTTTTCCTGAATGTTGCGCAAGCCATCAGCCGTGATGAGCCAGAGGTAAGCGCCAGTCTCAGGATGCCTGGCCGAGCCGTCGAGCTGCCCGTAGAGAGCCATCGTGCCGTGCTGGAGCTTGCCGAGCACGATGCGCAAGATGGCAAAGCCTTGAGGGTGGGTCAGGTAACCGGCCTCAACCGCGCGGTCGCGCTGCCGGTAGCCGACCAGAACTCCCTCTTGCAGAACCACCTCACCGCCGATTGTGGTTCCAAACGGCGTGAGAAGACGCGCGAAAGCATCGTCTCGGTTTCGCAGAAATGACAATGCCTGCCATTCCGGCATGGGGATGTAAACTGTGGTGTTCATAATTTCCTTTCCACCAACATGTGGGTCTGGCAGGACAGGAAGGCGGATCTCAAACGACCCACCTTTCCTGTCCTTCAGAATTCAAAGGGTTCGCAAAATCCAAGCAGAAGGCTTAGCCAGCGGCCGGTCGGCTGCCGGAATCAGGACCTTCCGCTGCACCTTCGACGACAGCAGATGCCGTCGGCGCCGGCTCGTCATTCCAGAGTGTGCGGAACTCGGGGCCAAGCAAAGTCTCCTTCTCAAGCAAAACCTTGACGATGCGCTCGATGCGCTCGGCATTGGTCTCGATGATCTTGAGAGCCTCGGCATAGCACTCGTTGACGATACGGCTCCACTCGGAGTCAACCTTGTCGAGGAGTGCCGGACCGGTCGTCGGCGGCGCGTACGGATTGTCGCTGGTGATTGACACCGGACCGACCGTTGACATGCCGAACTCCGTGACCATCCTTCTGGCAAGCGAAGCTGCCTGCTGGAAGTCGTTGGAAGCACCGGTGTCGGTGGTCTTGAGGAAGAACACCTGAGCAGCGCGCCCACCCATGGCCATCATGATTCTGGTGAGCATCTGCTCCTGAGTCGTGTTGAAGCGATCCCCTTCCGGGAGCGCCTGCGTATAGCCAAGAGCCCGGGCCCGCGGCACGATGGTGATTTTGGTCACTGGATCGCCACCGCGAGCCTGCATGACTGCAGCATGCCCGACTTCGTGATAGGCGGTCTGCTCCATGTCCTTGGACGACATGGCATGAGCGCGTGATGTCCGCGCCTCGCCCATCTGCACCACATCGATGGCTTCGTCGAACTCGGCAAGCGTAATTCCCTTCGGAATCGCATTGATCTCCTGCTCGCTCTTGCCCTCGTTGCGGAGCCTGGTGACAAGCTCCTCGGTACGCTCGGCGGCAATTGTAGCCGCTTCGTTGCAAGCAGCCTCGATATCGGCGCCGCTGAAGCCGGGGGTCCTGGCGGCCAGAAGCTGCATGTCCACGCCCTGGGCCATAGGCTTGCCCTGGGTGTGAATGGCGTAAATGGCTGCTCTGCCGGCGACATCCGGCAGATCCACCAGCACCTGGTAGTCGAAACGACCGGGGCGCTTGAGAGCAGCATCAAGAATGTCGGCACGGTTGGTGGCGGCCAGGACGAGGATGCCCTGGTTGGGAGCAAAGCCGTCCATCTCCACGAGGATCTGGTTGAGGGTCTGCTCGCGCTCGTCGTGGGAGGCGCCGGGACCGTTACCCCCGCGCTGCCGTCCCACAGCATCGATCTCATCGATGAAGATGATCACGGGCTTGCTGGTGCGGGCCACCTCATTGCGGGCTTCCTGGAAGAGGTCGCGCACGCGGGCAGCGCCGACACCGACATAGACTTCCACAAACTGCGAGCCGGAAATGGCATAGAAGCTGGCACCGGCTTCGCCGGCCAGCGCCTTGGCCAGAAGCGTCTTGCCTGTGCCCGGAGGGCCGACAAGCAGAACGCCCTTTGGCAGGCGAGCACCGAAGAAACTGAACCAGCCCGGCGCCTTCAACCAGCGCAGCACACGCTTCAGCTTCTTGATGGCTTCGTCGCAACCAGCGACGTCCTTGAAGCTCTTGTTGCCGGTGTCGGTCGGCTCGAACTTGCGAGCAGCTGACCGCGTGAAGCGGCCGTCCAGCGAGCCGCCGGGGCGGTTGTTCGATGAACCTGAATTGAGCGTGGTCGGGGCATTTCTCTTGCCCATCCAGCGGATGAGCACGAAGAAAATCACCACAAATACAATTAGCCAGACAACTGCCGGAACAGCCACCAGAAAGTCGCCAATACCCCCTCCGGCATTGGGAGCGGCAGCAGGCTTGGCGTCCTTGGCTGCGTCGCCGGTGTTGACTGCAATGGCGATCTCAGGCAGAAAACCGCCATCGCCCATCTCGCTTGTAGACTGAGCAACCTGACGATTGCCTGCTTTGACAAGGCTATCGGATGGCTGGCTTGTGCCATCTAGAGAAAGAAAGAGCCTGGATGGCCCTGTCGTAAAAGTACTGTCCCCGTCGGTCAGGGCTTTGACCGTATGAGCCGGGACAGGAGTAGCGCTGGCTACACTGGATTGAAAGGTGCCACTGGACAGAGTCAGACAGAAGGCAGCCACTACAGTATTCAGCCAGAGGATAGATGATCTCTTCATCTTCATCCTCACTTCTTCTTCGCACAAAGGCGATGTAGGTCGGGCCTCGACATGAAAGCCCGGCGGAAATGGATTTCAAAAAAATCGACTTCCATTGTAAAGATTGGAGCTAAAGCCAGCAGCCTGCCCGGTGGACCGTCCAGCCGGGCAGGCTACCGCTTGTTCTGCAGGAAACTTCCGCAGAAGTGATACCAGCACACGTGGCGCCGAAGTTGCGGCATTACTCCGCGGAGGCTGGCTGGTTCGGACCATCTAACGACGATGGCGAGCCCCAGAGCTCCTCGAATTCGGCACCAAGGATGGTTTCCTTCTCGATCAGCCGGTCGACCACGCGCTGGAAGCTGTCCTTGCGGCGTTCGACTACTGCTTTGGCACGGCCGTAAGCCTCTTCGAGAATCGCCTGCACCTGCTCGTCGACGCGGTCCATGATGGCCGGTCCCCAGGTACTTTGCCCTTGAGCTGACATCGACCTTCCAAGGAATGGACTGGTCGACTCATCGGAAACCGAGATATGACCGAGGCTGGACATGCCGAACTTGGTCACCATCCGGCGGGCAAGATTTGTGGCCTGCTCGAAGTCGTTGGATGCCCCTGTGTCGACGACACCGAGGATCACTTCCTGAGCGACACGCCCCCCCATCATCGAAGCCAGCTCGTTGAGCAGCTCTTCGCGTGTGCGGTTGAAGCGCTCACCTTCCGGCAGAGACAGGGTGAAACCCAGAGCCCGAGCACGCGGCATGATCGTCACTTTGCGAATGGGGTCGCCTTTGAGATCGTGCCCGACACCGGCGTGTCCGACTTCGTGGACGGCAGTGTTTTTCTTGTCGTCCAGGCTCATGATGCGCGGACGGGCAGGACCCATCATGGCGCGATCAATACCTTCGCTGAAGTCTTCCATGGTGATGGTCTTGGGCAGACCGGCGACTTCAGCCGTGGAGGCCCCGGCCGCCTGCATCTCCTTGATCTTCGCCTGCCTGCGCCGTCTGGCAACAACAGCCGCCTCGTTGCATGCATTGGCGATGTCGGCGCCGCTGAAGCCAGGCGTGATGCCAGCCAGAACCTTCAGATCGACACCTTCAGCCAGAGGGCGGTTGCGGGTGTGAATCTTGAAGATATCGGCGCGCCCGATCATGTCCGGGCTGTCGACCGTGACGTGCCTGTCGAAACGACCGGCGCGCACAATGGCCGGGTCGAGGATGTCCGGACGGTTGGTGGCGGCAATGACGACTATGGCTTCGTTCTCGGTGAAACCGTCCATCTGCACGAGAATCTCATTGAGAGTTTGCTCGCGCTCATCGTGCCCGCCGCCGATGCCGGCGCCGCGATGGCGTCCGACCGCGTCGATCTCGTCGATGAAGATGATCGAAGGCATCTTCTTGCGGGCTTTGTCGAAGAGGTCGCGTGCGCGGGAAGCCCCGACACCAACGAACATCTCCACGAAGCTGGACGCGGACATGGCAAAGAAAGGCACGCCAGCCTCGCCGGCCACAGCCTTGGCCAACAGCGTCTTGCCGTTGCCCGGCCCACCGACAAGCAGGATGCCGCGCGGCAGTGCTGCGCCCATCTCCTTGAAAGAAGCCGGATCCCGCAGATACTCGACCACTTCTTGCAACTCAGCCTTGGCTTCGGTGCAACCGGCCACATCTGCAAAAGTTTTCTTCTCAGCTGACGGCTGGAATTCATTTCCGCCGGACTGCTGGAAGCGCTTCATCTGGTTGAGCGGTCCGCCTGCCTGCTTGCTCATCATCCAGAAGTAGAAGATCAAGATGAGAACAAACGGGTTGAGCAGGAAGCCTAGAATCGTCGAGAGAATACCCGGCTGTTCCGGCTCTTTGGCAATGACCTTGACGTGAGCTTTGTTGGCCGCTTCAATCACCGATTGCTCCCCGGCTTTGCCAGGAAGCACAACGTGCGCCGGCTTCTCCTTGTCACGCTCCACGGTCACCTCGTTGGTGCCATTGGTAATCGTGATGCTCTTGACAGAAGTGGGCTGTTGCAAAAGAAGCGTGACCAGATCCGAATAATCCATGACCGCCGGTTTCTCAGGGGCTGGCGGCTGCAAGAATGTCAGCGCGAGCATGAAGAAAGCCACGACGATCAGAAGTTGAAAAACAGATTTCATCTTCATGTTGTTGACCTCAATTCGGCGCACCTTTCCCGGCGCGCTTTATTCAAAACGGCAGCTGCTGCTCGAGCTTTGTTTTCTTGCTCAAGTCCTTGCGACTTTCCGCCGTCAGTTTTGTTTTTGGGCTGAAAACCTTGCCCGATGGCAGCTCAGCCGACTTGCTCGTCGACCGCTAAAGAGGCTTTCGGCCTGCGCAGAAGTCCGAGGCGATAACCGCGCTCGCGCTCCTGCTGGGCAGCTTCGACCAGCGAGAATTTCTCCGCTGTCTCGAGAATGTGAAAGAACTCCACCTCCAGCTCGCGACCAATTCTGGCCCAGTCGGAGATCGAAGAGAGCTCCTCCTCCGCGAAGCCTGGCAGGCTCGCCATAAGCGTGTCGGGAGTCGCCAGTGCTGGAAGCCGATTGAGGAGATCGCTCTTGCTCAAAGGAACATTGTCCACTGTCAGCGTCGCCTTATTTTCGAGCACGTTCAGGTAGAACCGAACGCTTTCCCGCTGTCCGGCAACTGCTGCCACTTTCTCGAACTTCTCTTTCATGCCCTTGAGCCCGATCATGGACAGGCGCAGTGCCGGTCCTTCGGAAGCCCACTTTTCGATAGTGCGCGCCATGACCGCCTGACCCTCGGGATTGAGAATTTGCGCGGTCTTGCCGTCCTCAGGAATGACGAAAGAATACTGCCTTCCATCGCCGGCTTTCAGCTCCAGGGCTTTCACATAAGCTCGCAAAGCGTGAATTGCCATTCCTACCAGATATTTCTGCGACCTCTGGTTACGGTCGGAGTATGTTTTACGTTGCATGGATCACTCCTTGCTGTTGGCCCGCGCAGCAAGCGCAGGAAACTACGGCTTACCGGCAGCCACCGTGGCGTGCCCGGCAAGATTTCAGGCATTAACAGGAGTGCGCCACAGGCAAGCGAAATCGACTGCCGTCGGCTCACTGGCACAAAGGCAGAAGACACAACCGCTTCGATGAGCAGTCGCTCTTAATCTTTGCCTGACACTCTCTGGCGGCCCGTCCTGGAGGGCGCGCATGGTTTTTCTTTTGACGTAAGCAGCGGAGTACTCCCGGCACTGGAGTCGTTGATTCCCCGGGGAAGGGACAGAAAACGTCGCAGAAATACGGGCAAAGCCATCCCGCCAGCAAGAGCACGTCGGGTAACCTGTCACTTGTCACCTTGCCTGCGGCTTTGCGCAGGGATCAGGGATCAAAGATAGGTAGGTACGTGCTTGAAAGCCTGTAAGCTATTGCTCAATTGCTGGATATGGAATTGCTTGAAATATAACTATTAGATCAGCAATCCAGTATTCAAGAATCTCTTCAGAACCTGAAGAGGACTTCAGCTTTGTCCAGGCCTCAGGACCAGAAACACTTCGAGATCTGATACGGACGGGCTCGAAGCATCTTGTCAAGATAAACGCCAGAGCATGAGCTCTTCCGCGCTGGAAGAGCCAGGACCGGAATATGCGCTCCCTCCTTACGCCGACGTAACCATGTGACATTTAGCGTAGTTAGCGAGAAGCGAGCTGGCACAAGGATATTCTTACTTGCTATCCTGTCCTGGCGACAAAGACACAGATGATCGACGCTACCCTGACAACCAATGCTGGAAAACCTTTTTGGAACGGCGAAGCCCGTAATTGGAGTCATACACCTGTTGCCCTTGCCGGGCTCGCACCGCTTCGACGGACAACTGGAGCCGGTATTTCTGCGTGCCGAGCAAGAAGCTGCAGCATTGACCACAGGCGGAGTCGACGGGATCATCCTGGAGAATTTCTTCGACGCCCCTTTCACAAAATCCCGCGTCGACCCGGCATGCGCTTGCGCACTGTCCCTGGTGGCGAAGAGTATCATGAGCATTACCCCCGTTCCAATCGGCATAAATGTCCTTCGCAATGACGGGCTCACTGCTCTGGCCGTGGCCGCCACGACCGGCTGCCAGTTCATTCGCGTCAACGTATATACCGGCGCCATGCTGACCGACCAGGGCATCATCGAAGGGCAGGCTCACGAACTGCTGCAATACCGGCGCCTGCTCTCGACGAAAAAGAAGATCCACATCCTTGCCGACGTCATGGTGAAGCATGCCTTCCCGCTTTCTCCCTTTATGGACATCCGCCAGTGCGCCAGAGACACGGTGCTTCGTGGCATGGCAGATGGTATCATAGTCAGTGGCACAGCCACAGGCTCGTCGCCGGATGTTGAAGACCTAAAAGCCGTGCGCGAAGCCCTTCCCTCCACACCGCTTTTTGTCGGCAGCGGAGCGACCGCTGACAATGTCCGCGGACTGCTCGACATCGCCGACGGTGTCATCGTCGCAACCTCACTTAAGCGGCGCGGACTGCTGGAGAATCCGGTGGACGCAGACCGCGTCAGGACGCTGGTTGCCGCAGTGAAGAAAGAATCGCCAGCAACACCTGGCTGCTGACAGGAAATACGCAACGACCTGGCGCATCCAGTGCCTTTGGCAGACAGGCTCGAAAGCTCGAACTCTCGAACAAACGAGCTAACCAGGCCGGCAAACGCCAATCACTCAGGGCCGGACTGTCTAGAACTCGATGGAAGGCTGCCCGGGAGGCCTCGCTGCCGAGGCCCTGTCCGGCTCGGCTGAAGGCTCCTCCGGGCTTATCTTTTGCTCAGGCTGTCCATGCGCCTGCCGTCCAGAAAACGGTACCGCTATACCGGCAATGTCTTCAGGCAGTGGAGCAGCTCCAGCCAACCGGCTGACTATGCTCTCCAGGTCGGCATCGGCCTGATACATCCAGCACTTGATCCGATCTACCCAGATAACCATCTCGACAATAGACTGGGAGATATCCGGGTTATCCTGCTTCAGCCGCGAAACGACCCAGGGCGGCAACTCTATCTGACCGGACACGCTAAGCGGTTCGACCACTGTTGCCAGCCCCTGCGCCAGAAGCCCGTAGACAGAGGCTGTGTAAGTTCTGCGGCTCAATTTGAGCTCGGATATAATCTCCCCCAGAGCGGTCTTGCCGTCGAGCCGCGCGTAAATCGGGTCGGAAACGGTGCGCCGGGGATCAGCCACGGGCCTGAGCACTGTTCGAAAGTTAATCCTCAGCTGCTCGAGATATTTCTTCTGCTCCAGGTAAGCCACCCCTTCGCGAATAATCTTCTCAATGGGCTCATCGAGGGCCAGCGTGCGCGGAACGGCATCGATATTGGCCTCGATAAAAGAGAAAGTGCCCGTCATCCAAGCAAAAAGCTCGAGCAGACCCTCGCGCCCTTCGACGAGATCCGTCTCGACGTGGATGACACGCCCGCGGTCTACATACATGAAAGCTGTATTTGCACCCTGGCTCAAGCAGACCTTTCCGGTCAACTCGCCATTGCGCAAGAGCTGAATCAGGCTCGGTAGGCTAATTTTCGTAAGCTCGCCGGCTAACTGCACCGGATTTTTCCCCTGACAAAAGGCAAAGTTTCTTTAGTATACCCGCGGGCAGCCCGGCTCAAGGTAAGTCTTCCCTAAGCCGACAAGCGCCAGCGTTCTCAGCATACTGCCTGCAAGTTTTACCATGCTCTATAGTACTTCAAAAATCACAAAAAATTCTCCTGACAAAGCCGGCAAGCGCCGGGAACAGAAAGTAAGACTCCTGTTCCCGGCGCATAGCAAGCAAAGCGCCTCAGCCACACTAAGCGTCTAAGAGATTGGCTCTCTCATCGAAGTGCAAGGTCACAGGGCAGAGGGCTTTGCCTTTTTGTGCGTTCAGGGCAATTACTTGCCGCTGCCAGCGCTGCAACAGCCGCCCGTGCAGTCGCCGCCGTCGCAGGCCGGCGCTGACGGATTGAGGGTCAGGGGATTGAGACCGTGCTTGGCCGAGCAATCGGCGCAATAGCCGTTGACCAGCACAGAGGCACGCTTGCGGCAAGCGGGATCCTTGCAGATGCCGCCGCTGCCCGTACACAGGGCCACACCGCAATGAGGGTGCGAGGCCCGAACTTCGGCGTCGAAGATGTTCTTTTCCATCGTAGTTTCTCCTGTCAGAATAGACGTTAGTGAGCCTTGCGTAAGCAGGCTCTAATTAGCGAGACTTCCGCTGGCGAGCGGTCCTCGCCTGCGGAAGCGTCACGACAACGGCGCTGTCCTGCCCGTCGACGTTGTCGCCGTCCGATTTCACCGCGGCAGTGACAGCGGACAGCTTGATAGTGGTGGCGGCAGCCTTCTTGTCTTGCTTCATGCGCACGAAGACAAGATTGTCGAACTGCCCGACCAGACCGGACGAGATGGTGATGATCCCGCCTGTGGTCTTGTTGCCAGCATTGGCATCGCCCGAGCCGATGTTGGTCAGCGAAGCAAACAGCCCGAGAGCCGTCTGCTGGTCGAAGAGAGCCCCGAGGATCTCCAGCAACTTTTCGTTGCCGGTGCGCGCCCGCGACCCGTCTGGCGTGTTGACGCCGAGGGACTCGGTCACTTCGGTGACTTCGTAGCGATTGCCGGAATAGACGTAGAAACTGCCCCTGACGGGCTTGCCGGCCAGATCTTCGAGCTCGCAATACCAGAGCGCGCCGGGGACCTGAAAGACAACAATCGTTCTCATGGCTTTTCTCCCTTCAATAGAGGATTTGAGCGAGAAAGTGACAATCACGCCAGACAAAACAGACACGAAAAACGCAAGGTGCAAACAAAACCGAGATAAACTCCCACAAACCACGGAAGGGTCGGGAAATTCACTCTTGTGTGTAATTGAAAGGCTTGCGGGTGGTCGGTCTGGCTTGCTGAGATTGTGGGGAAAGTAGGCTCCTTAAACTAGAGCTTCCCAGGTGTCAGATCACATACTGAAGTCTATTTCTTACTTGTTCTCGTAACAAAAAATGGCGACGCCGGTTAGCGCAGCCTCGCAAATAACACAGTATTTTCTTTATATTTTGCCACCAGATGCGGCACCAAAAGGATGAGCCAATTGCTCAGCGGGAGCCGCGCTGGCAATTGCAGTTCACCTCTTTCAACAAGAGCCGATGCCATCCATTCAGTCCCGGACAGGACTTGCGCGCCGCGGGCTCTTACGTGTGCCACATATTGCAACTGAATGAGACGGCAGCCCATATCTAGGATATACTTTTCGATTCAGTTAATAAACGCCAGGGAGGTTGTGATTCCGTCATGGGAGTGCAGGAAAACCAAGCACAGGTCGCAGTGCAAGAAGAAGAAGAAAAGGGCAAAGACGCCGAGCGCGCAAGGTGGTACACAGACACCATCCAGCAAACGGAGCTTGCCGACTACTCGCCTGTCAAAGGTTGCATGGTCATCCGCCCTTACGGTTACGCCCTCTGGGAAAATTTGCAAAAATCCCTTGACCAGATGATCAAGGACACAGGGCACCAGAACGCTTATTTCCCGCTGTTCATACCTGAGTCTTTCCTGCAAAAGGAAAAAGAGCATGTGGAAGGCTTTGCGCCCGAGTGCGCAGTCGTCACACACGGCGGCGGCAAGAAACTGGAAGAGCCGCTCATCGTGCGTCCAACCTCTGAAACAATCATCAACCACATGTTCGCCAAATGGGTGCAGTCATGGCGCGACCTGCCTCTTTTGATCAACCAGTGGGCAAATGTCGTGCGCTGGGAAATGAGAACCCGCCTGTTTCTGCGCACTACGGAATTTCTCTGGCAAGAGGGTCACACAGCCCATGCCACCGCCGAAGAAGCGGAGCAGGAAGCTCGCACCATGCTGGAGGTTTACAGGGATCTCGCCGAAAACTGGCTGGCTTTGCCGGTTTTAACTGGACAGAAAACCGACAACGAGCGTTTCCGCGGAGCGGTTCGCACTTATTGCATCGAAGCCCTGATGCGCGACGGCAAAGCCTTGCAAGCCGGCACATCGCATTTCCTCGGGCAAAATTTCGCCCGTGCTTTCAATATCCAGTTCCAGAGCCAGGCCGGACCGCTGGAATTCGCCTGGCAGACGAGCTGGGGAGTTTCCACGCGCTTGATTGGAGCTATCGTCATGGGGCACGGCGACGAGAAAGGACTGGTGCTGCCTCCGAAGCTGGCGCCGATTCAGGTTGTAATCGTACCCATATACAAGACCGACGAAGAAAAAGCCCTTGTGCTGACACGCTGCCGGGAGCTGCTCAGCCAGCTGAAGCCCCACGTGCGCGCGCACCTCGATGATCGCGACAACTATACTCCCGGCTTTAAATTCAACCACTGGGAGCAAAAAGGCGTGCCTCTGCGCCTTAACGTCGGTCCAAAGGATGTGGCCAGCGACGTCGTGGAGATTGCCCGCCGCGATCTCACTTTTGACAAGGAGAAAAACTACGGCAAAACCCGCGGCGTAAGCCAGTCGGGACTGGCTCAGACGGTGACGGAGCTGCTTGCCCAGGTGCAGCAGAATATGTTCGACCGGGCACTGGACTTCAGAAAAGAAAGCACGCGCGCGCTCGACAGCTATGACGATTTCAAGAAAGTTCTCGACGAAGGCGGGGGCTTCATCGAAGCGCACTGGTGCCGCAACGGCGACTGCGAGCTTTCTATCAAAGAAGAGACGAAAGCGACAATCCGGCTCATGCCCTTTGACAGCCAGCCTGCGCCGGGCAAGTGCATCCGCTGCAGCGGCGCCTCGGATAGCCGCGTAGTCTTTGCCAGGGCCTACTAGGGCAATTTACCGTGTGGTCTTTCGAACAGCTGAACGAGCTTGCCCAGAAGACATTCTGGGGCGTGCCGGTCACTGTCGAACACATGCACGGCACGCTCAAAGGCAACCTTCACCTGCCGCCGGAATGCTTCGCCGGTGGAGCTTCCGCGCCGGCGCCTGGCGTAACATATCCGGCCATGCTCCTCTTGCACGGGCTAGGCGGTAACCGGCACGAGCACGGCGGGCTGTTCCTCAAAACAGCAGCCACGCTCGCTCAGGCAGGCTTCATCGTGCTGCGCGTAGATTTTCGCGGCGCCGGCGAAACAGGAGGCTCGAGCCTGGATCTGACTATTGAAACGCAGATCCAGGATGCAAATGATGCCTTCCAGCACCTTCTGGAATACAAACTCGTGGACCCTGAGCGCGTAGGCGTCCTGGGACTGTCTTTCGGCGGGCTGACCGCCGCCTGCCTGTCTGGAAAGCGCGATGACATAGCAGCCCTGGTTCTATGGGAAGCGGCTTTCGACATGAAAGCCACACTCAAGAGGTTGTTCGGTCCTCTCTCCCTCAAAGCTGTGCGCTCGCGCGGATACATGCAAGCCGGCATGTTACAACTTTCGCCAGAGTTTTTCGACGCGCTCGACAGGACTCAGCCTGACCAGCTGATAGCCGATTATTCCCGCCATGTCCTGATTGTTCAAGGCATTGCCGATACAGTCGTGCCCGTGGATACTGCTTACGAATGGCGGCGCAGTTTCAAGAACACGGACGCCGAAGTGCTGCTCATCCCTGACGCAGACCACGCTTTTACCCGTGATGTCTGGGCTCATCCGGTTATCAAAAAAACTGTCCAGTGGCTGAACGAACACTTGTAACAGGGCAAAAGACCCTGTCAGGCAGGGCGGCCCCTGGAAAGAAAACCTTTCGGAAGTCCGCCCGACCGCTCTTACATTTGAATGGACCAGATGAGAATGGACTCCTTGTACTCCTTCTGTTCCTTCTCCAGCTCCCTTCTAGACTGAGGGCTCATGCGTTTCTTGATCTCGGCCTTGTCCGCTTGCGCTCTCAGCTCGAGAGGCTTCATTTCGGTGTCGAGATCGCTTACATAATCCTTCATCCGCTTGGAAGGGTGATCGCCCAGATAAACTGGACGCATGCCGGTAGCCCAATCGCGCATTTCTTTCTCCAGAGACTTTCTATCCTCCGGACTCATCTTCTTGAGCAGACCTTCCGAAACTTCTTTCCTTTGCTCTTTAACAGCTTCGTCCAGATGCTTTGTATCTTCTGTATATTGCTTCAAGAGCGGCGGCATCTCAGGCATCTGGTGAAGGTCTCCCAGATGACGGGCAGCTTCATGACAGAAGCCGCTTACCGCTTCGAAGGCATGTTTCACCGATTCTTTGAAGCGACCAAGAAAGCCTTCGTCTGAGGCACAACCGGAGACACCTGCATGTCCGCTTGCCTCCGCACAGAGCCTCTCCCGCGCCTGGCGCTGACTGGCGTCGCCATTGAAACCCTCTTTCCCTTCAGCCGCCGCAACATCTTCGCGGCGCACTTCTGCGTGTCCTGACGCTTCTGCTAAAGCCATAACCATACCCTCTAAATAATCGTAGTAAAGCCAACCGTTCCCTGCTGAGAAGTCTATATCCACCCTTGACAATTTCTGGACAGGCAAATAATGTTCCTGGCTCGGCAGCACTTCAGGCTACGTTTCAGCCTGCTCAAGGGTTCCATCAAAGCTCCTGAAGCCAGGACCGATGCCAACTCACGCGAGCCTCGCCAGCAATTAACTGCCAGCCCGAACCATAAAGAAATGGTAAACGTCACTCCAACAGCCGGAAATACTGAATATCTAGTATTTGTTATTTAGATCCTGCATTGCTTCTGATGAGAATCTAACGTAATAGAGCCTTTATAAACTGCTGCCCTGATTGAGAACGATACTTGAGAACTGTAAGTTAATCAGGTCATTCTCACGCCACCTGCAAAACCAGATCTAAAACACAGAAGCCTTTCCAGCATCCCAGTTATAAACACTTTCAGTCCGTCTAGGGGATGCAAGGTCTGGTACAAGGCGTTAATGACTATCTCCGCTCAACCGCCCCTGGCTGATTCACCGGCCTCTGGCGCCATTTCAGCTTGCTCAAGTTGCAGCATGGGCTCCGGCGCGCAAAAGCATATCCTCGCCCGGCAAACCTCTGCAGAACCTTCTTGAGCAAACCGCTACTGGAAGCAGTGGCTCGCTTCTCATCCCATTGCTGCCTGACAGCAGCAAACCAATCAACTCGTCTGCGCGCAAACACTGTCTGAAATCTTTCGGATAGCTGCCGCACAGGCATAACTCTGGACACTCTCCAGTCTGATCAGAGGACACTATGAGCTTCTTCAATCCCCGCAGTACGGATGGCAATCCGGTTCTCAACGCGCTGCTGACCGTCATCGCAGCGTTTCTTATGCCGTTCATCGAAGCGGCCAAAAAGCTGACGCGCAAGGTCTACCATGGCTGGGACGGCGCTTTCCGAGCCTGCTTCGGCGGCATCTTCGGCATCGGCGGCGCCATCTATGCCGGTCACTGGACCGGCTGGACCAACGGTCTTTCCTTCTTCGCCTGGCTGCCGGCAAGCATGCTAGCCTGGCTGCTCGTTTATTTCTACATATGGCCACTGCTCTACCTGGTGGTCGTCAACCCGGTCTGGAAACTGGCCGATGCACTCTGGGATCTCGTGCGCAAGTTCGCCCGAACTCGCTTCGAGAGCCTGACTCTAGGCATCATCGGCATCCTGCGCACGGTCTGCCTGGGCTGCGACGGTCTCTGGGGAACCATCCTCTCGAAAGACCGCAAGTCCTGGTTCTCCAAGCTGCTCTATGCCGTGAGCTATCCTTCGATCCTCGGCGGTAGCGCCTTGCTGGGCTGGAAGATCTTCCACCTGGTGACGGCATTGTTTCCCGCCCATCTGGCGATTGTGCCTTTCGTAGCCGGGCTGGCTGCCGGACTGCTTGCCTTCCTCTTTGTGGGCGGCACACTTCTGCAGTTCGTTGAGTTCGGCAAACTGCCCTTCATCGCTCTCAGCAGCGGCATCGCAGCCGTCTGGGGGCTGACCGGGCAAATCGCGCTTGTCCTTTCGGCGCTTGGGCTGAGCGGCGCTGCCTTCACGTGGGCGGCTTATGCACTGACCTTCGCGCTGTATACTGCGTACGTCTTCCCGCTCATCAACGTCATTCTGACGGACGGCTTCCTCACCTGGATCGTCGAGCACATCAAGCCGCTGGCTGAAAAGGCTTACGACGAGAGCGACAAGGACTTCCGCAACTTCTTCCACCACTCAGTCAATCTGGCGGTTGCCGGCTTGCTCGGCTATTTCGCCTTCGCCATCTGCTCGACGCTTGCGCTGGGTGCCGCAGTAACCTGGGGTATCTGCGCGCTGGTCGTGGCACTGTCCTATATCCTGACCTTCCAGTGCATCGACCACAGTGGCGGCAACGCCATCGTCGGCGGTACCATGTCCCTGGCGGCAGGATATTTCACCGGCGCAGCCTACCATTCGGTCGGGCTCGTCTTCGGCATCTGGGGCGCCATCGTCGCGGGCGTGTTCTCTGCGCTCACCTTTGGCTTCGTGGTCTTCCCTGTGCTCTATATCTGCCTCCGGAGCCTCACCACAGCCATCCGGCTCAGCCAGCTCGGCAAGCCCCTTGCCAGCGTGTACAACTTCTTCAACGAAGGCTTCAAGAAGGCCATGCGCCAGCTGGAGCATGCCTATGACAGCTGCTACCGCGACAAGACCGGCTACCAGGAGCTTTTCCTTCACCTGTCCAACCTGGCTGCTGCAGTCGCCGTTTACTTCGGAGCTGCTTACCTTTCATCCATCCAGCACATGGGCAGCGTGATGAGCTTTGCGTTCATCGGCATGTCGGTTGTGCTGTCATACCTGCTGGTTGGCAAGTTGCTCTTCAAGTCCGGCTACGGGACCGAATTCATCGGCGCCCTGGCTGGTCTGGCAGCTGCCGGCTGGGCTGGCACTGGAGTCTACAGCGCTTACGCCTCATGGCTGGTGGCAGGCGTTGTCGGTATTTGCGCCCGGGTGGCAGTGTTCGCCTTCCTTTTCCCGACTGCCTATATCCTGGTGCGCCTGCCGGCCAAGCCTCTGTTGCTCGCCTGGCTGCGTCCCTTGCTGGCGGCAATCTATGACTTCTTTTGGGCTGGCTTCATGCAGGTCTGGCAGCAGTTCGTGCGGGCCTACAACGCCCTGTTGCGGCTGTTAACGCCGCTCTGGGTGATGTTCGTTTCCATCCTGGACTCTGTCCGGAAGGCTTACAACAGGCTTCTGGACCGTATCCGCGGCCGCTAAGCCCTGAGAGCAGAAAAACATGGCAGACATGCCCCGGCTCCAGGCTGAGGCATGTTCGAGGCGCCGGAGGCTGAGGATCACACTCCTTTCCTCCGGCGCTTTTGCCATTTTCAGGCAGTTACCTGGCACAGATGGACCCTGCTTTCCACCTGAGGCACCTCAACCAGCTCTGTTCTCCGCCGAA
>JAHFBI010000159.1 GCA_023250095.1 Candidatus Melainabacteria bacterium
GCGGTGTAGCGACACTTGTACGTAAGGTTACCCAACTGGGGCGAAAAACAGCCACCGGAGAATAGATATGACCAGTCAATCGGCGCTGATGCCCTTGACACACACTCTGTTGCTGCCTTCAACTAAGTTTACAAATAGTACTAATGCTTATATATAGCGTCAAGGAAGTTCGATTAATGCTTGCTAAGCCTTGCAGAAATCGCGCCGCAGGCAGTGACTTGCTGTGTGTGTCGGTGGTGTCCTCTTTGATGTCACCCCGTCCGCGCCAGTGCTGTCAATCACGTCAGATCCCTCAGTCCGCCACCTGGACTGGCAAGTGAAAGGAGGTTGACAATTTCCTCGCTTTGAAAGATCTGCTCGCTGGCAGGAGCGCCAAAAGAATACAGAACTCTTCTTGTCCTCAGTCTCCCCTTACAAGAAGCTTCCTTGACACCGGGCGGAAGAGTCGTTAGGATGGAAAATCGCGTTTGCTTTTGTCTGCGTCCGTAGCTCAGCCGGTAGAGCACTCGGCTTTTAACCGATTGGTCGTGCGTTCGAGTCGCACCGGACGCAAATTTTTTCAAGTCGATAATTGCTGTAAGCTGACAGGACAGTCCCAACTTCCTGCTTGGCAGTGTCAGGCTGGGCAGATTGACCACCAGGAACTCTCTGCCGCCTGCGGTATCGGAACCGGTGGCATGGGACTTTTGGGCTGCTACCAGGGGAAATTGAAGCGAAAGAACATGGGAGCGCTCTGGCTGGTGAGTCCATTGACAAAGTCTATGACCCCGATTTGCACTCCTCTGTCCTCGAAAGACTTCGGATAAAGATAAATAGCCGCGCTGAACTTGTCTACCGTGCCGTTGCGCGACTCCCCAGGACCGACCCAGAAAACAGCCTCCAGACCGCGCGGCGTTTTGAGCGGCGCGTCAAGCTCGAAATACTTCTCCAGAAGAAGTTCCTCACCGTAAGGCGGTGGCTCCTCGGCATCGACAGGAACGGTATGGCTTGTCCACTGCCAGAGTATGTGATCCGTGCCGGAGCGTTTCAGTGTCACGTTCAGCCGGGGAAACCAGTGATCGCTGCTCTTAGATTCACGGAAGACACTCAATCTGCCTCTTGTAAGCAAGGGGCGATCGATCAGCATCTGACGACCTACGGCATCAATTTCATCCATCTGGCTTCCTCCTGGTCCAAAAAAAGCATATCACCCTGCCGCCCGGGATCGCCAAGGCCCTGAATAGATTGGAGACACAAAGGGCTGCACCACCTGCTACGGTGCGTTAAGATGTCTCAAGTGGATCTCCGACCGGGGGCAAGATGTCAGCGCTTGGAAAAATCTGGCTGTCTCTGGCGCTGCTTTCAGTCCTTGGCGCAAGCTTCCCCTTGCCTTCCGGGCTGGCTACCGACTCTGAAGAAAGTCCTGGACGGCAAGCATCCCTGACCGTTCTAAATTACGCTACCGGCTGGTCGCACGACGCAGTCGGCTATCATCCAGCCATCTACTTGCTCGCCGAGAACACAAGCGGGCACGATCTCTCCAACAAATTTATCCGCTTCCAGGCCCGCTTTACCGACTTGCAAACAGCCGAACTATCGGTAGGGCGAAAAGATCAACGCAAGCCCCTGAAACCGCACCAGCAGATATTCATCAGCATAGAAGGGTCCAGAGGTTATGAGCTTCCTTTTGAAGTCCATCAGTGGCCAAGCATAGAGTGCAAGGTCATGTGCCGCGTCGGCAATGTCGGCGATGAAGGAACCGAGACACTTCTTATCGCCAGGCTCGAATCAGTGACAAAAACCGCGGAAGAGGCTTTCGAGCAACTCAACCAGACCTCGGGCTTTGACGCCTCCATCCATAGGCCCCGCCCCCCGGCGCTTAGCTCTCCGGCGTCTGCCACACCTTCTTTTTCTTGCCCCAGGCCGAAAGTGGAAAAGCCCCTTCTGGCAACTGCCGAAAAATTGCTTTTGCCTCGGGGCAAAACGCGCCCGGACTACCCGGTCACCACCATTTCTTTGCTTGGAAGCAAATCACTGCCAGGGCTCGGAGATGATTTCTGGGATTTCGAGCAACGTTTCGGTCTGCCGCAAGCCACCGATACCAGACTTCCCGACTGGACATTCGCCAGATATAAGCATGCCGCCTCGGGAGCGGAAATCATTGCTGGCTCCAGAGAGCACGGCGGCAAAGTCGACCTGCTGATGCTCAAAGTATCTCGCAGCGACGGCACCAGCGAGATTGCCCTGGTCAACGCCGCCAGATCGCTGTCCGGCAAATTCAAGACGCAGTCGCTGAGCCAACCGATGAGGTCCGTGCGCTACCTTTCGTCGGGCCGAGTCGAACTGGTCAATGCCAGCGCGCCTGGTTATAAGGTGGTCGTCCTGGCACCTTCACACGCCGAAGAATCTGATAACAGTTTTATCCTGGCGCTTTCACGCTTGCCGCAGGACATAGAACCGCTGCTGGCAACACTTTGCCAGAAAAGTCCCCTGCTCAAACCTCTCAAGTTTCTAGAGAAGAAGGACTCCGACTGACTGTCCCGATCAAAAATTCTCTTCAAGAGGCTCAGAGGCAACCAGTTTTGCCCATTCTTAATAAATAAGGCACAGAAGTAAAGAGGAACATCCTCCTGCCTATAATATCGCTGGCAGGGTGTGAGATGCTTTTATAAAACAAAGGACAGAAAGAGAATTGACTTGTCGACGGCTTAAGTGCCAGATGGCAAAAAAAGCACTTTCGTTCATTGCAAACTCATGAGGTAAACAGGGAAATATGCCGGTACAATTGCCAGTGAAAAACGAGTCTGAAACTAAAGGCGTGGCTCCCCTAGTCGGTACCCTCTCACCATCCATAGTCGACATGATCCCCCTCAAGCTGGTGATGCTTCTGGCGTCTCCTTATCTGGCCGGGCAGACATGCGATGAGGCGATCAAGAAAGCCCATCAGGTTTATAAGGAAAACCGCTTCACAGCGACAATCGACATTCTCGGCGAGGACGCCAGGGCTGATGAAGACTGCCAGCGCTTCGCCGCTGCTTACAAAGATGTGATCGACGCGGTCGCTTCGCTGCCGATTCCCTGCTCGCGCTCGTCCGAGCAAATAACAGTCTCTTTCAAGCCCTCCATGTTTAGCACAATCGTCCCCACAGAGTCGGCGCCGGACAAAGACAGGCGTCTGTCGGAGGCTTACGACCGCATCAAGGGTGTCGTCGATTATGCGCTCAAACACAATATCCGCATGACAATGGAAGCAGAAGACTACCGCTGGGCGGACTTCCAGCTCGATGCTTACACTTCTTTGATCAATGCCGGCTATTCCAATGTCGGCACAGTGCTGCAGACAAGATTGTTCCGGGTCAAATCCGACCTGAAACGCTTTGACGAGCGCTCGCGGGTACGCCTGGTCATCGGCATCTATAACGAGCCGGCTGAGCTGGCTTACACCGAGAAACCGATTATGAAAGAACTGCTCGTGGACTACGCCCTTGAGCTGGCTCAACGGGGGACTTATCTGGAAATCGGCAGCCACGACGGCGACTGCATCAACAAGTTCATCAAGCAAGTGGCCATCCCCTTGCGCCTGAGCGCCTCGCAGTTCGAAGTCCAGCACCTGATGGGTGTCCCGCGCCTGGAGCTGCAGCAGGGACTGGTGAGCGGAAAATATTTCGTGCAAATGTCCGAGGAAGCCTCGGGAGGCATACACGATTATCTCTCCGACCTGGCCCGCACCGGTGTCATGGTCAGGCTCTACCTGCCATTCGGCAAAGACCATGTGGCAGCACCCTACTGCAAGCGCCGACTGAAAGCCAATCCCCATATGATCAGCTACGGCATCAAGAATCTGTTGCATCTTAAATAAGATAGCTTCCTGCCGGGCAAACAGTAAACATGTACTGGCCTAGCCCACAGGACTATAACGAAGCCGTCCAGACGCCTCAAACGAGCTTTGCCGATCCAGAGCTCCAGGCAGGCGCTCTGGAATTGAATCAGCTCGGGTTGCCCCGGGCAATCTCCGGCTCATTTGCCAGCGTCTACAGAATTTACTGTCAGCGCAAACAGGTCGCCGTACGTTTTTTCCTGCGCCATTTTCCAGACCAGCAAGAGCGATATCTGGCCATCAGCGATTTTGTCACTGCCGACGACTTGCCCTACACCGTGTCCTTCGAATTCGTCGAGCGCGGCGTGCGCATCAAAGGCTCCTGGTATCCCATGCTCAAAATGGACTGGGTGGAAGGTCAAAGCCTCTCCTCTTTCATCGAAGACCATCTCAGCGAGCCGGCGACAATCGGCAAGCTCGCCTGCGCCTTCGAGGACATGATGGTAGCACTGCACGGCAATGGTATCGCTCATGGTGACCTCCAGCACGGCAATATACTGGTTGTGGGCAATGAATTGCGCCTGGTCGATTACGACGGCATGTACGTACCGCGGCTCTCTGGGCGAACCAGCAATGAAATCGGGCACAGGAACTACCAGCACCCGGCGCGTTGTGAAAGACACTTCGGTCCCTACCTGGACAATTTCTCGCTCTGGAGCATCCGCACGTCTCTTGTTGCTCTGTCTCTCGATCCCTTTCTCTGGAGTCGTCTTCAAGGCGGTGACGAGTGCCTCTTGTTCCGCCAGGCGGACTACAAGGAGCCGCTGACATCTCAGTCCTTCGCCCTTCTGGAGACGCATGAAAGCCAAGAGATTGCCGAGTCGGCCAGGCGCCTGCGATTCCTTCTCAGCTTAGATCTCGAGCAAATTCCCTTTGTCGACCAGGAGTTTGACCTCCCTGACCATCCACTCCAGCCTCTCAGCCCTGGGACAAGCATGCCAGCCTGGCTGTCGTCCTGGCTCGAGGAAGAAGATCAAACGAATGGACAAGAAGACACTGTCATCGGTCTGTCTGATTCCTCTTTACCACCTTCTTATGCTCCTCAATGGGCAGGCGCACCGACTGAAACGCCAGGGCATACCGCACTCAAGACGCAAGCGACAAAGAAAGTCAGGCTGTCCGTACCCGGTCAAACAGCAGGATCCCTCCTGCCTGGAGGGCTCATAGCCCAGGGCAGCGCCCCTCAAGCAGTCGCACAAGCACAGCCACCTTCGCCGCAAAATTCTCCGCCAAAGGTCCCCTCCGGAGCGCCTGCTGGCAGTTCCGGAAGGGCAACAGGTTCGGCAGACTTCTTTGGCATCCGCAAGGGTTATCTCGCGCCGACTCTTGCGCTGTGCCTGGCTGCAAGCGCCTGGATTTTGCCCGGACTTGCCCCTTCTGCGCACCATCCGGGCCAAAGAAACTGGCTTTCCCCGGATACAGCCAGAAGAGCTGCCTGGTCCACTTACCAGAAAGCTCAAAACAATTACAAACAAAAAAAATATGCTGAGGCAGCAGCCGGATATAAAAAAGCCCTGTCAGCTTTCCAGGCAGCAGGCGATGGCTCGAGCACCGGCGCGGCAGACTGCTGCCAGTTCCTCGGGCGCAGTTATTATTTTCTCGACAACCCTGGTGCCGCCCAGGACTACTTTGCGCGCGCCCTGAAGATATTCGAGCACAAAGAAGGTCCCAAGGGACAAAGAACCAGGCAATTGCTGCACGATATCGGAGTGAATAGCCTCGCCCTGAAAGATCTCAAAGAAGCTGCTGCCTATTTCCAGGAAGAGCTGAAAACGCGCCTGTCCTGCCAGGATGGGCAAGCAATGCAAGCAGCAAGCAAGCTGGCCGAGACAGCTGTCGCCCTCATCAAACAGGGCGACCTGGGTGCGATAACTCATTTCAACAAAGCTTTTGCCCAACTGCAAGAACAACCAGGACAAGCAGATGCCTTGCTGCGCGACTTGCGGATTGCCGCCCTTGCACTCAAAGAAAAATCTGGCAATCCGCAAGCAGCCGGGGAAGTCCTTATGCTCGCCGTCGCCATTGCCGAAGCTCACCCTGGACAATACAAAACAAATCTCATCGAATGTCTGGAAGCCTTGAGAGATAATCTGACCTTGCAAGGTCGCTACTCCCAAGCCGATCAAGTGCAGTTGCGCCTGAGACGTCTGGAGGCAAGCAATTCAGCAAGCTCAGGCATCAGGACACAGCTCAAGCAATGAGACGACTGGCAGCTGCCCGCCGCACCCAGAGATCGTCATCTTGAGCCAATCTCTTCAGGATGTCCGGCATTATGACCTTACACCGGGCAACCAGCAAGCGGATGTAGGGGTCGGAATCACTCGCCAGGACAGAAAGAGCCGCCATCGGCACATGCCGATTTTTGAGAACCGATATGCGCACTTGCTCATCGTGATCCCGGCAGAGATAGTGAAGAGTGGCCGGGTGCATATTGGCATTGTAAGCAGCCCGCACACGCACTTCGACAGAATCGTCCTGGGCAAGCTCTTTCAGTACATCGGAAGGGGCCTGGACATTTGCCGCAGTGAAACTTCTCACGAAGGAACTTGGACTTAGAGCAAAGCTCCTGAGAGTCTCTTCGTCAACAATGGCTGCTTCCTGGCTGCTGGCTCTCAGCAATACATCAGGATCTCTGCTTAGAATCTCCAGAGCCGACTCGCTGACCGATTCGTTATCGGCAACAGCCTGCCTGACGCTAACCTCCTTATCTTGCGCCAGAAGCTCGAGAGCCTGCGCCGACACCGTCCGGTTGCGCGCGAGCCACAGGCGCACGTCCTTGTCACTGTCTGCTGCCAGAGCCAGCGAGACTTCACTTGCCAAAGGCTCCAGCCGGGCAATCGCCTGCCGCACCAGGCAATCGCTGTCCCGGCTAAGAACAGCCGACAGCCCGGATGACCGCCTTTCATTGACCGCCACCAGGTAACGCACGAGCAAGTCTGGGTCAGTGGCAAGTCTTTTCAAGGTTTCATCTGCAGTGCCGGAGTTTGCTGCCACGCCCCGGCGCACGTGCACATCGACGTCGCCAGCGAGCAGATCCAGAGCCGAAGGCGGCGCCTGGCAGCTTTCAGCGACCAGTTGCCTGACAGTACCGTCCCTGTCCGCGGAAAGCACAGAAAGAGCCGGCAGCGGCGCCAGCGGATTGCGTGCCACCGCCTGCCTGACGAGCGCATCACTGTCCCCGGCCAGCATAATCATCGCCTGCCGCGGGCACTGCCGATGGCTGGCCACGTAAAATCTCACCACGGCATCTTGATCGCTTGCCAGAATCCTCAAAGTGTCTTCGGAGGCAGCCGGGTTCCTGGCCACGGCCGAACGTATTGCCGGATTGCTCTCTTTGCTCAGTTGCAAGAGACAGTCAGGGACAATTCCCTGATTGCCCGCGCAGGCAAGTCTTATGGCAGCGGAGCTATCCGACGAGAGTCTTTGTAGAACGGAGCTGCCGCAGTTCAAATTACCGGCAACAAACTGCCTGACCAGAACATCTTTATCGCTGGCAAGCAGCTCAAGACAATCGGCAGGCGTGTCGGCATGCCCGGCGACATACTGTCGCACGCTGAGATTTTTGTTGAGCGCAAGATACCAGAGCCCTTCGCCTGTTACCTGGAAGGTGGGCTCTGCCTCTGGCGCTGGCTCGTCGGAGTCAGGCAGACCCGTGCCAAGCTCGGAGAAATTCTCCAGAAGCCATTGCCGCTCCAGATCGAAACTGAACTCATTCCTTTGTTGATGCCGGTCACGAAAATCGAAAATCGATGTGAGAAATACTTGAGAAACACTGACACTCATAGCCTCTTTCTAGCCCCGCCTGCATGTCAAGAGAATTCTGAGGCAAAGCCTCCCTCTCGTCCATAAAGAAAACATTCATATTTGCCTAAGCTTATGTAAAGCACCCAAAAGATTGAAGATGCCCGCTGCTCTCTGGCGTCCTAAAATCAGCCTGGAGCAAGCCAACAAGTATATGAATTGCCTGAAGTTTGGTAACTTTCACCTTGATCCATCCCACACATAGAACAGATTGAAAAAACCGGAAATATCTCACAGTATTCAGGGCAGCTGGCGCGGGCACTATTTCTACCTGCTCAGCAATGACTCATTTGGTTTTGAAGCCGTATTCGTCGAGTCAGGCGGGATGGTATCGGGCAACATTCTCGATGACGGGAGGCTGGGTGAAGCCGATGTCGCGGGCAGCTTTTCTTATCCCGTCCTGAAATTTCAAAAAATCTATCGCAACCGCGCCCTCGATCCTGTTCATTATCAGGGGATGATGAGTGAAGACGGCAATGAGATCGGCGGTACCTGGGCGCTCCGGTCGAAAGCCGGAGGAGCAGCAAGCGGAAGATGGGTTATGAGACGTTTTACCGATGCCGACACTATCTTCCAGAGTCAAGAAGAGCAAAAGGAGAAAGAAGAGCCGGTCAGCACCGTGCCTGCCCGCTTATAACTTCGCCGTCGATATGTCCAACACTTCTAAAGCCTGCTCTTCGGCGTGATAGCTGCTGCGCACCAGAGGACCGCTGAACACATTCTTGAAGCCCATGGACAGCCCGGCCTCACGGTAATAGTCGAATGTCTCCGGAATGACGAATCGCTCGACTTGCAGGTGCTTGAGCGTTGGCCGCATATACTGTCCGATAGTCACCAGGTCGACGTTCACTGCTTTCAGTTGTTGGAGGACTTGGATAACTTCATCATCGCTCTCGCCCAGCCCCACCATCATTCCGGACTTGGAGGTCAGCCCGGCTTCGTGCGCTTGCCTCAGCAAGTCCAGGCTCAAAGAAAATCTGCCTTGCGGGCGCACTTTCGGATAAAGTCTTTCGACAGTCTCGATGTTGTGATTGAGCACATCTGGTCTGGCTGCAATCACAGTTTTAAGCGGGTCCTTCTTGCCGCAGAAATCAGGAATGAGAACCTCAATTTTTGTTTGCGGAGATCTTAACCGTACTGAGCGGATTGTTTCGGCCCATATTGCCGCGCCACCGTCTTCGAGCTCATCGCGATTCACCGAAGTGATCACCACATATTCCAGCCCCATCGACTCGACAGCGTCTGCAACCCGCCGCGGTTCATCGAGATCCAGCTCTGTCGGTCTGCCTGTAATCACATTGCAAAAGCCGCAACTGCGCGTGCAAATGTTGCCCAGGATCATAAAGGTCGCCGTCGACCTCGACCAGCATTCACCGCGGTTAGGGCAGGCAGCGGACTCGCAGACTGTGTGCAGGTCCTGCGATTGCATAAGATTTCTGATTTTCTGATAAGGTTCACCTGTCGGCAGCCTTACTTTCAGCCAGGCAGGCTTGCCGGCAGCGCCGGCTTTGACTGCCACCACGGAAGCCTTCTTTGAGCCGCTCTGAACAGTCTGTAAAGCCTCCCTAGGAGGTGGCTGCAAATCGCCTGTCGTTTGACCCGGGTCAATGCCTTGCTCGAGGATGTCAGCAAAGTCTTTAGGGTTCATTCAGATTTCCGCTCCACAACAGACGTGCAGCCGATTTTCCTTGCTCTCATGTTATTGCCCACGACCACCACGATATGACATACTTTCAATTCAATGCCGGTCCGAGGCAAAACCAAATGAATTGTAACAGTTACCGAGCCACTTTCCGGCAGGCGCGACGGTTGACGACTATCACCAGTTAAGCGTGAGAAAAAACGTCCGTCATCATTCCATCCTGAATAAACGGAAGCAAGAGCTATGCCTAGAAAAGCACTCGATTTTCACTCTCAGGTCGAATACCTCTCCATCCTCGACGAAAACGGCGTTGTGGACACCAAGCTCGAACCCGAGCTCGCCGCCGAAGAACTCAAATCCATGTATCGCTGGATGTTGATGGCCAGACGAGTCGATGAGCGCCTGCTGAAACTGCAGCGGCAGGGGCGGATTGGCACCTTTCCCCAGACGACAGGGCACGAAGCAATCAGCCTGGGATCGGCTTTCAACCTGAAAGCCAGTGACTGGCATGTGCCTGCCTACCGCGAACTGGCCGGTTTCCTTTTCCGGGGCTGGCCGCTGGAGACGCTCTTGCTCTACTGGATGGGACTCGAGGAAGGAGCCAGCCCACCGGAAGGCATCAATGATCTGCCAATCGCCGTGCCCATTGCCAGCCAGATGCTACATGCAGCCGGACTGGGCATGGCCAATAATTTGCGCGGCGACCAGAATGTAGTCGTGACGTACTTCGGAGATGGAGCCTCTTCCGAAGGCGATTCCCACGAGGCGCTGAACTTCGCCTCTGTTTTCCAGGCACCGGTGGTTTTCATCTGCCTTAACAACCAGTTCGCCATATCGGTGCCGCTGGGCCGCCAGATGCATTGCGAAACTATCGCCCAGAAAGCGATTGCCTATGGCATGCCCGGCATAAAAGTTGATGGCAACGATGTCCTGGCTGTTTACGAGGCAACAAGAGAAGCTGTCGAGCGCGCTCGCAACGGAGGCGGACCCACGCTCATAGAAGCCTTTACTTACCGCTTCACTCCGCACACAACCTCCGACGATCCCAGCCGTTATCGCGACGCCAATACAGCCAAAGAATGGGCGACAAAAGAGCCTCTCATCCGCTTTACGAAATATCTGGAAAAAAAAGGCGTTCTGACAGCAGACATCAAGCAAGAGATGGAAGAAGAGATTGAAACACGGATTCAAGAAGCAATCAAAAACGCCGAGGAAATGGTCAAGCAGCCGCCCCTGAGCGATCCGCTGGTCATGTTCGATTATCTCTTTGCCGACATACCTCCCCACTTGCAAGAACAGCGGGATGAGCTGGCAATGCACCTTCACGGCAAGGAAGTCGACAGCCAAAAAAAGGATGAGGCCAGCGCAGTGGGAGGAGGTGTTTAGACATGGCTGAAATGAATATGGCAAAAGCGATTAACCTGGCGCTCCACGAAGCCCTCACCCGCGATGAGCGCGTGGTCGTGATGGGAGAAGACGTCGGCGCGGACGAAGGGGTTTTCCGCATCACAGAAGGACTCTTCGCCAAATTCGGCGGCAAGCGCGTCATCGACACTCCGCTTGCCGAATCTGGCATTGTCGGCACAGCAATCGGCATGGCCATATATGGGCTGCGCCCGGTCTGCGAGCTGCAATTCTCAGGCTTCGACTATTACGCCTTCCACCAGCTGGAGATGCATGCGGCAC
>JAHFBI010000160.1 GCA_023250095.1 Candidatus Melainabacteria bacterium
TCGTCGAAGCGTGTCCTGTTGCCTGTATGCGCCAGAATGGCGATCAAGGCGGGCACGACGTTGGGGTCGACGGAAGCGCGATCTGCTTTCCATTGCTCGAAGAGATCCCTGGCCTTTTCCCTGACGGCTTCATCGCTGCCGATGGTGCCAAGCAGGTTGGCGAGCTGTCCTCGCAATTGCAGTGTGTGCACCGATTCCCCTGGCTGCGGCTGCCAGCCGAGCTGGTTGAAGACCGGTCCTACCAGCTGGCGGATGATCGCTTCTTTGAACACCTTGCGCGCGGCGCCTTCGGTGAGACCATACAGCGCACGCAGCGAGCTGCCGATTATCGCCCAGACGTTGGGGTCGTTCTCATTGCTGAACGTTTTCACCAGGTCCAGGTAATCGGTGGCGCTCATGAGGCGGGCTCGCACTGCTGCCCAGGAGTCGTTGACCAGATTGAAGCGTTCAATTACCTCCAGCGTTTCGGAAATATTGCCCGTGAGTTTCGAAAGCAGGCTGGCACCGTAGGCGACACGATAGAAGCCCGGGCCGGAGGCATTTACCACCAGCCAGTCAAAGTTCTCGCCAAGGTCTACCTCGTGCTCCAGGTCGCAGAAGAGGAATTTGTCTTCTTTGATTGTGCCGTTGGCACTCTTGTAGCGTATGTGCACAGGCACCGGCCACAGCGGTGCGGTGGCGGCATCGTCGCCCAGGAAAAGAAACTGGCTCTGGCTCAGGCGTATGGCGCCTGGCTTACCGGATATTTCTTCCACCGAGACGATCGGATGTCCTGCGGTGTTCATCCATGCGTCCATGAAGCTGCGCACAGGGATGTTCTTTCCTTCGAGTTTGCACGCCTCTTCCAGCGCGTCCCAGAGATCTGTGACCCTGGTATTGGCCAGAGCGTGGCGATTCATATAAATGCGTAAGCCGTGCCGGAAAGTTTCGTAACCGATGAACTGTATACACTGGAAGAGCAGGGAGCCGCCCTTCTCGTAAGTGATCGCGTCGAAGCGCTGAGCAATTTCGCTCGGGTGGTTGATTGGCGCGAACACCGGGTGCGTGGTTTTCAGCGAGTCGAGGGCGAAAGCCTGCGCGCGGTCCAGACCGAATTCGTTGTAGATGTGCCACTCGGGGAACATCGAGTTCATCGCCACGTATGCCATGATCGTAGCGAAAGATTCATTGAGACCGAGTCCATCCCACCAGTCCATGGTTACTTCATTGCCGTTCCACTGGTGGTCGAGTTCGTGCAGAACGACTTCTGCAACGCGTGCTTTCTCGCCGTAAGAAGCCTTGTCCTCATCGACGAGCAAGGCCGTATCCCGGTAGGTGATGAGACCTGTGTTCTCCATGGCGCCCGACGCGAAGTCGGGGATGGCGATCATGTCTATCTTGTCACCGCCGAAGTACGGACGTCCGAAAAAGTCCTCGTAGAACTCTACTCCGAATTTAGCGCACTTGATGGCGAAGCTCTTGAGATGGTTCTTGCCGGGGATGGACCAGATGCGCAATTCTTTGCCATTGGTGAATACTGGCTCGGAACTCTCGAATTCGCCGACACAGAAGGCGACCAGGTAAGTGGACATCTTCGGTGTGCGCTGATAAGTGACTATCTTCCAGCCGTTGCCCAGCGATTCTGTTTTCACGTCACGGCCGTTGGAAAGGGCGACGAGTTTCTGGGGAACAACCAGCTGCACGTCAAATTCAGCCTTGAAAGCTGGCTCGTCCCAGCAGGGAAATGCCTGGCGGGCATCTGTCGATTCGAACTGGGTGGTAAATATCTGGTGCTTGCCGCCTAGATTGTCTTCCCAGACACTGAGGTAAAAGCCCTTCAGCTTCGTATTATGAGTACCTGTGAAGCGGCAGCAGAAGGTCCACTTGCCAGCAGCGAGCTTTCTGTCGAAAGTCACGATAGCCAGCTCATTCTTGTCATCGAGGACGACTGTGCCGTTGAAGCGGCGTTTGCTGCCTTTGCTGAGCACGTAGGCTTCGTGAATGTCCAGGTTCTTGGCGTTGACGACGATGCGGTCCGTGGATTCCAGAATGTCGACATTTACTTTCTGGTGTCCGGTGAACTTGTATATTTCTTCGCTGTCGTCGTCGGTGACTTTCAGTCCGGGAGTGAGGCGCAGTTTGTAGCGCGATGGCACGACCTCAGTGGGCAGGCGGTAATCTTGCGTTTGTTCAGCCGAGCAAGCGGCAGCGTGGTTGTGGTGATTGCACATATGTGGTTTCCTCTGAAGGTTGTCTTGACAAGGGGTTTGCTTTTTCCCCAGCACCTGGGCACTCCAGTCAGATCTTACAGACAGCGTTGGAGCTGGCTGTATTTGACTTTGATAATGTTCCCCATCGAAGGAGGGGATGCCGACATCCGTGTCTGCATCTGGCATTGATTCCTGCCTGGCAGGAATCATTTGCCTCTTTTACTTTTGCCGCCTTTTCTGTCCTTTTGTCCGCCGGTTTTGTTGGCACCTCGCATCGGATTGGCTCCGCTTGCGCCTTTGGAGTTATTGCGCAACTCCCGGTCGGCCAGCCGTCTGGCGTTGGCTTTCGATAGCCGGTCGAGCTTGGCTTTTTCAGAATCGATGCCCTGGCGGCTGAGCGTTAGCCAGGCTCCTGTGGAGCTGAGCACTTTCACCCGGACGTGATCGCCTTTCTTCAAGACGGCGACAAGATCTTCTCTGGGCAACCTGCCTGAAACCCCTTGTCCGAGATCGATGAGGTAATAGTCCTCGTCAACGCGGATTACCGTTCCTTTGGATGTGTCCTTGGCTTCGAGCCTGGTGAGTTGCGCGGCGCGCAGGTGGGCGCGCAGGCTTAGAGAATAGCGGGTGCGACTGCCCTTGCGTTCGCAGCCGATGACTTTGACGGTAACGGCGGCTCCCAGCTTGAGTCCTGCCAGGCAGGCATCCCTTTCATCACGGCAGTTGCCAGGCAGCTCGCTGACGTGCAAGAGCCCTGTCTGGCTGTCTCCCAGGTCGACGAAGGCGCCGTATTCGACGATGTTGGTGATTGTTCCGGTAACGACAGTGTCGGTGATGTTCGGTTTGTTTTCTGTGTTTGTGTTCATGACGATACCTACAATGTGTAAGCGGTACCGGCCCTGACAAGTTGAGGCACCTGGATTTGCATGCTCTCTTTCAGTCAGGCAAGGCGGTACCGGGCATGTCCGGCGCATGAGATGTGTGGCGCCAGGCATGGGTTGAGGGAGTGGCCGATGGTGTAAGCCGGAGGTAGCAGGCTAGGGGTTAGTCGCAGGCGCCGGCGGAGTTAGAGGAAATGTCCCTGGGCGGCCGATGCGGAAGCGAGGGTCGTTGGACGATGGATTGGACGGCAAGCTCAGAAATTCATCGATGGCTTCCCTTGTCATAACCCGCCAGGGGCTCAGGGTATAGCCATCTATGATCGCCGACAGGACGTAAGTTCCATCCCTGGCGTTGGGGCTTTTGTAAGTGACAACGCCCCAGAGATAGAATATGCCGCGATCTTTCTTGATGATCAACTTGGGGTCCACAGGCAGGCTGTGTTCCCAGTTGCCCACGTCAGGGTCCCCGGATCTGATGTAGTCCTTGGCGTTGCGCGGACCAGACAGCATTCTGTCTCGTTGCTTCTGTTCGGATTCGGGGTTTTTCCAGACGCGCCAGTGCCCCGTGCCGGCATCGATGAAGGCCAGCTCGACTAGCCCGAAGTTGTTCTTGCCGATTGGTTCAAAGGCGATGACCTCCTGCAGATCGCTCAGCTCTTTGAACTGCTGGATGTAGGGAGCCTGATTGGCCAGCATCCGTATGCGGTAATCAGATGCTTGCACTGGAGCTGGAATTTGAGCCGTGGCTGAATCCTCGCTCACTTCCAGTTGTCCTACTTCAGTTAACCCCCTTCCCAGAAAGCCGCCATGCCAGTCGCCATATTTTTGCGCCAGGGTTCTGGCTAGCTCCGGTGGGAAAAATTGTGCTCCGGGGAAGAGCTTGACGGCATCGCTGACACTGTGGCTGGTGACAACGCCCCACTGGCTTAGCTCGTCAACTCCTGCCAGATAAGGAACCATTGTTCCCCAGTCGGTCGGGCGCATGGAAGTGTAAGGCATGAGTGCTACCCAGTGCCCGTCTGGATATTTCCAGTAGATGTTGTTGCCCTGTGTCGAAAACGGATGGCGGAATTTGAAGGCTCCTTGAAATACCCAGGACTCCGATGAGCAGACGAACAAGACATGCGGGAAGCTCGTCTGGTTCTCTATGTGCGGCTGCTTGCGGGTGGTGGCGGCATCCACCTGGATGACTTGTTTGATGGAGTCGCACATCTGTCCCCACTTGTTGTCGACATGGAAGTGCGACTGCCACATCAGTTTGTCACCGTGACGGACCATGTGGGGGTCGGAAGCTCTCAGCTCCAGCTGACTGTTGGTGGCATCGAGGATATAGTTGTAGGCTGTCGCCCTGGGCAAGATCCTCTGTAAATCGGCATCGGCGCTTTCAGGCAATTCCGAGATGTATTCCGGGTTAACCGACCGCGCCCATTGCCAGGACACTATCTGCTCGTCGTGGTTTGTGTGCCAGACGAAAGCTGCCAGTGCGCTGACCAGCACCCAGGCAAAGGCGTCAAAGCGGATGGCTCTACCGAATCTTCTGGTTGTGTAGTGCCAGACGGCGAACGTGCAGGCTGCCAATAGGAAGACGAAAGCGACAACGACCCAGCTCTGCCAGACCGCCCCGACTATGAATTCTCCGACTTTGCCCACTCCAGGCAAGATGAACGTGTAAACGGTCCACCAGTAAACTCCCGCCAGAGCTGGCACCAGAAGCCAGATAGCGCTGTGAACCTTGATGTGATCGCGCGTTTCTCTCTTGCTTGTTTTGAAAATGGACAGGGATACAAGTACTCCCATAAAGACGAAACCGACTACCGGCGCGTAACTCCAGAGGGGTACCGTGACCCTATAGAGAATGGGGGACAGATAGTTGAGTGTGAGCCCGGTATAGATAGGTACGGCTGAGATTCCGAACAACAAACCGGATAGGCTTTTCAAGAAACCTTTCTTCCACAAGAGGGCTGACAGGTAAATGCCTGCTATAAGCGGTGAAAGCGTCAGCGCCAGCACGGGTTGGGTGAGAGGCGCTACGAAAATGATCGAAAAAGCTAGCAGGCGCATCAAAAAGCTGAAGCGATGGAGCTTGTTCTTTTCACGTGAATCATTGTTTGGAGTGTGCAACATTTCCATGGGAAACTCCCGTGGGGGTTAACAACAGAATCGCCGCCTGGAGCTGTTTTGGCAGCGGCGGCAATCACCATGAGCTGACCACCAGGGAAGACCCTCTCAGGGTAGTCGACGGTGGCCAGCTATTTTGTATGGCGGATGAATCAGCAGTGGATGCTGCAATTTTGCCAGCTTCCGGCTAAGGAGGCGGCATGAGTCGGGCAGCGACTGCTTCGTTGAACAAGGCATGAGCGTCTCGGGCACATTTGCCGCACTGACTGGCTATGGGCAGGTCTTTGACCGCCCTTTTCCAGGTGCAGATGCCCCGGTCGACCGCCTGTCTCAGGTCGCTTTCCTTAACGGCATGACAAATACACACGTACATAACCTCCTCCTGGTGTTCCTCACACGCTTGTGTGTCTGGAGAGATCCAGCCGCGGCAGGTAAGTGGCTGCCAGGAAGCCGGTGATGAAGCCGATTGCGTGGGCCACGTAACCGACTCCGCCGGCTCCGGTCAGGGCGTTCACTGCCTGCATGAAGAAGAAGAAAAGGGCAAACCCCCAGGCCGGGATCGGGTACGGTGGCAGCGGCGGCATGATCAATTTTGCCTTCGGCCAGTAGGCTACATATGCGCCTAGCAGCCCGAGAATGGCGCCGGAGGCACCAGCCAGGGCAGGTGCATGGCCGATCTGGGCGATTACCGAGAGATCAGGCGCGACGAACGACTGGGCGATGGCGGCGACCAGTCCAAACAGAAGGTAGCCGACAACGAAGACTTTGCTGCCGACTTCTCGCTCCAGAGCCTGTCCGAAGGTATAGAGGAATACCATGTTGAAGAACAGGTGGAGAAAGCTGGAGTGGATAAACTGGTGGGTTATCAGGTTGATGATAGCGCCAGCAATTCCCAGAAGGTTTCCGTGAGCGAGAGCCGCGGTGAATTGTCCGGGGAAGTACCCCAGAAAGTTAATGGTCGGCATCAGCCCTTCGAGTGGAGTCCAGAGCGCGAACCGAGCAATCATGTAGATTGCTGTGTTGGCAGCGATGAGGGCCCATGTCACCCAGGGGGTGCTTTTGGCGCGGGATGAACCGCTTAGTTCAATTGGTACGAACATGGTAGATACCTCGATAAAAGGGGGGCGACGGACGTTGGACAGCCAGCGTCGCCTTGTTGTGGGTGACCAGGACATAGACGCAAATCAAGGCAACAGCCAGATGCTGAGATTGATTTGGTGAGTTCAATCGTTGTGTGGGGATTGAGCGGCTGCGTCTGATGTGTGGTCTGGGAAGCAAATGACAACATAGAGATAACAGAAGCCGCGTGATATCCCAACAATTAAAGATGGCTTTGCGGGTCCTTGAGAAATTTCGTTATTGAGCCTGGGTCTCGAAGTTGGCGGTGGCCGTTGAAGAGCGAGCGACAGTGGCCTGTCCAGTTAAAATCGCGTTACGCAGATTGATTGCAGGAAAGTTTTAATGTGTGGTCACTGAGAGATTGTGTTGCCACTGCAACTGGCACAGGTATCCGTCAGTGCCAGGTTGGTCTTGAAAAGCATCGAGCGATTGTCGCATGGCGGGGGAGCCATATTGTGCAGTACGCGGGCATCCTCTAACTGCACCGGCGATGGTGCAGTTAGTCACTAAAATTTGGCCGCCTGCCAGGGGTTGCTGGTGCCAAAACGGAGTGATGTGGATGATTTGCAGTGTCGCTGAAGAGGGAAGTTGGCATAGCGCGAATTCCCCTAGCCAGTATCACAGCGATTTGCCTTGATCTGGAATTTCCGAAATCCTGTACGATGAAAATCTCTCGGTTCAACACAGTAACCTGGGCGACACTTTGACTTGCGCTAACTGCGCTGTCTTTTGTTGGTCGCCAGGCGCGGAGTACGCTCATGCAGTCAGTACAATACTTTCCAGTTTCTCCGGGCGAGGATCTTGAGGCACGCTCTGTCGATCCGTTGTTCGAGCTGGCAGATCTGCTTGCACAGCTGGAAAAGTCTGATACCAGGGTCGAGGGATGTCGCAGGTTGCATGCTCTGGTTGATGGCGTTGAAAGAAGTCCTGAGGCAAGTGACAGCGTTCTGTCTGTTAAAAGAGTACAAACGCTCGCCGGCGAAACCATGCCTCTATTGCTTCATCCGGCAGTGTTTCCCCCCGAGCATTGGAGTTGCACGTTCGCCGAAGGATTGCTGAAGAATCCGGAGGCTTTCCAGGGCAAGAAGCTTGTTGAAATTGGGGTTGGCTGCGGCTGGATCAGCCTGCTCATGCTCAAGGACACTGAAGCGCATGAAGTACTTGGGCTGGATATCAATCCTATAGCTGTTCTCATGGCACGGGTCAATGCCTGGTTGAATGGAACAAACGCTGACGGTTCCTATCGCCTCACACGCTCCGGGCGCCCCCTTCCGGAAGCCTTTTCCGGCGATGTGTCGGATCTTCTGGAAGTGCCGCTGTCCCGCAACGAACAGTTCGATCATATTATCGGCTGTATCCCGCAGGTCTTGCATCCTGACCCGAATGCTCTTTCTCGCCTGGATGATCGGCCTGGGCAGAAGGATCTTTATGATTTGAGCAATTATTGTTTCGAGCAAGGGATCATTGAGGACCGTTATGGGCTTCCGCTGGTTGCACGCGCGCTCACACAATCGCACTTGTGCCTCAAGTCGGGTGGGCGAATAACGTTGATGATGGGCGGACGAGCAGGACATGGTCCCATCGAGGAAATGTTCCGCCGCCGGGGCTTTTTGCCGGAGATGCTCTGGAGCCGCCGAGTGAGTCAGGCAAGCGATACTGATATTGCTTGCCTGGCTCAAGTGGAAAGAGTCCACGGGGTCAACTTCCATTTTTATGTCTGCGCTACTTCGGCTGAATCGATTCCGGCAAGAACAGTCGTGCCGCTTCTGTCGAGCGGGCGCCCGGCTTACCACGACGTGTTCGTCTATCAGGCGACTCCGCGCTGTAAGTCCATATCGCAGATCTTGCAGAATCTTCAAAAAGTCGACGCGTCTGGAGCCTGGAGAGACCTCGATTTCAGCCGCGTGAGCGAAACGCATGCCGCATTTCTTTCCTATCTGACAGGGTCGCTGCTCAGGCAACGGCAGGCTCCCGGCGTGAGACCCCAATCATTGTCTGCTCGCCTCAGGCGCGTGGCGCAGTTGACGGCACGCTTTTTGAGATCCTACTGCCTGTGGGTCGTCGATCCCTCCGAAGTGGTCGTGGGCATTCGCTCGCGGCTGGTGCCGGCTTTGCTCAAGGCAGTCGGGGGGAGCGAAGATAAGGTTCTTGTTTCTGGTACTCTTGAAGCTTCGTATAAGGGAGAGGTTGAGCAGTCCGGGTTGACTCCAGTTATCGGCAACAGTGATCTTGCAGATCTTTTGGAGCTCGATTCTGCGCTATCTCCGCGTGTCTGCATCTTTGCTCCAGCGCAATTTCGTGATTCGGCGGCACCGCTGGTAGTGCGTCTCCTGAGCCAGCACGCCGATCGCCACCGCGATCGACTGTATATTGTGGACGACTCCCAGCACTTTCAATCCGGCTGTGAGCATACCGGGCACCTGATGCTCAAGCTTTTGAACAACAACAGCGCGCTTGCTCCAAATATCGTTTTGCTTTACAGGCACATTTCGCTCCCCTATGAGATGACGGCCCTTCTTAACGTACCGGCTGTCTTGAGAGATAAGCTTGACTGTCCGGTCCCGGATGCTGCCAGCCAGGTTTTCTATGAGTGGCTCTTCAGCGACTTGCTGCGCTTCACGGTTGAGGGAGACCTGCCCGTGGCTCCCATGTTCGAAGCAGAAGAAGTCCCGGAGGGGCTGGCCTGGCAAATGGTACGTGCCTTGCTTGCTTGACTGTTGAGGCGGCTGTAGCTGACTCGGGACTAATTGACGAGTCTGGCCCGAGTCAGCCGTTTGTATGGAGTACTTGCTTTGCAGCAAGTTAACGCGGGATCGGTCCTGGCAGGAGCCCTCGGGCTTTATCGCTGATTGGCTTATTCAGCCAGAGATAATCGGGGCAAATGTTATCCCAGGGCCAGCTCGGTCCGCCGAGATTGAGCTCGGACGGGATTGACTCAGGGGGCTTCAAGCCCTGGATGACCGGGCACCAGGACTGTTGCGTGCGTGAGAGTCTGAGTGTTTTTGTCAGCTCTCTGACGGCGGTATCCAGCTGAGCGAAGTCTCGTGCCTGTTCGATGTAATTGAAGCGGTAACCGCGGGACATGACGAAGTGGGCTACATTGTAGTGGCTTGTCGTTGCTTCGACCAGGTCGTATCCTGACAGTCTGGCTATTTCCGTAATGCCTGTGTCGATGACCCTGGAGACATCCGGAATTGGAGCGCCTACCTGACCAGGTCCGCGGCGCGAGGGCCAGATCTGCTGGAAATATTTGAGGAACAACTCCGGCCTGTCCAGGAACTGGTATGGCTGGCGCACGAATTCTTCCAGGTCCGGATTGCCAGTGACATCCCCAATCCGCGAGCCAGGCACAAAACCGTAAATACTGGCCTCCACAGATGAGAGCTGGTCTGACAGGCGCTGGTGCAATTTCGGATCAGAAAAGGGCCAGGCGATGAGCGCAGAGTCGTTTGCGCGGGAGGTGCCATCGAAGCAGCGGTCGCGCAAGGCGACTTCGAAGATAAGTTCGGAGCGATTCTTCTCGATGTCGCCTATCCAGCCTGTGACTTCGACTTTCATCAAGTCGCGTTTGATGAGCAGTGCGCCGTATGTGGTGATGTAGAGAATCTCCAGATACGGGAAGCGAACAAAGCCAGACTGCCCGCCGTAGAGGAGATGGTTGTTTATGTTAGAGCCGGGGGCTCCCGGAGGGGTTCCTGTGAGAGTTTCTCTGACAACAGGCGGGCGGATGGCAGTGATCGGGCCCAGAAGCGCCTGGACCTGTGGTGTGACCAGGTGGGTCCAGATCTGACGGTCGGTCACTTTCATGACCGGGGTTACGCCCAGCAGAACGTGGACGTTGTATTTCGGGAACTTGAGCATGCTTGGTCTCCCAAATCGTTGGTTAGACACCTGTGTCTGTGCAAGAACACTGGTGAGTTGGGTTTATTCCGCTAGGAACATTGACGATGGCTCTTTGAGCTGGTCGTCAGTGTGACCTCAGGGACTGAATTAGAGAGCGGGACTTCTGCCTTGTTTCATTGCAGACGAGATTCTTGCGCATGTCCTGTGGGCAAGTGCTCGCAGTGCGCAGATGGTGTGTCTTGTGTCTGTGTGTGCGCGGTCCTTTGTATCGAACGGTCCGGTATAGTCCTGAACGCTAAAAAAAGACAGAGAGTCTACCTCTTTGTAACAAGGATGCTCCCGGAGGAGCAAGCCTGGCAAAAATAAGTTCCTGGCTTCCAAGGCTTGCCTCAGCTGTTGTCTGCTGGCTGGAGAAGAGTTCTTTGCTAAGCAATACTTATTTGGAGTCAGCTCGAAACGGCTTTGCAACCATCTGACAGGCCCGCCATGTCCGCGCGGAAGTGGCCTGCTTTTTTGGATGCTTGCACGGCTGTCACAGGCTGGTTTTGAAGCAATTGTGTTTGCCCAGAAGTTTCTTTTGCTGAATACAGAGGCACTTGCATCGTAAGTTGGGGGATCGCTGGAGGTGATCTCAATGATTGGTGCTAGGTGCGCAAGGTTGAGCAAGCTGGATTTTGTCAGGCGGTCAACAACAATTGTGAAGCTCGAATGGTTGTATTCTTTGCGCGAGCCTGTCGGCGCGTGCCTGCAAAGCGCGCAGGAGGCAGGGATTCAGACTATCTGGTTCTGGCGTTTGATAACT
>JAHFBI010000003.1 GCA_023250095.1 Candidatus Melainabacteria bacterium
ATCTCCTGCAGACGCCCGCCCCATCCGGGCTACTCCCTGGTTGCCGCTCCCGCCTCATAAGGGGCGACTGGCCCTGCTTTCAAACCACCGGCTAAACCCTCGCTTTGTTCTTTGCTGGCGCAAAGGCGAGCCATCCGCTCGTCGGAGCCAGTTGTATCCTGATTCCGGAGGCTGGCGTCAGCCATCTTCTCCAGGGCAAGCATCTGCGCCTTCAGCTGAGTCTCCTGCCCGCGTCTGGCCAGATCCTCGGCATGAAGATAGCCATCGTTTAAAGCAAGCACATCCACCCCGTGACTCTTGAGGTTCCTTAGGCGCACCAGAAAAGCTGCTCGCTCATCGCGCAGCGGGCCTTCCACCACGCAGAGATTATCGATGATACTCCTGTAGGAAAGTCCCCCGTAAACAGCAGAGAGCGGATTGCCCCTCGATCGCACAAGGGTCACGTTGGTAAGCAGCCCGTCTACCTTGAGCTTACCAACAGCAAAAGCGCTCACATCTGCCGTCTGAACAACAGCTTCCAGGTATCTGTCCTCCCTGGCGAATTCGAAGAAGACAACGCGCACTTTCTTGATTGCCCCGGAACCTGTATCCATGACCTTCTTGGCAATAAGAACAGCATCGATCTGGCAATCGCGGTCTGTGGCGTCGGGATTGCGAAACACGCTTATCGCCGCCGCCCCTGGCAATACAGTCACATTCACCTGCTTGCGATAATCAGGCGCCAAGATGTCAGAAGCCTGCACGACTTCCTTGATCTTCTCCGCCTCGTTCAAAGCGGCACCCGAGGCAGCTGCCCCTGCAAAGATGAGAGCCACCAGAACCGGCGTGTATAACTTCCTGCCCCAGTCCGGCATACCCTTGACTACACCTTCTACACTAACTGCACTAGATTTTATCAATCAACATAAAACATGTCATACTCCATCAGCCATTCAGGGACAGTATGGCTCTTTTATAAGCTCAATCCGCATATAGCAGCCCATGTCGATCAATCTCATTCACGTATCCGACATTCATTTCGGCTCCGGAGAAAGTCACGGGCGGCTCAACCCGGAGACAGGGCTCAATGTGCGTTTTGAAGACTTCGTCCGCGCCCTCAAGAAGACGGTGGACTATGCCATAGACTCCCGAGTTGATGTCTTCCTTTTCTCTGGCGACGCTTATCGCAATGCTTCCCCGGAGCCTGTTTACCAGAAAGCGTTCGCCGAACAGCTCAAGCGGCTCTCGGACGCCGGCATCAAAATTGTTGTTCTGGTGGGCAACCACGATCAGATTCTGAAATCGACAGCAAGCCACTCCATGTCCGTTTTTCAGAGCCTGGAAGTCCCTAATTTGACCGTTATCGACAGTCCTTGCCTGGTCAGGCTTGAAACAGCAAGGGGTGCCATGCAGCTTATCGGCATTCCGCATGTCACAAGGCACCTGGTCATGACCCACGAAAAATACGCCTCCCTGACAAACGCCCAGACGGACAGGCTTCTGGTGTCACACATTTCCACCATCCTCTGCCAGCTTTACGACGAGCTCGATGCCTCTCTGCCGACAGTGGTTACAGCACATATGATGCTCGAGCAGGCGCGTGCCGGAGTCGAGCAAGAATTGATGATTGGCTATTCCATGTCTTTTCCGCTGGACATTTTCCTAGATGAGCGCGTCGATTATGTGGCACTCGGACACGTTCATCGCCACCAGGTGCTCAGAGAGTCCTGCCCCGCTGTCGTCTATGCAGGCAGCCTTGAGCGAGTGGACTTCGGTGAAGCCGACGAAGATAAAGGTTTCCTGCACGTGCGGCTTGCGCGCCGCAACACGCAGTACGAGTTTCACTCTCTGAGCCCCCGCCCGTTCATTTCACTCGATGCCGACCTCACCTCCTCAGAAAGTCCGACCGACAGACTGTCCAAGCTCATCTCCAGAGCGCTCATTGCCGGTTGCGTCCTCAGGGTTCGCTATAAAGTACGCCAGGATCAATTACCCGAGATTGACGAAGGCAAGCTGCGCTGCCTGGCGCAAGAGGCTCTCAGCGTGCAATTCCGCCCGGAGGTGGTTATGGTCCAGCGAGACTTCCGCATGCCCCAGCTCAACGAGTCAGCCGTGCTTTGCCCGCTTGCGGCTCTAGAGACTTATCTGGAGCAAATGGCTCCAGAGCGCAAAGATATCCTGCTCAGGCGCGCGCGCGAACTCGGGAGCCGGCTTCAGGCAGAAGAGCCCGAATGAGCGCTCTTTGACAGACCTTTTGCCTCAACTGTCCGCCCCTCAGGCTGCCGGGCGGCGGGGCTTCCAGTTGAGGCCGCACACGCCGTTCTGGCAAGACGCAGAGGCAGGGGCAGGAGCCTCCGCGGCATCAGTCGCCGGTTTGCGATAAACCAGACTGACTCTCTTGCCCGAAGGCTCCCGCTCGGCTGCTGCAGTGCCCACAATTTCGCTTGTGCTCTTCTTCGACAAGCCGCTCATCGTCTTATCCCCATCTGCCGGTTTCATGCTTCCTTAACCTTGCAGACAAAGGAATTAGGCGAAGCCTTACAGCCAGGCTGCCAGATTTAATGCAATGAGACAGCTGCCTGTCCATCCCTGAGATCCAGGGCAACAACTCTGCCTTGCGCACTTGAGAGAGAAGTCCATATTTCGCTGCCTACTTGGGCTGAGGCGGCTCGAGCAAGGGCTTTTATTGCCAGCCTCAGTGAGGCAAGCCAAAAAGATAGTATACGAGGCAAATAACGGCCAGAACGACACTGCCTGGGTGAAGCTCACGATGGCGCCCGGCAATTATCTTGAAGACAGGGTAAAGGATCAAGCCGGCAGTGAGCCCGTTGGCGATATTGTAAGTAAAAACCATCAGAGTCACTGTGGCATAAGCCGGGACAGCCTCGGTAAGATCCTCGAGATCGACCTTGCCGATGCTGGAAATCATCAGAAGCCCAACAGCCATCAAGGCCGGAGAATAGACATAGCGCAAGTGCTGCAGCGGCTCCACCGCCGGAATGAAAAGAAGAGAAGCTCCGAACAAGAGCCCGACGACCAGGGCAGCCAGCCCGGTGCGTGCTCCTTCGCGTATTCCTGTTGCCGATTCGATAAAAGCACCGCTGGTGCAAGTGCCAATCAGCCCGGCAAAAATGCAAGAAAGCGCATCAACAAGCATCGGCTTTTCCACTTCGGGGAAATTACCTTGCTCATCCAGCATATTGCCGGCCGAGCCGACACCAACCAGCGTGCCGAGCGTATCCAGGAAGCCCATCAGAAAAAGAGTGAGCAATACAGGCAAGAAACTCAGCTTCATGACACCGGCGACATCGAGCTTGAGGGCCAGCGGCTCAAGGCTCAAGTCTCCCTGGAATGGCACAGCCAGCACCTTGTGCGGCAGCTCGCCCAGCCCCAGCACCGCGCCGGCACAGGCTGTCACTGCCATGCCGATCAACATGGCTCCTTTGACTTTGCGCTGCATCAAGGCAGTGATCACAACGAAGCCGGCAATCGAAAGGAGCACGTGCGGATCATGGAAATTGCCCACTTTCAACGGCACATCGGGTGCGCGCAAACAAGTCATGCCAGGAACCAGCAAAGCCGCAGCCGGCATTCCTTCGGCAGCGCTTGTGACAATGCCGGTCTGGTACATGCCGATAAAGGTCAAGAACAAGCCGATCCCGGCGGCAAAGCTATATTTCATGCTGGCTGACAGAGCCCCGGTCAGCCATGGACGCACGCGCGCCAGGGTAAGCACCAGGAAAGCTATCCCGCTGACAAATACGGCGCCAAGACATTGTTGCCAGGGAACTCCCATGGCGGAAAGCCCAAAAGCGATGAAGGCGTTCTCACCCATGTATGGCGCTATGGCAATGGGCCGGTTGGCATAGAAGGCCATCAACAGGCAGCCAAAAACCGCCACGACAATCGTAGCCACTGTGCTTGGACCTGCAGGGAATCCAGCGAAGCTCAAAATAGCCGGATTGACCACAATGATGTATGCCATTGTCATGAAAGTGGTGGCGCCGCCAAGGATCTCCGTCCTGACAGTAGTGCCACTTTCCTGCAAACGAAAAACCTTCTCGAGAACTTTCTCCACCAGATTCCTCCTTCCCTGAAGCCTATATCATTTTTGCCCCCCTGCAACCCCTGAAAAACAAAAACTTCAGCAGGCAACGGCGCCGATGAGGTGTGATCCGCCGAGAGACTTTAGAAAGGAGGAGCCAAGAACAAGGAACTAGCAACAAGTAAGAAGTAACAAGCAACGACGTACGAATAGAGAGAAGCTAGAAGCGAAACGAGAAACGAGAAGTGAGCAACAAGAAATGAGGAACGAGAAACGAGCAACGAGCAACAAGAAACGGGCAGCAGAACGCAAGCGTATATAAACGCACTCTGGCTTTATTAAGCCGCGATCAACAAAAGAGATATTTAATGTCCCCACTTCAAGGAGGGCATTCCCAACCACTTTCAAGCTTCCTCCCTCTTAGTTATCCTGCGCTTAACTTTCCACTTTCAGCGATACGTTATACTTGGCAATCTCTTGTTCGCTTCACAGAGGATCCAGTGTTCGATGCCTGCGTCGGTGCTGGATTTGCAGGGCGTCCTTTCTTCTGAAAAAACCAGGTCAGGAATGCAAAGCAGCTATTCACTTCAAACCAGCGCGGGCACCACTGTTGCAAGCGGTGTCACAGCACAGATGATCCGGCAGATCATCATCGAGCAATCGAAGCGCGCCGGCGTCGGACACATCGGCTCGGGACTTTGCGTCGCAGATATCCTCGCGGCCCTTTACGGCGGAGTAATGCACATAGCATCGCCGGCGGACCCGGACAGAGACCGCTTCGTGCTCTCGAAAGGGCACGCAGCGCTGGCTCTATACGCAGGTCTCCATTTGCGCGGCTGGATATCCGCCGAGGAGCTCAATAGTTTTTGCGGCAATGGAACCTTTCTGGGAGTGCATCCGGAGCATGGCTTGAAAGGAGTGGATTTTTCCACGGGCTCGCTTGGACAGGGGTTGAGTTTTGCCACAGGAGCAGCGCTTGCCGCCCGCTTGCAACACTCGTGCCGGCGCGTGTTTGTTCTGCTCAGTGACGCCGAATTGAACGAGGGCTCCGTCTGGGAAGCCATTATGTTTGCCGGACACCACCGCCTCTCCAATCTGGTAGCTGTCATAGACATGAATGGGCAGCAGGCGTTCGGTTTCACCAAGGACGTCATCAATTTGCCCAGGATCAAAGAAACCTGGTCTGCGTTCGGCTGGAATGTCTCGAGCGTCGACGGTCACAATGTCCAAGAGATCGCCGATACGATCAAAGGGCTTGACACTGCCGCCGGTGCACCGCACGTCCTTTTCGCCAATACCACTTTCGGGAAGGGCGTCTCGTTTATGGAAGGGCAGATCAAGTGGCACTACAGCCCCCTTTCCGACAGCGAGTACCGGACTGCCATGATGGAGGTGGGAAAGACGAAATGAGAGGCGCATTTGCCAGAACGCTGACACAGCTCGCGGCAGACGATCCGCGCATCTTCCTCTTGACCGGAGACCTCGGCTATATGGCGCTTGAGCCCTTTGCCGACAGCTTCCCCGACAGATTCGTCAATGTCGGAGTAGCCGAGCAGAATATGGTCGGCATCGCCACAGGACTGGCTGAAGCCGGATACATCCCTTTTATATACTCCATCGTCACTTTCGCCGCGCTGCGCCCTTATGAATTCATCCGCAACGGGCCGATCCTTCACAAATTACCGGTGCGAGTGGTCGGCGTCGGCGGCGGCGTGGAATATGCTCATAACGGAGCCACGCACTACGGATTGGAAGATGTGGGCGTTATGCGCGTTCAGCCTGGCATTACCGTAATCGCGCCAGCCGATCATCTCCAGACGGAGACGGCCTTGCGCGCCACCTGGGACATGGCTGGTCCCGTCTATTACCGGCTGGGCAAGGACGACAGGACCGTAGTCCCCGGGCTGGACGGGCGCTTTGAGCTCGGGCGCGCCCAGCTTATTGCCGAGGGCAAGGATGTCTTGATTGTTTCCATGGGCAGCGTCGCAAGCGAAGCAGCGACAGCTGCAACCAAACTGGCAAGCAAAGGAGTCTCCTGCGCGGTGCTTGTGGTAGCCAGCATGAATCCTCCACCAGTCGAGGATCTCGCCGCAATCTTGCAAAAGTACAGGACCGTGCTGACAGCCGAAGCCCATTACGGCGTGGGCGGGATCGGCTCCCTGGTATCAGAAGTTGTTGCCGAACAGGGACTCGAGTGTCGCGTCGTCAGATGCGCCATCGATGCCACCCCGGACGGTACCACCGGCAGCCAGGCATACATTTATGCCCGCTGCGGGCTATCGGCAGACGCGTTGGCCGAAAGAGCGCTCGATTCTATTGGCGGAGTAGCGCTGTGTCAGGCTCGTTGATCTCCATCATTCTTCCGGTGCACAACCAGGAAGATCATATCGGCAAAATAGTGGGTGACTATGTGGCAACACTCGAGCCGTTGCCGATCGAATACGAGATCCTGCTCGTCACGAACAACTGCCGCGACAAGTCGCCTCTGATTTGCCAGAAGCTGTCTCAGGAGTTTGATAGCGTACGGACAATCGACACGCCGAAAGGCGGCTGGGGACATTCCGTGCGGCTCGGCGTCAAGGAAGCCCGCGGCGACTTGCTTTGCTATACCAATTCCGCTCGCACCAGCTGCGAGATCCTGAAATTGGTTTTACTCTATGCCATCTCCTTCCCCAACGCCGTGGTGAAAGCCAACCGCAAGATACGCGACAACTGGCGCCGGCGGTTGGGCTCGCTCATTTACAACCTGGAGTGCCGCGCCCTTTTCGATTTGCCGACCTGGGACATCAATGGAACTCCAAAAGTTTTCCCGCGTGCCTGTGGCAAGCTTCTCGAACTTTCCCGGGATGATGACCTGATCGATGCGGAATTCAATGCCATCTGCAGGCAGCAGGGATACCAGATCCTCGAAGTCCCTGTTCTGGCAACGGAACGCCACGGGGGCAAATCAACAACCAATTACAAGTCGGCACTGAAGATGTACTGGGGAGCATATGAGCTTTGGCGAAACTTGAACTGACCGGCAACTCTTATCACTGCCGCCCGGACTCCGAGCTCGACAAACTCTGGGCGACCCACAATGCTCAGTGGCGCGACAGTGCCCAGATCGCAAGCCAGTGGCAGGAAGCTGCCGAAACCAAGCCTGAGCTGCTTGAATTTACTTCGCGCGGCAATTTTTTCGAGATACTGGACGAGCACCAGATAACGCTTCTGGTCAGCCGGGAGTATGAGCATCTCTTGATGGGACTGAGTTCCCAGGATGGAAAGCCGGTTGTCTCCTTCATGCCAATGCCTCACCCGTCGGGGCTTGCTTTTGATGAGACTTCCGGCATCGTCCATGTGGCCAGCACTCGCAACCCTAATCAGGTCTTCAGCCTGTCGCCAGTCTCCGATTTCACCCCCCGCATGGACGCGCCGGGGCAAAAGATGAGCGGCAGCCCGCTGGTGCCGGTTTTTTCGCGCTTCTTGCCTGGCTGCCTCTACATGCACGATCTGGCGCTGGTCGGCGGGCGCCTGCACGCAAATGCCGTCGGACACAATGCCATAGTCGCCCTCGCGCAAGAAGGCACATACAAAAGAGTCTGGTGGCCGGCCTGCATCGAAACTGAAGATGGTCCGGTCTTCGGACAGAACCACATCCAGCTCAATTCCATAGCTGCCGGCAAGACCCTTGAAAGTTCCTTTTTTTCCGCATCATCGACAGAAATTTCCGACCTCCGCCCGGGACATGCCGATTACCCAGTGGACAAACGCGGCGTCATATTCTCCGGATACACCCGGGAAGTCATGGCCACCGGGCTGACCAGACCGCACTCGGCCAGGTTGAACAGCGGGGTCGTCTGGGTAGATAACAGCGGCTACGGGGAGCTGGGTTTTGCCGAAGACGGACATTTCCAGCCGGCGGTGAAATTGCCCGGCTGGACAAGAGGACTGTGTTTCCGTGACGGGCTGGCCTTTGTCGGCACATCGCGGGTAATACCACGGTTCAGCCAGTACGCCCCGGGACTGCAAGTCGAGACAAGCGTCTGCGGCGTCCATATCGTTGATGTCCAATCAGCGCAGATACTGGCAAGCCTGATCTGGCCTTCAGGCAACCAGATTTTTGCCATCGAGGCCCTTCCCCAGAGCTTTTCGGCGGGCTTTCCTTTCAGCCACCCCCGGCTCACCGAGCGGGAGAAGCTGCTCTTCTATACTTTTTCGACAGACAAACAATCTCAAGGAGGATTATGATGACCGGTGAGTTTCGGCTATTGATGCTGGGTGCCATGTATGAAAACGGTGGCAATACGACCCATCGCTTTCTGGATGGGCATCCGCAAATGTTCGTGTATCCGTTCGAATCGCAGCCGGGTACTCGCCTGGTTAACGACCAGATGTCTTCGCTCTTTCCTGTAAAGTACCGCTGGCCTGTCTTCGCGCTCGATGCCACACCCGAGCAGGACTACAAAGCGATCATCGACGAAGAAGGCAAAGTGCGCTCTCGCACGCCTAAAGTCAGCAAATTCCGTCACATGCCCTTCGATTTTTCTGACGAAGAGCGCATGGAGCTCTACGTCAAGCATGTGCAAAAGACGGGCAGATCCAGGGCAAACAACATGGCCGCTTTCTTCAAGGCAACTTTCGAAGCCTGGAAGGACTACAACCGCTCCGGCAAAGAAATATTCCATGTCGGCTACAGCCCGATCATCGTCGTCGATGCCGACAAAATATTGAGTGAGATGCCCGGCTCCCACTTCCTGCATGTCGTGCGCAATCCGTGGTCGGCTTATGCCGACACAAAGAAGCGCCCAGTACCCCTGTCTCTCAAGGACTACATGCTTTGCTGGACTCTCAACCAGTATCACGCGCTTCTTTTCCAGAAGAAATTCCCGGATCGCCTGCACATAGTGCGTGCCGAAGATGTGATGGCCAGCCCTTACAAGACTCTCGGCTCAGTTCTTGGCAAACTCGGGCTGGAGCCTGCCGAATCACTGAAGCAGCCGAGCTGGAACGGGCAGCCTCTGGAAGAAGTCTACCCCTGGGGCACCATCCGCAAGGCCAATCCGGAAGCCAATCTTGCCACGGCCATGGAGCTTTCCAGGCAAGAACAGGATGAAATCCGGGAGCTGACCTGGCAATATCTCGACACCTTCGATTACACCAGCTTCCTCAATTCGAAGGTTCTCTCGCGCGCATGAAGCGAGTGATCGTCACCGGCGCCAGCGGATTCGTCGGCGCAAACCTGGCCCGTCGGCTTCTGTCCGACGGGCACAGGGTATTTTTGCTTGTACGTCCGGAGCATCTGCCGTGGCGCATCGAGGCTATCCGCGCCGATGTCGATGTGCGGCTCACGCGCCTGGAAGACTTCGAGGCTCTTGCCTCCGTCGTGGAAGATATCCGCCCGGACTGGGTTTTCCACCTGGCCGTGCACGGGGCCTACTCCTGGCAAACCGACTGGGCCCAGATGGTGCAAACCAATGTGCTGGGCACGATCAATCTTGTCGAGGCCTGCCTGAGAACCGGCTTTGACGCTTTTATCAACACGGGCTCATCTTCCGAATACGGCTTCAAGAACCAGGCTCCCAAAGAAACGGACTGGATCGAGCCCAACAGCTATTATGCAGTAACAAAGGCAGCAGGGACTCAGTTTTGCCGCTACAAAGCGCGCGAGCGCAACCTGCACATGCAAACTCTCAGACTCTATTCCGTGTTCGGTCCTTATGAAGATTCCAATCGTCTGATGCCAACCCTCATCGCCAGGGGGCTCTCAGGAGAGCTACCACCGCTGGTGGACCCCGAGGTAGCCAGAGATTACGTTTATGCCGACGATGTCGTCGAGGCATACTTGCTGGCAGCCTCAACGCAGAAGCAGGAGCCAGGCGCCGTTTACAACGTCGGCACCGGCAAGCAGACATCCATCAAAGAAGTCGTTGACATAGCTCGCCGCATCATGGGCATCCCCCTCGAGCCTCAATGGGGATCGATGCCCAACCGAGCCTGGGACACAGGGGTGTGGGTAGCCGACAATCAATCCATTTGCCAGAGCCTCGGCTGGCAACCGAAGCACACATTCGAATCAGGCTTTGCGTCCATGGTGGACTGGTTCCGCGCCAATCAAGAGGCACAGTTGTCCTGCTTCCGCTGAGCGCGTGAGTGGAAGTCCCGAGACAGACGCGAGATACCAGACATAAGACACGGGACTCGCGATACAGAACCAAGAACACGCGGAATAATAATTCCGCGCAGAAGCAATCCTGTCGTCTGTCGTTTATCGCGTTGCAACCAGCTCAGGGTTTGCCGGCAGCAGCATCGCTCAGCGCAGCGCGCGGCAAGACCGTCTGTGCCGGACTCTTGTATGCCAGCTGCTTGCGCTCTGAGCCCCTGGCAAAAGGCAGCCCGACACATTCGGCGACAAGGTATGTCGGACGGGCGCGCACTTCGTCGAGCACTTTGGAAAGATAGACAGACATAAAACCCAGGCAGCAAATCTGCACACCAGCAATAAGCGCGATGAAGGCAACAAGAGCCAGATGAACCGGAATTGCCTGGTGCCCCAGAAATAGATAGAGCCAGATTGCCAGCCCGACCACCCCGCCAAGCAAGGCCGCAGCACCCAGAATCGGCACCAGATACAGTGGCGCTACACTGAAAGCGAGCAGCCCGTCGGCAGCCAGAGTCAGCAATTTCTTGAGCGTATATGTGCTTGCCCCGAGCTCGCGGGCTCCGCGCTCGATGGCAATGCCTGTCTGACGGAAACCGAGCCAGGGGATCTGCCCGCGCAAGAAACGAGCCCTCTCCGGCATCCTGGCAAGAGCGTCCACAACTTTGCGGTCCATCAGGCGAAAATCGCCGGTGTCCCACGGTATGTTCACCGACGATACCAGAGCCAGCACCCTGTAAAAGACGAAGGCTGAAAGCCGCTTGCTCAGGCGATCCTGCCTCGATGAGCGCTGGGCATACACCACATCAAAGCCTTCCTTCCAGAGCTTGATCATCTCAGGGATGAGTTCCGGTGGGTCCTGGCAATCGGAATCCATGTTAACTACAGCCTGCCCCTCGGCATGATCAAGTCCGGCCGAAATAGCCGCCTGCTGCCCGAAGTTCCTGGACAACACGACCAGTTTCACATAGTCCACCTCGGAGGCAATTTGGTAAAGGGCCGCACTCGTCTGAGGACCGCTGCCATCATTGACGAAAACAACCTCGTAGGAAAGACCGAGCGGCTGGATGGTCTTCCAGACGCGCTCCAAAAGAATTACAAGGTTACGCGGATCTTCGTTGTAGACTGCTACAACAATAGAGAGGTCGATAATCAATTGCCTGTATCCGGGAACAAATATCCGTCATCCGTCTCTCAACAACTTCTCAATTGTCCTGTGAAAACCAAGCCGCGGTCAACATGACAATTCTAACTTTGACGCCAGCATGAAACATTTTTTAGACTGCCAACTCAAGACTTGTGTTCAACCAGCCGGTCGGAGCCCTTGCCGATTGTCTTGATCCACTTCCAGGTGGCAGAAAGCCCCATATGCAGATTCACTTGCGGCTTCCACTCGAGCTCGCGCTCGGCGCGAGAAATATCCAGCACATTCACCGGCACATCCACCGGGCGCGCCGGCGTGTAGTTGATCTGGACAGGCATGTCCACCACATTCTTGATCTCCTCGACAATCTGATTCAAAGAATAACCTCTGCCGTATCCGACATTGAAAATACGTGGTTGCCTGGGACCCGGCTCATATTCGGCTGCCAGCACCAGCGCTTTTACTGCATCCTTGATATAGACATAGTCGCGAACTACTTCGCCGTCACCCCAGATTGTAATGGGCTGCCCCTGAGCTACATTGCCCAGAAAAACACCGATGGCTCCTTGCTTGGAATAAGGATTTTGTTGCTCTCCGTAAGGATTGGAAAGTCTGGCTACGACATAGTCCAGCCCCCACAGCCGCTGAAACAAGCTCAAATATTTCTCAATTGTTAACTTGCTTATCCCGTAAGAACATATCGGCTCAGTCGGATGATCTTCGGCAATGGGAATCCGCTCGGGAATACCGTATACAGTGCCACCCGAGGAAACGAAAATGACCTTGGAAACATCGGCGTCTCGGCAAGATTGCAATAGCTGCAGCGTATCCACCACATTGGAACGAACATCGTAGACTGGATCGTCATTGGATGTCTGAGGCAAAGTCGTGTACGCCAGGTGAAAAACCCGGTCGACGCCACGCACGGCTTCAGCCACTTCGCCGTGATTGGCAAAATCGCCGGCTATGTAAGAAACGTCAGGCAAAGGTCCCCGATAACGGCTCGGGTAGCGATCAAAAACACAGACATCGTGACCAGACTCCAGGAGCGCGTCCACGAGGTTGGTGCCGATAAAACCGTTGCCGCCGATGACGAGAGTTTTCATGAATTCTCAGCCTGTCAGGCTCGTTATCGTACCACGCAGGCAGGCCGGGGCGACACCTTCCTGTAAACAGCCTCAATGTCGTCCACCATCTCAGCCACCGTGCGCTCCGGAGCAATATTGTCCGTCAGCCGCCCAAGTAAAGATCTATCCTGCAACAGAGCCAGCATCTGCTCCTTTAGCGAATTTACATCATTCAGTTCAAAGAGCAATCCATTATGCTCGTGAGAAATCAGCTCCGAAAGCCCGCCAAGATTTGTGGCTATCAAAGGTGTCTTGCTGGCAAGGGCCGACTGAATAACAAGCGGAGTGTTTTCATACCAGCGCGAAGGCACCACAAGCACATCCAACTGGCTAAACACCTGTCCCAGCTCACTGTTGGGAAACGTGCCGCAAAAGGAAATCTTCCTTGAATTGGGACAATCGAGCTTGGCGAGAGCTTTCAGTTTCTCGCCGTATTCAGGAAACTGACTGAGGTCCCCATAGATGTTCAGCAGCGCATCTGCATCAGGCGGCAGGGACTGAAAGGCGCGCACAAGCAGGTCCACGCCTTTGTGCTCGAAGAGAGTGCCTATATAGCCGAAACGCAATTCCCTAGCAGGGATCTTTCCTTGAAACTTGGCCAACGGTTTTGTGTCAATACCGAAAGGAACATGATGAATCAGGCAGGAGTCTATACCGTTTTCCACGAAGATGTCCTTCATGAGAGCCGTCGGCACCATTATGGCAGCACAGGAATTGGCCGCTTCCTGCAAGGCCCTCGCGCGGCTTGCCGTAGCGCAAACGGCACCAGGAACTTTGCTTGCCTTGTAAGCGGCAAAGGCTAAACTGGAAAGACTGCGCGAAAGCACAGCCGGCACAGCATCCAGGAACCTGCCAAAACGTGGATATTTGGCTTTCAGCGCCTCTTCAAATTCTCTGGCTTGCGGGAAAAGCTTTGGCGTATAGCAGCCAAGACAATTGGCCGCCATAGCGCTCGGCCCCCGGCAAACAACACCATTCGGGCGAACCAGTTGCACTGTCGGGCAAACAAACCAGAAGTCCGTCGTCGAGCAAACCACTGGCAAGTGCCTCTCAAGCGAAGCCTCGATGATGCTGGCCGAGAGATTCTGGGCGTGAAAAATATGCACGATATCCGGCTGGAACTCGCCAAGGACGTGGGCGAAAAACCTCTTTATTCCCGGATGAAAATATTCATGTTGGAAAGTAAAGCCTCTCAAGCGCAGAGGCTCCTCGGCTGAGAGCACTTTCACGCCCTCATACTCATAAGTCGAGGTATCGGCGCCCTCAACGCGCCTGGCATCCCGGTCCGGAGGGTTGGCTGTGACCACCAGGACCTCATAACCGCGCCGCATCAGCTCCTGCGCAACTTTCAGAGTCAGAACCTCCGTGCCGGCGCGATGTTCTGGAAAAAATTTATGGACTGTCAGTAAAATTCTTTTCATTCGAATCAATTGGCAGGAAGACTCCTTCTCAAACCGGTCACAGCTGGATGCTGTCCAGGCAATATCCCTCTTTTAGAGTCGAAAGCCTTAAGTCTTCTCGACAACTTATTATAAGCCAGACAGCCCCGGCTGCTAATCCCTGACGGTGGACCCGGCAGGACCGGCAGCGGCAGGATTATGCTGTGGCTTACATGTGATCACAGGCTCCCTGCCGGCAAACTCTGAGAAGAGTTTCAAACAGATTACAAGTAGTACGCCTTAAAATGACAGCTCCGGGTCGCTTTTGCCAGAGCGTCTGCGGACACCTCACTTCATCACCAGGTTTGCCCCGTGAGAATCTGCCTCATATCGCGAGAATACCCGCCGGACACTGGCTGGGGAGGCATTGCCACCTTCAGCCGCCATCTGGCGCATGGTCTTACGGAGCTGGGACACGATGTCGTCGTTGTCTGCCTGGCAAAAGATGACGACAAGGTCGTCGACGACCAGGGCGTATCAGTGCATCGCGTCAATCCTTCCATCTTGCCGGGCGACCTGGGCACGGTTTCACTGTGCATGCCGTACAGCCGATATGTGCTCAGAACCACTCTTGCTCTCTGGCGAAAGTTTTTCCAGCTTCATGCAAGCAAGCCGTTCGATGTGGTCGACACGCCGGAATTGCTGGCCGAGGGACTTTACCCTGCCATTACCAGAATAGCCCCCCTGGTCATTCGGCTCTACACCCCACATTCCAAATTCATATCCGAGCAACTGCACTCGGTGAATGGCGCCTCCTTCGATCACCAGTTCGTGGCCATGCTGGAGCGCGTGGCCATGCTCTCAGCCGACGTCCTTACCTCGCCAAGCGAAGATCTCGCCGACTTCGTCGCTTGCGACCTGAATTATCCGCGCCATAAAATCCATATCGTGCGCAATCCCATCGACCCGGCGGAATTCAGCCCGGACGGACCTGTTGCCCTGCAAAAGGACGACCGCCTGAAAGTCCTTTTCGTGGGCCGGCTGGAGGAGCGCAAAGGTATCAGTTATCTCATCGATGCCGTGCCAGAAGTGCTGCGCGAATTTCCCAAGACGCATTTCGTCGTGATTGGCGATGACACGAATAACGCAGCCAGCGGGCAGCACTCCGTGCTCTTCGAGCTAAAAGCGTCCTTGAAACGCCATGGAGCAAGCGACAGCGTCACTTTCATCCCCAGGGTGCCGCTCAGTGCCCTGCCTGATTATTACCGGTCGGCGGATATCTGCGTCGTGCCTTCTGTGTACGACAACTCTCCTTATACCTGCCTGGAAGCCATGGCCTGCGGTAAGCCGGTCATCGGCACCTCCGGCGGTGGCACGCGCGAATACGTCCTCCACGGCGAGTCCGGAATCATCGTCCCGCCGAAGGACTCACTGGCCCTAGCCCGGGCTATCAAGTCATTGCTGGCAGAGCCAGGTGAGCGCCTCACTCTGGCGACCAATGCTCGCCGGGCAGTGCTGGACAGATTCCAGAGAAAGCGTATCGCCGAGCAAACCCTGGAGCTCTATGAGCTGGCTGCCCTCAACTTCGCCGCCAGGGGTAAATCGCTTTATCTAAAAGAGGCCGGAGAGGCCTTCCCTGACGCGGCCGCCTTCTTGATGTCTTTCGACAAAATGATTTACGACACGCTTTACCAGCAGTCCTGGCGCTTCCGTATAAGGCACTGGTGGCGCATCGGCACCAAACGCCCCCGGCTGTTCGCAGGCAAGCTGCTCCTGCGGGTTTACCGAACTTACCGGGGGCTCGTCGGCAGATTTGAGCGGAACAACCGGCCATCGCCGGAATTTATAAGCTGGCTGGAGAAAGAGATTGCCGACAAGCAAGAAGAGCCCCTCTCCAAACTGCTTGCCGCCTCAGCATCCTCAAAGGGAAACAAGACTTAAATCTGGAGAGCCGTTGCAAACTGTCCTGAGAAAGCGCCCGATAGCCAATATGCGCGACGACAAACGTAAAGTCCCGCCGTGGTCGCAAGTCATCCCACTTGCGCTTGTATTTGCGCTTTCTCTTTGCCTTAGACTCTGGTTCAATTTTGGCGCCGAGCATATCAATAACTATTCAAGCTGCGACGCTTCCGAATATCTGCGCAATGCCGACGCCTTGATCAATTTGCGCACACTGCCGGCTAAGACCTGGCTGGATTGCCTGAGCTCGCTTGCCGGCACCGCAACAGGGTCCACCGTGCTCGAAGTCAGACAATCTCTGTCATCGCTCAACGACTTCAAAATATCAGGGCCGGTCTTCCCCTTCTTCCTGGCAATTTGCTCTGCCATCGCCGGCGGTGCTTTCAGCGAGCGGATGTGGATTGTCGCCTTAGCCGCCCAGTCGCTCCTGTCGGCTTGCACGTGTCTTTTTATCGCCTTTATCGGCGCTTCCGCGTTTGACAAAAGGACCGGATTTATGGCCGGCATCCTGTCCGCCTTCTACCCGGCCTTTATCGTCAACAGCGGGCGTCTTTATTCAGAGACTTTCGCGGTCTTCCTGTTCAGCCTTCTTACCTGGCTCACTGTGCGTAGCCTGCGCCAGCGTGGCAACAGCCTCCCTCTGGTCGTCCTCACCGGCTTCACCATGGCTTGCCTGCAGTTGAGCAGATCGATAATGGTCGTCATCTCATTCTTGCTAGCCCCGATCCATATATTCCAGAACAAGGGCAGGACAATACTGTCCTCAACGCTGGCGCTCGCTTTCGGTTTTGCCCTGGCGGCTGTGCCGTGGCTGGCCCTTCAGAAAGTGGTTTTCGGCTCGGGCAGCTTGATGGTCGACAGGGTCGGGCACTTCAATTTCTTCATCGGCAATAACGTCGACACGGCGGGCTTTCTTTCCTACCCCTATCCAGACGGCACGGCCGTGGAGAGCAAAAGCATCACCACCCTGGCAAAGGAGGCTATCGAAAAAAGTCCGGAGCGCTGGGTAAAGTTGCTCCTCGATAAACCGGCACGCTTTCTCAAATTTCCCTGGAATGATTTCAAGTGTCCAATCGGTCCGGTCACGGCATCGCAGCAAATTTTATTCCATCAGCTTATCCTCCTGCTCTTTGTTCCAGGCATCGTCCTGGGCTTTGCCTTGAAGACGAACAGCAAGGAACGCGACTATCGCAGCGACAGAGACAGAGAAAACGAACGCTTCCAGGCAAGGATGCTGCTTGCCTTAGGGATCCTCTTTCACGCGCTCTACCTGCTGTTTATCACAGTGCCGCGCTATAACCTCACAGTGATGCCTCTTTTGATTGTCTTTGCCGCAGGTTGCCTGACTTGCCTGCTGCATCTATTGCAAAATCACCGCAGTATCCCGGCAGCGATAGCGATTATCGCGTCTTCGATACTGCTTATCTTCAGCCAGCAAATCGAACTGCCTCCCTTGCTGGCGCTTTTAACTGGACCCGGGCACCCGATCCTCTGCCTTTCGCTTGCCTGCTTGCTCAAAGCACTGGTGCTGTGCCTTTTCATGGTCAGCCTCGGCAAAGCCATACCGCCTGCCGAAGGGCATCCGCGCCTGGCGCTAGGCACGACCGTGGCGCTGACGCTTGTTCTCTTGCCAGTTCTCTGCCTGCCTGTCAATGCCAACGGCCGCTGGTGGGAATGGCGGTGCCCGCTTGCTGCCCGGCAGAACATCTCACAGACAGTCACCCTCGATAGCGCACAGGCAGACGACCTCACGGGCAGACAGGCTTTTGTTTTGCTCGACACCACCTTTGCTCCCGACATTAACAACGAGCTTGCCGTCAGAGTCAACGGGCAACGTCTCAAAGGTCCGGTAGTGCCCGGTCTGTCGCTCGTAGGCGATTTCACGCACTTCATGCCCATCGCCGGCAACTGGTTTGCCCGCGAAGGCGAATACATCTTCGACTGCATGACGAGATCCGCCGGCATTGCCAACTGCGATCTCAGGCAGTGGTTCCTTGTGCCGCTGCCTGATTCCGCGCTATGTCACCAGCCCGGCAAGCCGCTTTCCCTGACAATAGAGATCGCCGCAACCGGCGACAACATGCATCCCAACTCCGTGTTCGGCGCCCTGGATACTGGAGGCAATCAGATGATCATCCCTGGGCTGACGCTCGCCTCCTGGGAAAAACCTTTCTATGGTGTCGATTGTACAGACGGCTTTGGCGATACCCGCTATGAAATAAAGCTTCCGTCGGCTTGCTCCAAACTGCAGACAGGCGACCTATCTCCTCAGCCCGGCTTGCAGTCTGGAAGGTACAACATTCATGTCCTGTCCGCTGCCAGACAAACATCCACCACCCCGTCCAACATTTACACCGTGGAGCAAAATTCTCCAGCTCTTTCTGGCAAAAAAACCTGGAAACTGGACCTTTCTTCTCTTGACTCCAGAGTGCAAAAACAGCGCGTCATTTCGTTGAGGGATCTGCCAGCCTACAGCCCGACAGAGTTCTGGCTGGTGCGCCTTACCGGCAAGGTGCGGAGTCTTTCAGGAATGCCGGTACCAGGGCTGAGATTCAGCGCCGAGGTCCAGGGGCGCGACGGAAAGGAATCTTCGTACATCAGCCCCTGGACACCTCGACGCCTTGAAGTGACTTCTGCCTGGCGCGACTTCGACATTACCGTGCCGCTTGCGCCAGGCGCTCTTCCAGGCGCCATCAAAGGGATCGAATATTCTTTCTTCGCCAGAAGCCCATCACTGGATTCCATCAATCCGCCGCTTCAAAGAGATGGGCTTGTAGAATTTGCCGACACGAGCTTGCAAATCCTCAGCTTGCCGGCAAACCCGCTTGCCGACGGGCACAAAGTTTACTAACAGCCACTAAGGACTAAGGACAGCTGCCCTTGCCGGCGGCAATGCCAGTTGTTTTCCCAGGTCGAAATAGAAGTGCTGCCACCTCAGCGCTTATTGCCTTATAGAGCTTGCGCCCGCCAGAGGCATTCAAGTGAGCCGAGTCCTCGAAATCAGAGGAGGCGAAGCTCTCGGACAAGGCTGGTCGAATCAGCACAGCATCGTAAGCTTTTGCCTGCATCGCCAGCTCAATTTCGTATTGCTTGAGAAAAGCCGGAGGCAGGAGCTCAGTATTTTGAGGCATCAAAGGCATATCCACAAGCAAAACAGCCACATGCTGGTCCCTGGCCAGCGCCAGCAGTTTCTTCAAATAAATGCTCTGCACTTTAAAGTGCGACATCGTAAGGGGCTGATAATCCCTCCTGTAAGCCTCGAGATCCCCTAGAGTGTTGTCCGGGGCATCAAAAATCGGCTTGTGAGATTTCTCAGGAGCCGCAGCGCCAAGAGGCTTAGGTGCGCCAACATTCTTGTCGGCAGCAGGCAGCTGAGGGTGCATGGCAAAATACAAATTGCTGGGGTGATTGCTTAGCCTGGCAACAAGCTGATTGCAGAAGTCACGATAATTGCCCCGCAATTGAAAGAAATGCCAGGCTCTGCCCAACATAAGTTGAGATATCTGCGCTGAATCAGCGTGCGTCTCCAGCAAATCGCCCAGACAAACTTGATCCTGAAGGGCAAGATAAACCGGCGTCAGCCTGGGATCGGGCAAGTTGTTGTCCAGAAAGGCGCGCGGGGATATGTCACATACCAAAACTGCAGGCTTCTTGAGCGAAGAGATACATTTTTTGAAAACAAGATATTGATCTGAGATGAGCTCGCCGAGTGTCGCCAGGTTTGCCACAGACAGAGGCTTTCCAGCCCGCCGACAAAGCTCGCCCTCCAGATAGAGGGCCTTGCTGTAGCAAGCGACATGGTTATGCAGATATTCCTTGTCATAACGCGTACGCCGCCGGCAAAATTCGTCGTCGCAGCGCACCGCCGGAAACAGGAAGAGAGAAGACCCGGTCATGATCACCTCCGGGCTCAAGCCCGAAGCAAGAAACTCCGGAAGCTTGTCGGTGATGAAATACTGGTTCGGTCCAGCAAGCCCCGTGCTATTCAAAAACTTCAGAGGATTGGAAACGGACAGTGCCACGTCGAGCACGATGAGCATGAACACTGTAAGCACGCTCACGCTGCCGACTACCACTCTATTCAACCCCGATAGGCGCTGGACAATCATGGACGGCTCTCCCGGCTAATTGGCAGCTGACGCAGAAAGTTGCCTGCGCCACTTTCCGATAATTGCCGGGTCTAGCCCGAAACCCAGCCCCTTGCTCTCAATGGCATCGATAAACTGCTGTCCTGAAGCCACGGCTTCAAGACCTCCTTCTTGCGGTACAAGCAGAAACATGCCCTTGTATGGATAGACACCGCAACTGTACCCTGCCGAAATATCCTCGACCCCTTGAGCGGAGACTGTCATTCGCTCGGAGACACTGTCTGCATTGAGCCCTTGATTATTGAGTGTAAGGCGCACCATAGACTGAAAATCCCAGACCCCGTCAAAGACCGGGCTATAGGAAACATAGCGCGGGCAATTCACCAGAATCAAGCTATCGTTGTCCGAAAGAAGAGGAGCAGCTCTTTTCACCAGAGCGGCGATATTTTTTTGCGTGACCCAGGAGATTATCCAGGGCTGCGCCATAGCCCGATTGGCAAGCAAGCAAAATGCCGCAAACGGAAGCACAAGCGCAAGCAAGCACGCTGTCTGCGCGCGCATGCCGGCTTTGCCTGAAGTCAAACATTCCACAAGCTTCAAAACAAGACCAGCAAGACCGGCAAGAACCATGCCCATGCCGACAGCGCTGCCATAATTGACGCGATTGATAATCGTGTCAAGTTTTGGATCATACTCGGGATTCAGAGCGAAAATGGTGTAAGACACAACCATGAGAACAATGCCAAGAAAGACAAATTCCAGAGCGCCTCGGCTGCGATCGCGCACGGAAACTCCAGATACGGCGCCAACAGTGCCGGCAGCTGCTGCAACACAGCCAAGTGCAAAAAAGATCCAGTCTTTCTCAAAAAGCCCCTGTGCAAATATCTCCTGTATCTTGCTCAGGAAAAAAGGAAAGTTATAGAAAGGCGAAGAGATTCTCAGCCCTTGCCAGATTGTATGAGCCATCCATGACACGTCGAAGGAGACCGGGTGAAGCAATGCCTTCACACCCATTGAAGGCACAATTATGCGCTGCCAGCCCCAGAGTCCGCCAATACAAAGAAAGAAAGGCAGGGTCAATATAGAAGCCTTAACGATAGCCTGTCTTGAGGAAAGATGTCTTCTCAAAACCAAGAGGGCGAGCAGCCAGTTCATGGCGCAAAGCGGCAAAAACGACTCATAATTGAAAATGCTCAGGGCATAGAGCAGATAAGCCAGCCGCAGGCAGAAGCGCTCGCCTGAAGCCGCGCCTTTTACCGTCAACCACATACTGCCGAGAGAAAGCGCCAGACTGAATGTCACGGAACTAGCCAGCATCCAGTAATGCGTCACGTCATGAATGGGATAAAGCAAGAGAGCAAAAGCTGCTAGAAACGACAGAGTCCGGTTACCTGAATAATCTTTCAACAGCCCATACAACAAGCAGGCACACGCTACCTCCAGCACCCCGTTTATCAGATGGTAGCCCAGAGGGTGAGTCGTGAACAAACTGTAAAGCACGGCAAAAAACGGCGCCTCTATAGGGCGTATCACAACACTCGCATCCTCAAAAAAATAATGAGCCAGCCGCTCGAAGAAGCCCTGCGGTCCAAAGTGAAGGAAACTTAAAGTCGCCCAGTCGTCCAGATAAAAACCAATTTGGCCAACGACCGGACAGAAACTGGCTATTTCCATCGCCACCAGGCAGACGAAAAGAAAAGCAACGACATGCCATAAGCCAGAGGCAGGCTTTGCCAGGCTCTTCCTTGCTGCTTCACTGCAGCCGGTGGAACTTGCTGTGTGCATGATGGGAGCCCGAATCGAAAACCCGTGGAGAAAGCGTGCCAGCAAGGCCGTACGATGCACAGCTGGCATAGATTGTTACGACAACAATCTATCAGGATTTTCAAGAGCAATCTTTACGGCGCGCTAACCCTGAGCCCACCGGCGCGTCAAGCCCCGGCGGGTGAACAAAGCTAAAGGGATCAGGCAAACTTACTTGCTAGAATTGCCAAGCGTTCACCTGGACGCGCGGCTCCTGCTTATCTGCCGGCTGAATCTGAATGCTTTTTAACAGCATCTCCTATCTCATATTCTTCCCGCTGGTCCTCCTCTGCTACTGGATCTCGCCGGCTCGCTTCAGGCGCCCCATCTTGCTTGCGGCAAGCTATGTCTTTTACATGAGCTGGATTCCAGCTTACGGCTTGCTCATCGGCGAGCTCACCGCCGTCAACTACCTTCTGGCATTAGCCATCGATCGCTTCGGCAGCCAGTCCAGATACTGGCTGCTGGCCGGACTCGTGGTCAATCTCGGCACGCTCTGTTATTTCAAATACACGAATTTCTTGCTTAAGTCCGTCCTTGACGGACTGACTTTCATACTGCCCTTTTTCCATTGCCCGATGCCGGCGAGCGAATCCTTCGGGCTTAACGTCATTCTTCCTCTGGGCATTTCCTTTTTCGCATTCGAGTTCATCCACTATCTTACAGATGTATATAAGGGTGATAAGCCTATCGCCAACGCCCTCGATTTCGGCTTGTTTGCTGCCTTTTTTCCCAGCCAGATAGCCGGTCCGATCAAGCGCTACCAGGACTTCATGCACCAGCTCGCCGAAGTGCCCGTATTCGACCGTGACCTGTTCCACAGAGGCTTTGTTCTTCTGTTGCAGGGACTCTTCAAAAAAGTGGCCCTCTCCGACAACCTGGCGCCTCTATCCAATGCCGGTTTTGCCGCTACCGGACAACTTGGGACATCAGATTGCTGGATAGCAGTCGCCGCATTTACTTTGCAGATCTACTTCGATTTTTCCGGCTACACCGACATGGGCCGCGGCTCGGCTATGATGCTTGGCTATACTTTGCCGGATAATTTCAATTTCCCTTACCTGGCAAGCAGCCTTTCCGATTTCTGGAAGCGCTGGCACATTTCTCTTTCCACCTGGCTGCGCGATTATCTCTATGTTCCGCTTGGCGGCGGGCGTTGCCAGAAGTCCAGAAAATACCGCAATCTGCTCATTACCATGCTGCTTGGCGGTCTCTGGCATGGAGCGGCCTGGCATTTTGTCGCCTGGGGCGGCTTTCACGGGCTGGGGTTGATCGCCAATCACCAGTGGGACGACTTTGTCGGCAGGACCCCCTTCCTGCAAAAATTTCATGCGACACTCCCTGCCAAATGCCTTTGCATGCTTGCAACCTTGTTCCTCGTGGTCATTGGCTGGGTTCTTTTCCGCGCGGACACTCTTTCTCAGGCCCTCAGCCTTATAGCAGGACTTTTCTGCCCTGCGCCATCGACTGTGGTGGCACCACTCCTTGCAAGCTCGCCGGTTCTCTCTGCACTCGGCGTATACTGTCTCTACGCCCTACTCTTCAGCCTGCGGTCCTGGCGCACATTGCCCTGGCTTGAGCGCATCCACTCACAGCCCGCCTTTGCCCTCACTCTTCCCTCCCGCGCCTGCCTTTATGCCGGCGTCGTGCTCGCCGTCATCGGATTTGCCCCGCCCCAGCCCTCTCCTTTCATTTACTTCCAGTTCTAACTTGTCGAGATCCGTGTTTATTAGCCAACCAGCCACACTAGAGAAAAAGACACAGGCAGTCACACCGCCGGCAGCGCTGCAGCGCCGCCGGTGGGTAGTGCTAGCTCAAGGACTTACCACAGCAGTCTTTGTGATCCTGTCTCTGGAGGCTTTGTTTGCCGCAGCCGGCCTTGGCGAGCAAGAGTTCTTGAAGCGTGACGGCGAGCTGGGCTTTGTGCCCATGGAAGGCAAACACGTGACCTGGCGCAAGGAAGGATTCTCCCGCACTCAATTCAACTCCTGCGGCATGAGCGACCGGGAATACAGCCTCGACAAGCCTGCTGGCACTTTCCGCATTGCCGTTATCGGCGACTCCATGGTCGAGTCCCTGCAAGTGGACCGAAGCCAGTCGTTCTGCCGGCTTGTCGAGCAAGAATTGAACAAAGGCAATCCAGAGCGAAAGTTTCAGGTGATGAATTTTGGCGTCTCATCCTACAATCTCGGGCAGATATACTTGCGCTTGCAAAAGCTGGTCACAAAGTTCCATGTAGATCTCGTACTTTTGTGCGTCAGGCACAACAGCGTCTTCGACGTCTTCCCCAGGACCCCGGCCAGCTTCTTCTTTGCTCGCCCTTATTTCTTCCTCGGCAACAACGGCCGGCTCATTCAAGACTACACAGTACAGAGGCTCTGGGATAAATCCGGCGAGGCGCGGCGCCTGAGGGCGTGCCAATGGCTGCGCGAACACAGCCGCACCTGGGGAGTGGTGTCGTCCTTCATGGAGTCGGCAGCTGCCTGGTACCTGCAGCTTTCTTCAAATGGGCTCAAGTGGGGAGCCGATGTAACGGACAAGCAGACAGCTTTTGCCCCAGCGTCAAAAGAAGAAGTCCGCCCGCTGTCCGGCGGGCAAGCGTCCCCTGCTTTAGCCAATCTCCCTTCGAACAGACGCATTGCCGGCGGTGGCACCGCAGATACAGTTGCCAGCAGTTGTCACGACTGCCCGCAGCAAGACGATGGCTTGCTGGCGGGAAAGAACTCGACAGGCAATGCCGGCGCAGGTGAAGCGCGTGCTGCCGCTTATTACTGGCCAATCGCCGAAGCTCTCGTCTGCGGCATGAATGAAACTTCGCAAGCAGGCAATAGCCAACTTGCGATACTGCGCCTGCCTACCGATTACAAGCCGAACAATCCGGAGACGGAGCTCTTACGCCGGACAGCCAGTTTGCATCACATCCCTTTCATCGACGCCAGCGGCAGCTTCGAGAAAGCCAAAGCACTGGGGCTTGTGCGCTTGTTTTATATCAAGCACTTCACACCGGCCGGGCACATTCTGCTGACAAGCCAGCTTACGCCATATCTGGCTTCACTGCCCCGTATCAAAGAATTTTGCCAGTCTTCTGCCCGGACTGAAGCACCGCCTTGGGGGACCCATCGCCATGAATGACGTGAAAGATGTGTCTTTTCCTTTGTCAGCCCAGGCGCCTGCCGGTCCGGGGACTAGAGCGGGTAGCCGGTGGATCTCTCTGGGCAGAAAGCTGACCGTCTGTTGGCAGACCCACTGCCTCATTCTTTTATTGCTTGTCGTCGCCTGTTTTTCCCGCACTCTCACCAGCTATTTCCTGGCAGATGACTTCGGCGAAATCGCCTATGTGTCCCATATTTTCCACGGACAGCCAGACCTTCTCCTCAAGAATTTCACAGGCAACTACATGCAGATCCAGAGCATGAGCGTTTACCGCCCCTGGCTTCTAATGACGCTTGTGTTCGATTTCTTGATCTGGGGCGGCAATGCTTTCGGCTATTATCTAACCAATCTCCTTTATTTCTCGGGCGACGTCCTGCTCATTTATTTCACCTTGAGAAAGTTGACCTCGCTCTGGAGCCCAGGCAGATCCAGCCTGGCGGCAACAAGCGCTGCCGCCCTTTTTGCTTGCAGCCCCTTGCATTGCGAAAGCATCTCCTGGGTGGTCGGAAGAGTCGATGCCGCTTGCTGCTTTTATTACCTGTCCAGTTTCTATCTGTTCCTGAGAGCCCTGTCAAAGCCATCGCGCGGCATCATCGCCTCAGGCACGCTCTGTTTTGTCCTGGCCTTGCTTGTCAAAGAAATGGCCATCGGGCTGCCATTGCTGGTAAGCGCTGCGGCCTTTTTCTTTGCGCATGGGGCCGACGACAGCAAGAGCGATCACGCCTCGCTAAAAGAACGCCTTTTCGCCAGCCTGCGTTTTGCCCTGCCCTTGTGGCTTGCCACCCTGGCTTATTTCGGCATGCGCTACCTGGCTCTGGGAACTCTTCTGGGTGGATACACCGGCGCTATCGGCGAAGCGCAATCAGCGGCAGCTCTCAGCCGTTGGCTGGACCCGGACTGTTTCCGGCGCTTCCTCTTTCCCTTTGCCCATTCCCTTTTCGCCGAGCACTGTCTGTGGGCTAACTGGCTTACCGCCTCTTACCTGGTCATTTCGGCTGTGATATGCCTGCGTGTGCTTGCAGGCGAGATCTCATACAAGTGGCTGGCTTTCGTCTTTATCTGGGCAGCTACTGCCTCAGCGCCAATTTATCGTCTCTGGGGAATCGGGCAGGATCTCGAAGGAGCGCGCTTTGCATTCTTTCTGACTGTGCCGGTCAGTGTCTTGCTACCGGTCTTGCTTTTCCGCCCCGCCCGGCGTCACATGTCGCCAGTTCTCGAACACAGGCTACTGGCGCTCAGCGCTCTTTCGATAGCCTCGGCGATACTGGTTCTAGCCCGCACCGCATACGCCACTAATTTGGCCTGGGTTCACGCCGGCAAGGAAGTCCGGGCTGTCGCCACACAGGCCGCTGCTCTGGCTAAACAGACACCTCTTAACAAGCGCATTTTGCTCCTGGGAATTCCCAAGCAACATTGCGGCGCGCATATGATATTGAACGGTGAAACTTTCCAGTTCATGCTCAGCAGTCCTTTCACCGACACTCCGCTTGCCGGACGTTTTCTGACTTTCGATCCTGTCTTGTTTGGCTGGAGCCAATCGATCAACGCAACACGCTTCAAAGATCTTCTTTCCCGGTCCGATACCGCCGGGGCATACGTATGGACAGATACAAGAAGAGGATTTTCAGCCCTTTCCCTGAATTGCGGGCAGACCAACACACCAACTTATGTTTCGTTTCCCACAGGGATAGTCATCCGGCAAAAGACACAACCGTCGGATTCGGACACCTCAGACTCTCAAGAAGGCAGCCTCACAAACACCTGGCAGCCGCACGCTCAGGGACACGCCACCTACAACCTTGCCGGAGCAAACAGCATCTGCCTGCAAAACATCCTGGAAGGGGACGGACTGCAGCTGTCCAATCTAGCCATCAATCCGCTTCAATACGATTTCCTCGAGCTTGACATCAAGTCGACTGCTCCTCTTTGCAGGCAGACTATCAAAGCATCCTGGAAGGGCGCTTCCGACCTCGAAGAAAGCTGCTTAGAAGACAGACAAGATAACGCTTGCGCTACAACTGCCCTTGAGCCTATTGCCAATGAATCCAGCCCTGCAGGCAAGTCCTTTCGACATGCCCGCCTCCGCCTGTCCGGTTACTGGAAATGGTTCACCGCAGGCACGATCAAGGAGTTGACGCTTGCCTTGCCCGCAGCCTGCCAGCTAGAAATCGGCAATATCAGGCTCGTCGCCGCCAGGGCTGTTGCGCCGCGCCTCACTCAAAGCGGCGCAACAGCAATTGCCACCGGCGTCTGTCCTATCTTGCAACCCATCACGATGGATATCGACGCCTCAGGCATCGAAGGTGCCAGAGGCGTGAAACTGGAGATCTCCCGGGCCAATTTCTTCTTCGACCGGCAGGCTCAATCACAGCAAGCCGAGGCCGTCGCCAAGACAATTTATCTTTGGCAGCCCTCCGGCAAAATCGTCCTTTCTCCTGACCACTTCAAAGGAACGGGCTACTTTGAGATCCGTGTTCGAGCTCTTGGCGCAAAGGGCGACATCGGTGAATATTCCGACAGCATCATCGTCTTGAAATAGACAGATAGACAGACAGGCTTCACCGCGGTGATAGAATGTTCCCGGATGCGCATCATATTGGACGATAGCAGTTATGAAAGCCCCCTGGGTCGCCGCCTTGATACTGGTTTTGACGGCTGTCTTTTTTTTCACTTGCCAGAGCCAAGACTGGCGCAAGGCTGATGAGACGAAAAAATGGCCGACAGTGACCGGAGTTGTCCTTGAAGCATGGACTTCCGGCACGCCGGGAAGAACCTCCGGCAGGACAAAGCACTGCCGATACGGCTATACGGTCCAAGAACGTCAATACACATCCGAGCAGATTGCCATCAATTATGACACCACCATCTATGATTACGTGAAAGGATCAAAAATCCCGGTGCATTACAATCCGGGTAATCCAAACGATGCTGTTCTAGAGACGAATCTGGTCATGAATCGAACGGGCGGCTGGGCTCTGACGAGCCTTACCCTGGCGGCTTTCTTTTTCCTGGTTGGATTTGCCAGCGATTACTCCAAGAAATGACACATCAGGAGCCCCGGTCTGTCAGGGTAGCGCTGTTTACCCTGAATCCTGAGCTCAGTGCGAACTTGCATCCAGTTGAGTCGTGAGAAGTCCGTGATCGGAGAGACCGCGCGTAATGAGCGGATTCTTGAAGAACGGCCTGACTTCCTCGTTGGAGAGGGCACCGGCCAGGTTCTTGAACAGGAAGCCGTCGAGTCTGCCGCCCATGGATTGTGTGGATGTGTGGTCGGCAGGGTTTAAAGTCTGGAAGCCGGCGGTTTTCAGAGGATCGAGGTCGTGTGTATTATCCAGGAAAGTATTCCAGTCGCCGGCAATAACGCCGCTGAAATTCGGCTCAAGCACTTTTGCCAGTATGGCTGATTGCTGGGTGCGAACCGCCGAGGTCTCGGCAGGTCCGCCGCGCATCGACTTCAGGTGTACGACCACTGCGGCGAGCTTGTTGCCGGTGGCGACGTCTTGAAGATCGACCCGGAACGCCGGTCTCAGGTCGGGGATATTATGAACATCTGCGACTTCCGTGTATGCATGCGTGCCTAGCACTTTCAGCCTCGGATTGACGAGCATACCGACTGCTTGCCCCCGGCTGTTCTCTGCCGAAATAGCATAGTTGTAGCCATTATCCTTAGCAATCTGAGCAAGCCCCTCTTTGTTCACTTCTTCAACGAACAATAGATGGTGCCTTGGTATAACCTGTTTGTATGTGTCGGCAAAATACCTTGCTTTGTCGCCGGTCAAAAATTCCATGTTCCACTCGCCAAGAATCAAATTGCCGGTCGGCTTGGCAAGCGGCATGCCGGACACACTCTTTGTCACTTCGCTGGCTACTACTTTGGCGTCGGGCAGAGGACGCGGCCCTTTATCCTTAAAGGATTCGAGCATGTCCAGATTTTTGGCATCCGGATGATAGAAGCCGCGCTCGACAATTTGCTCTGGAGTGAGCTTGGCGAATTCTTCCTGGCTCGGGTAGCGAGGCGTGTTCTTTCTGACCCACTCGCCGTATTCTCTGGAAAGTTGGGCTATACCGTGCATTTTGGACGTGGCCGCCCCGATTCGCTCGGAAGCTTCGCTCAGCGGAATGGCTGCTTTCGGCGCTGTGCCATCGCCTGCCTGAGATTGCCCGCTGCCTGCCGGCTTCACTTCAGTCATGCCGGACTTGGCGGCAGCTTCACGCAGGACCACGGCTTCCGTGGAAAGACTGGCAGAGGCAGCGGCTTGCTGCCTGGCGCTGTCTTTCAAAGCAGCCTCGGCGCTTTGCCCGGGAGATGGCGGCTTGTTGCCGTTAAACTTCTCGGAAAGGTAGCGCGTACCCTCATTGGCCAGAGGCAAGACAGTATTTAATGCCGCGCCCTGGACAGCAGATTGCAGCACCTGATCGGACGGAGCAAGTTTGCCCGAGGAGAAAAGCGAAGAGACTTCGCTCATAGTCGCGCCACCGGCAAGACCGGTAAGCGGGTAAGTAAGAGCCTTGCCCAGGAATGGCATCTCCCGGGAGAGCATATTGCCTCCGCTGAACACCATGAAGCCCGCTCCCATGCCAACAGCATTGCCGAAGCGCGTGTGACCTTCTTCCGGCTTCTGCAGAGCACCAAAAAGAGTAGCTCCGACAACAGCGGCGGCTCTTTCGGATGTGAGAACGGGAGCAAGAGCCCGCCCGACAGCGGTCACGCCGAGAGCTCCTTCCGTAGCGCGCATGGCGTATCCCGCTCCGGCAGTCGCCAGCATGAAAGGCACTGCCGCGCCGACACCGCTTGCCACCCCCTGAACATACCAGTTGGCGCTGTATGGCTTGGCTTCAGCTGTCTTCAGATGCACTTCAGGCAGATGCCCAAAGTCAGCTGCAATGTTATATACAGCCAGAGGACCGGCATTCAGCGCCGGATTGACCACGTTATCTCTGAGCCAGTGCGAATTGTCTTGCTCTTGCTCACGATAATCAGCTGTGATAAAGCGCTCTGCAAATACTTCGCCCATTTTCCCGCCTTGCAATTGCCGTTTGCCAGTGTGTACGATCCCTTGGCTTCCGTTACAAAATATAAATGTGAAACTCCAACAAGGAAATACGTATTTACCGGGGGTGGTGTCCCTGCCAGACACACGTAGCGTCGCTGCCAGCCGACAGTGCGCCTACCCTCCTGCCAGCCGCAGGTGGGTCCCTCACAGCCAGAGGTGGCGTAGCTGCCCCTGGCGCCTCACCTGCCAGCTCACGGTGCCTGCCCGGGGGCTTCACTGGCAGAGATGCCGATTTACCACCGTTATCAATAAATCTGCCAGCCGTCTGCCAGAGGATGTCCGGACAGGGAAGAGATCTCAAGCTGCACATCTTTGAATTCAGCCTTGCTGCACTCCGGCAACGGGCGGGTCATCTGAGCGAGAACCGGGCTTGCCACGAAGAACTTTGCTTGCAAGGAGCTCAGCTTGCCGGGGAATTTATCCGGAGCAAACGGGAAAGCAAGATCAAAACGCGTCCAAGAATCCGTCCTTCTCACCGCCCGCGGTGCCCAGGGACAGTCGTAAGAGTGCGCAACACCTGCCTTGTCAACTGAATTGATTACCAGCGTAAGTCCAGGCAAACTGCTGCCTCCTTGAGACATAACCTGCCCGCGTATCCGCACCAGCCAGAGATCTCCTCGACGGTAAGAAGGGATAGTACAAACCGAGATGCAATCGCTGGGTTTCGCCGGCAGCGCAAGGCTCTCAACCTTGATGGGCACGCTCAAGATCTCAGATAGATGACTGGCAGCCCGGTCGGCTAAGCAGGTGGAAAGAAGCCTGACAAACGCCTGCCTGCCGCCGACGGAGCCGGCGGGCATAGCGCCTGGACGGGCATCAAGAGCCTGTGAGCCGGGCTCCAGTCCGCCGGCACTTACAGCCATCAGCTCATCATAGCGGCAGTCATTGAATCCTCGGTCGTTTTCGACACCATAGAAAGCCTTGTCCCAGGATGCTCTTTCAGGTCCGGGAATAATCATTCTCCCGTCTTGCCCGACAGAACTTCCGAAAACAGTGAAGGGCCTGGAATCTTCCTTGGATAGCTCCACTTTGATGAGAGGTCCGTCAACCAGTTCGCTTCGAAGCGGAATGAGAAACCACTGGCGCAGCTCAGCAGGCGTGATGCCGGCTGCGGAAGTCAGACAATTGAAAATATATTCATAGGGAAGAAAGACCTCGGCACCACCGTGATCTTCAAAACGATTTTCACGGTCCATCAAGGCAATGCCCGGGATGAGAGGTCCGCTAAGCTGTCTGCCGCCGACGCGTATGGTCAATCCGTCTGCCAGAGGCTGCCAGCCGCGGCTGTCGATCATCAAGTAATACTGCCTGCCGCCTGCCCCGCCTGGCGCCTTCTGAGGCGTCGGCAGCCACTGAGTAACCGACTCACCGGGTTTATCAAGAGAACATTGCCACTGCCCCGTGCGTCCATGAGCCTTGAGAGGAAGGCAGGCCGAGGGGAAAATTAAGATACCGCAGGCGGTGGCAACTGCCGCCAGGGCTCGCCGGCTGCCCTTGAAAGCTCTGGCAGCCCGGAAAGCGAAGATAATAAATGCAACCAGGGCAGCTCCCTTGAGGAGAACGCCGGCAATGAGGTTGAATGTACCGCCGTGACCCGTGGGAAGATCGCCCATGAAATCGAGCCGCGCTGTCAAGAAAAAGATGATGCCGCTGGCAAGCGCCAGAAGCGGCGTTCGCCTGTCCGGGCCATGGAAGAGGAGATCTAAGAGGGACACCAGTCCGGCAGCAGAAAACAAAATGACAAAGGGCATCGCCGTCACGAAATAGCGGGGCTGCCCGATGAAAGCCACATAAAGCAAGTGCAGAGCGATCACGCCCAGAATCAGAAGGCGGCATCCAATCTGCTGCCTGGAGGCAGGTATTTCCCGGCTGCCGGGAATCAAGGCAAGAATAAGTCCCCAGGCAGCCAGAAGCAAGAGTGCCTGGTGCACAACCACTTGCAAGTGGAAATCCACAGGACCCACTGATGAGCGGAAGTCATTCCAGGGAAACTTCGCCAGCCGGGGTATTTTGGAAAAAGTAAGCTCGACCCACCCGCAGGGATCTTGACGAAAGTTCTCCTTGAGCAATTTCGTCAGACTCTTGTCTTCGACGCAGCTGAAATCAGCGTACGGGACGCCATACCAACCTTCTCGGCCGACGTTGTTGCCTACCGAGAAATTAAGATGGCTGACTCGATCGATGACCAGGCTGGCTCTTCCGACAGCGACCTTTTGCCAGGCTAGCCACGGGAGGGCGATAAAGGCGAACCCGGCAAGCAGGACAAGCAGAGAAAGAAGAGGCTTGCGCCGCCGATTCTGAAGACAAACCAGAGGCAAGAGACAAAGAGACAACAAACTCATTGCCGACCTCGTGAACTGCAAGAGGCAGGCCAGGATACCAACACAAAAGAGCTGCCGGAAGCTCCCCCCGTAAGGGCGAAAGCCCCGCGCAACTGCGACCAGCAGAAGAACAACCAAGAAGAGCGCCGACGTTTCGGTGATCAGCCGCCCGGAATTGATGATGAAACCCGGGTAGATTGCCGCAGCCACCCCAGCCGCCAGAGCGACCCTTGGGCTCCAGGCAGACATACCGAGCAAACAAATAAGCGAGCAGGTCAAGGCGGACAGCACGCACTGAGCGGCAACAGGCAGCTGAAGGTCAAAGACATTGCCGGACAGAAGAAGGCAGCCAGAAAGAAACAAGGGATAAACCGGACCAGAGATGCTCAGACCTGACAATGGCTGAATGAAAGCGAGCAAATGTGCCTGGACAGAAGCTGGAGCAATACCGGTCAGGCAAGACCAGGCATCGCCCCAAAAGTTGTCCGGTAGTTTCGTCAGGGCAAGCAAGGACCTTGCATTGCTCAAATATTCCCAGGCATCGCCTGCTGCGGCACAGCTGACGTGATTGTCAACAAAATTGAACCAGAGCCTTCCACAAAGCGCCAGAACGAAGACGCCCGAAAGCACTGCCATATCGCGCCAGGGGTAAGACAGGCTCGTTGAGCCGGTGCCACCGGACAGAGCGTTTTCAGTGTTGGAAAGCAATTGCTGATTGCTCATCTCATGTAAGGTCGGGACGGCAACACTCTTTGCAGCTGCCGAGCATACCACAACTGCCCGGCCACGACACTTAGCTTAGGCGAGCAATTGCCAGCCGGGCTTAACTTTGCCTAAGATGCAGAGGCAGCCGTCTGCCTGCTTAAGCTGGCTTAAGCGGCATGAGTCAAGAGGACTGTAAAATACAGGCGAGTACGGCTTGGCACCGCACACGACGGCCCTTTCAATTTCGAGGTTAGAGCTACATGCGCCTTGGACCCATCGTTTTGATGAAGGATTCCACATTCCGCACCATCTTGCACAACAGCGACGTATTGACGGAACAGAACTCAAACCTGTCCGCGAAACTTGGAGCCGGCATTACGACGCACTCCTTCATGCATTACCCCTGGACTGCCACCACCGCTCCTGCGGTTTTTGCCGAACCTGATGAGCCCGGTCCCCGCGTTGACGAAGCTGTGGCCCGCATTATAGCCGCCTTCCAAAAATGCATGAAAGAATACGTCAATCCGTCGCCCGGCATGTGGGACGGAATTGAGCAACGGAACAAACGCTTTCTGACAGCTCTCAGGGAAGGTAACGCCGACGAATTGAAAGGACTCCTCGGCAGGCTTTTTCGCAACGATCTCATCTGGGGCCTGGGTAAGTTCGATGAAGCTCTGGCCAACGACATGACTCAACAAAAAGAGCACAGCCATGCCCAGTTGCGCATAACAGACGCCCTGGTCAGCCTGGCGCAAGCCGCCGGAGCGCTCACCGTCACATGTGTCGAACAGCAAGGCATAGAAACACATTTGAATTGCCTGGCGGTGAATCTCGAACAAGTTCTCTCTTGCACAGAAAACCGGCTCGGCTTCTCGATTGCCTCTGCCCAGGTCGGGTCTATCTATGGTTGTCGCATTGGCAGCACCTTTGTGACCATCGACAGTCTGCTTCACGCCTATACCGCGCACCGCCTGTTGCAGCTCGGCGCTGGTCCCGACAGCCAGATAGCGGAAATCGGCGGAGGCTTTGGTTGCCTGGCCGGACTGGCTTACCGAGCAGGCTGCCGGAAATATGCCATTTACGATCTGCCCTGGGTCAACGCCATTCAGGGCTATTACTTGCTCATGTCACAACCGGCTGAGACAGTGGCTCTGTACGGCGAAAAGGAAGCCGCCATTGCCGTCAAGCCTTTCTGGGCGTTTGAGAAGATCCCGAAGGGCAGTGTCGATTATGTAGTAAACACGGACTCGCTGCCGGAAATGGGCCATGACACGGCTAACGCTTACATCAGGGGGATAAAACACCTTCTTTCCGACCAGGGCATTTTCCTGTCGATGAATCAGGAAGCACAGGCCAGCAACGCTGGCTTTGGTGCGCAGAACAATGTGGCGGCAATGATTGAAAGAGTTGGCGGCTTCAGAAAGCTCGGTCGCTTCCTCTACTGGATGCGCCAGGGCTACGTGGAAGAAATCTTCCAGAGAGCCCCTGGCACTTAGTTGTGAACCGGCTTTCCAGCGGAGATGGCAGATGATTCCGGTTGGTCCGGCAAAAACGGAAGGCTGCGCGCGCAAGCAGCCCGCCGTAAACAAGACAGCTTGGGTAAGCACAGCCGCCGTCATAACCCTGCTTACTTTGCTGCCCATTTTGAACATCGTCCAAATCATCGCCAGATCCGGCGTGGACAATCTCTCCAATGATTATCTGGATTATGTCGGGCTTGTAGGCCAGGTTCTGTCCGGTTCGTACAACTGGCTCAATTATTTTCAGGATACGTTTTATCGCAGCCATTCCGTGGCTTTGCCTGTCTTAGTCCACCTGATCAACGCACGCTTCTTTAACTTCAATGTATATATGGAGCTGTATCTGGGCGTCGCCCTTGCCGCACTCAGGCTGGTGTTATGGCAATCATCTCTGGCAAGCTCCATTTCCGGGCACCTGAGAACTGCCCTCTGGCCGCTGCTGTCTCTGTTGATCTTTTCCGAAAGCCAGATCTCCGTGTTCACTTACGGAGACGGCGCAGTCACAATTCAGCTTTCACTCTTCGGCTTTTCTCTGGGATTGTGGGCGGTGACCCGCCGGACACTCAGCCTGCCCATTATTCTTGCCATGGCGGCAGGGGGGCTGATAGCCTCCTTTTCCTGGGGCAACGGCATACTTACCTGGTTTGTCTTGCTTGCAGCGCTCCTGGGCAAGCGCTGCCGCAGCCGCCTGCCCTATCTTGTCTGGGCAACCGGGCTCAGCCTCTCGCTTGCGCCCTACTTTTTCGGACTGATCCTGCCGAAGCTCCTTGGCGGGGGAGCAGGGCGCGAGGGTACCAGCGTTGTTTCCTTGTTCAACTGGCGCTTCATCGTCAACACACTTGGCTGGCCTTTTGCCAACGATATTGCCTGGCATGCCGAGAGCCTTCCTTCTGCCCGCGCCATTGGCTGGACCGGGCTGGCAGGCGCGCTTGTTGCCGGACTCTTCTTATTGTGGAGAAGAAAGTCTGGTCTGCCGACACCCTGCCTGCCGGCTGTGTTACTTGTAGCCCACGGGATCTTGAGCATATGGCAGATAAGCGTCTTTCGCAGCCTGATTGCACCCTGGTACACGGCTGTCGCCATGTCATTCTGGGCCGGGCTGATTGGACTATCGCTTTGCCTTCTGGATTTGTGCCGCCTTGAAAAAAACACAACAGTGTTAGCGTCGCCCCCGACTGATCGCGCCACCCGGCTCTTTGCCGCTTTCACTATCAGCTTCATCCTGATTGTTTACGGCATGTCTAACCTGACATGGGAAGACAAAAGCGATCTCCTCTTTTCGCGGAGCCCGGCTTCTGCCTCCGCCCTGCGCAACTATCGCACAGCTCCCACTTATGGCGAGCAATATCTTTTCCAGTGGGGAGTCGGTAATCCGGCACTGCTGCCAATTCTGGCCGGTCCACTGGAGAGACATCATCTCTCGGTCTTTGCTTTGAAGCAGCAATGGTCCCTGCAAGGCGACTTCCTCCTCGACACTGTGTCCATAGAAAGCAATCGGCAAGGAGCCGGAGTTCTCTGGACAACCGATGCCGACTCCGCCCACCGCCTACCCTGGAGCCATTACCGGCACCTCAATCTTTTCGAGCCAGAAAATACTGCCGTGTCATGGCGCGTGACCATTCCGGAAGACGTGAGGTCCGCGGCGCTGCGCACGGCAGTTCGACCGGGCACAAGCGAAGGCTGTGGCACTGAGACTTCAACCCAGTCCGAGGCAGCCATTTACCTTACACAGGCAGGATATTCAAAGCAACCTGTCTTCGGCGAACGCCTCAGCACAAACGATACTGCCTGGCGCCAGGTGGAAATCCCTCTCAATTCTTTCAAGGGCAAAACTGTAACCATTACTCTTTCAGCCGCCGGCGGCGAGAACCTGACAGGTCAAGCGGGCAGCCGTGACAACACGGCAGCCGATCGCAAGCCAAGCAATGCGCCGGTTGTCTTTGCCTATCCGGTGATAGATATCGTGAATCAGGCAACAGACAAAAGCCCATCTCCTATCGAAATCCGCCCTTCCAATTCCGACCTGTCATCCTGCCTGCCGGCAGCCACAGATTCGGACTATTGCTTCGATACCGCCCGCGATACCGACTGGATATACCGCGGAGTAACACGGCTGCCCGGAAACAACGCGAGTGCAGCATCCTGGATACTCACTGGCAATGCAGTGCCGACCCTCATGTATAAGAAAGACATCGACCTGGATTTGACTCAGTACTCCTACTTCCTCATCCGGCTGTCTGCAACTCCGGACATCTCGCCCAGAGCCGTTTGGGTCCACCTGACTCTTTTGCAGTCTCCCAAGCCGCTGACCTTTTCGATCCCGCTTCTCAGCGATGGGAAACCGCATTCTTACAGCTTTGCCCTCAGGCTTCTCGAGCTTAGCCCCGGCAACCACCTGACTGGATTCAGCCTGAATCCCGCAAGCCCGTCGTCATTCAACGGCAAGCAACAGATAGACATTTACGATACCCGCCTCATTGGCGCAACCAGATAACACAGCCTGTGCCGGCAGGCAAGCAAGGCCAGGCAGACAGGCGAGAGTCTGACAGAAAATGGTTAGAGCCAGGGGCAAGAGCCCACCCAGCGTCAAGCATGCGCCATAGCACCATCGAATTTACAGCGGCGGCTTGTTCTCGGAGGCAGCAATTGCCCGGCGATTGGCCATCTCCATGCCGGACATGGCCATCGCGCCGGCAGCGCGTTTCTCCTTAGCCATGGCTGCCACCACCCTGTCGAAAAACTTCTGTCCACCGAAAGCGTTCATGTGAACGTCATCGTGAAAGTCTTCACGTTTGAAACTGGCGAAATCACAGAGATCGTAGTAACAGACATTGTAGTTCCAGGCGAACTGCTGCAAAGACTGCAAATACTTCGAATAGATACCTGGTCTGAGCATGCTGGCGTTATAGAAGGTGATCGGCATATTGACGATGACCAGCTCGATCCTTTCCTTGTGGCAGTATTCCGCCATCTTTCTCAAGAAATACATCTGCGTGCGATACGTGCGCGGATCGGGACTCTTGTACCGCTGCAGATACTCGAAAGTGCTGTCCTTGTAATGGCTGCGCGCAGACTCGGCGTCGATTGGCTGCGTCATCACAGCCTCAGGGCGGATCTCGGTAGGCAGATAGCCGGGAAGCATGCGCACACGATCCCACCAGGTAAACGGATGCTGGCTAAAGGGCCGCGGCAGCATCCTATCGAACACGGCTGATGCTTCCTCCAGAACGACGAGCTTGCAATCCAGCGAATAACCGAAGAGATAAACGACTTTCTTCAGCCACCACTCAAGCTTCGTAATCGGGTTGCGAAAAACCGCCGCAGCCACATCGTCGATGTTCACAAAGCGAGTGAGATAGAGAAACGGTTCCGTATCGGAAGGTCCAGCAAGCGTACTGTCGATAAAATCGCGCGGTGCGACGCCATAGATCACCACATCCGGTCTGTTAGACGTATTGACCATCGCCTTCAAAGAAAGAAAGGCATCAGACGGCATCTGCCCCGGCGCAGCCAGGCTGAAGCTATCAAAGCTGCCACCGAAAGCACCCTGGAGCTTGCTATCCAGATACTTCGCCAGGTGGTGCTTCGTCATATCAAGCGATTTGCCGAGATAGTTGGCATCGCTGCCGGCAACGGCGCTGATCATGGTCGATGAGCCAAGCAAGGCTACATTGTGGATCTGCTGATGAGATCGCAGATCATTCATGATCCACCAGTTGTAGCCCCTGCAGTTGAACTTGTAGGGATCGAAATGAATGGGGTTGAAAAAGGAAAGTCCGGCGTTAAGCACTACAAAAATGGCCAGCCCGAGCAAGAAAGTGCTCTTGAAACCCCTCTTGTAATCGGGGGTTACCAAGCGAGCTTCCCCTGGCAAACAGGGCTGAGGCGACTGCTGTAGCTCAGACAAATGTGCTGATTCGACTGTCATCATCATTTGCGCCGCGTTTCCGCCTGACTCCACTTTGACCCACCGGTGCCGCGGCACCTGACAACAGTACAACTTTGCTCGAAAAGTATCATGAACTGCCGGACATCAAAGTTGCCAGTATTCGACCCATCATAAAGCCCGGATTTCAAGACTGTCCATACAAGCTGGCGGCTCTTAATCTAAAACTTTCTATAGCCTGCCACCCTGACAAGTCTGAATAAGGGCACCGGACGTCCCATCGGACTCCTGACAAGAGCTCGTTCCCGGCTTTGCGCATGAATTCGCATCGCTAAAGCTTTTTAAAGGATGCTTCATGGCAAGCACTTGACACGGTATAAGTTACAAAGTGCTTGTAAGCCCATGGCTCCCGGCACACACAAGCCAATGAGGGACCCAGCATAAATCGGCTTGATCGAAAGTCATGCAAGCACCCTTTCTTCCCTTACAAGAGCCCGGGACAAACCCTGAAATGAGCAAACCTGGCGAGCAAGTCATGCCCTGCCGGCAGTCCCCGGAGAGCGAGGCACCCTTAAGGGAGCCTCCTTCGCCCGCCAGGGGTTCACATAAGCCCGGCTCCTGGGTTGCACCTCTTATTTGCTTCATTGTCGCCTTCACACTCAGCCTGCTCCTTGATCTCTTCGGCAGCCAGTCGAAGACGATGCTTTACTTTGACTCAGGGCACTATCTAGGTTCCGCGCGCCAGGTGCTCTTGTTTGCTCAAGGAAAAGCGCCGGCTTCCAAAGAACTTCTCGATTGTCTGATGCTGGACGGCCCGGTCCTGCCTTCAATCACCGCGGCGGTCTTTACCCTCCTGCACAAAGTACCTACAGAGTCTAACTGGAGAATATGCGCCTTTATTCTCTCCCTGCTCCACGCCCTGAGCGCCATGCTTGTCTGCCTCCTGTCACGCCGGCTCACTGGAAGCTCTAAATGGGGTGCCATCACCGGAGTTTGCTGGGCAATTTACCCGGGAGCCCTGGCTTCCTCCGGACGCTTCCTGCTGGAGCCGCTCGGGAGTGTCCTGTTGCTTGCCTCTACCTTATCTCTTGTCAGGGCCCTTGCAGCAAGCGAAGGCGAGGAGGCAAAGATGTCCCTTCCTGGAAAAACTATCGCTGCGTCAGTGGCCGCCGGGGTATTGCAAGCTCTCCTTCTTTTGACGCGCTCAGTTTTGCTGCCAGTCTGCCTTGTGCTCGATGTCTGGGTTCTGGCCCTCGCTCAAGGGAAGCTCCGCCGCGCAGCCATCGCCCTGTCCATGGCGGCAGGGGCGGCGGTGGCGCTCGGGCCCTGGCTCGCTTTCACCTGGCAGATCTGCGGACACGGGCAACTGCTGCCCGAGCGCGCTCCGGCAATCAATATAGCAATCGGCTTCAACTGGGAGACAGACGGCTGGGACGGAAAGCCGGATCCGCCTTTCCAGGCACTGTACGCCGACTCCGACAGCCCGCTTTGCACGGCTTTCAGCCTGTGGAAGCAAGAGCCAGGCAAGCTTCTCAATTTATTCTGCCGCAAAGTCAGTCGCCTTTTTGCCTTGCCCTGGAACGATTTTCGCTATTCCATATTAGGAATCCCATACGAAATCCAGCGTTACTTGCACTTCTTTCTCTGCCTGGCAGCCATGCTCGGGGCAGTTGCTTTCGCCTCCTTGCTCCCCCCCCATCCGGGTAAAAGCAATGCCGGGCGTTTCGTCGCCATAGCCGCCATCGCCACAATCGCCTGGCACCTTATCTATGTGCTTTTCCAGGCCAATCCACGCTATGGATTCACAGCAATGCCATTCGCCGTCATTCTTGCCACATATTTCGCCTATGCCGCTGCCAAAAGCCAGCTGAAAGGCAAACAACTGTTGTCACTGGGGATTCCGGTATTTTTGACGATAGCTTCCTGGCAGGCAGATATCCTGCCCTCTATGGTGCAAGTTTGCGGAAGCGTCGTCACGGCAATTTGGCTTGATTGCCTGGTCAGGCTCATGCTTCTTGGCTGGACCCTGGCTGCCGCCTGGATGAGCCTGACGGCAAGACTTCCTTCCCCGTCAGGCAAGCTCGCTGCAGCCCTTGCCTCAGCCGTCCTGGCCTTTGCAGGCGGCGTCATTTTCTGCGCCGAGGCCCTCGATTCCGTTTCTCTGCGTCAGTGGAGCTGTCCTTTGAGCCCGGGGAAAAGCGCTTGCCGCCTTATCCACCTCAAAAATGTATTGCCCGAATCCGCCAGGAAATCCATCGACTGGGCGCTGGTGCTTGTCGACGGCGATGCCTCCGCCGAAAACGCCGTCCTTTCAGTCAACGGTCACAAGCTCTCCGGACGGCTCGCTTGCCTTTACCGCTATTATCCAGAGAAATATATGATAGTCGGTCTCATGCAATTGTTCACCCCGATTCTGGGCAATTCGCTTGCCGATATGCGGCAATGGCGAGCTGTGCCTGTGCCACTTTCATGGATAAACCCCGACGGCGATAACTTATTGTCTATCGGCACCGGGACCTCCGGCTCAGCCACTATATATGGTGATTACTTGCCATCGCGCGGACTCCGGCGCCGGCTGCCGGCGCTTGGCACATACAGCCTTACGCGTTCGTTCAACTGCCCGGACAACGAAGGCGGCTTCGACGGGCGCCCTATCGACCCCTCAGGATTGACTCCGACTGGCTCCACGTCCTATCTCACAGATGGAGCGACACAAAGATGCGATGACTTATCTGAGCATTTCGGCAGACAGACTGGCGAGTACCGGCTGCATCTCATACTGGGGATCAAAACGAAAGCCACTACTTCTGGCAACATCAGCACGACTTGCGATCCACAAAGCAAGCCAGCCTCTGGACAATGCCTCTTCACAAAACAATTTCAGTCAGGAGATTTCGGGCCGCCTCTGCATCAGATAAGCAAAGGGCAATTGCACATAAGCAAGGCAATAACGCGCCCGGCGCCGTTGACGGTAGCCATTGTGGATGTGCCGGGCTCAGTCACGGCAGGCAGCCACCTGTCCATCAAACTGAGCGGGCAGGCAACCAGCCTGGGCCGCAGTGCCGCGGAAGTGGGAATCGTGATCATGGCCGAAGATCGCTCTGTCAGCGAGCGCTTGCAGCTGGCAGCCACGCCGGTCAGCCTCACCGCCTCAGACAGCAAGTGGAAATCATTTGCCATCTCAGACTGCCTGCCCTGCAATTCGATCAAAGCCGGACCCCAGCGCCTGCGCATCGAGATCTACACTCTCAAAGGCGATACGGTGTTTAAAGACCTCAGCCTGGAGCTTTCGCCCGCGAACCTGCCGACATTCACCTTGCACAGGGCAGCTATCTATTAGAAAGCCTGGAAGCCGAATTGCAAATTCACCCTGTCCATCATGGGGGTAGCTGCATATCTGCGGCTTGCGCTGGATGCACCTTGCGGTTTGAGCGGCGCTTGCACTCGATTCTTTCATGAAGATCCACTTCCGGCTGCTTGAGATGTTTCTTCATTGACAGTGTCTGTCCAAATTCCAGATAAGGCTCATCAATCCTGTTATACGGAGTCCACTGCGGCAGACCTGGACCGTCAGGATGCCCGCTTGCTGCAAAACGCACCCAGAACCCGCTCATGGCGTCTTGTATGGCAATGTCCTGGGCTGTTGCCTTGTGCCGTCCATGGCGCACAGAGTTGAACACATAAGGGATCTCAGCGCCGTGATAGCAACCCCAGAGCTTACCGGCGAATCCCTGAGGCACCAGAGTAAAGTAATACAACCAGGCTTTCGCCCCGACTTTACTCATATCGCGCACAGTATTGCGGATTGGACATGCCGAGCCGCTGTCGCCCACAATTTGCTCCACAGAATCCAGGGACTGTCTATCACTCCCAAACGGGTAAAAGCGCAGCAGCTCGCTTGCATCATCTGGAAAGGCAGAGCGAATGAGACGACGAGCGCCCCTTGAGCTTAGGGGCTTTCCTCGGGGCATGAACATGCTTCCCTCCCTGGCGTTGAATCCAGCGATGAGCGGCACTGGCGCCTGTTTACCCGCATCGAAGAGGTCGGAGGGATCTAAGGGAAGAACAAAGCCGTCGACAACAGGCTCGAACAAGTTTCCTTGAGAGCCGGTCAGCCCGGCACCGGGGATAGTGGCATTGCACGCCTCGAGAATATCCTCGCCTTTGACGGCCCGCAAAGCAGCCAGCGGATTAGCTTGCTGCTCACAGCCAAGCTTCTGAGAAACCTGCCGCCCCAGGACTTCCATAGGAGGTCTGCCGTACCAAGATTGCCTCAAGTGGTAAAAAGGAATGAAGGCAGCCCTGCTTTCTATGATGGCGCGATGAAATAAGCCCCGAGACAGGGGGCTGACCATGAGAAGAGCGACGCTTCTGCCTCCGGCAGATTCACCGAATATGGTGACCCGTCCTGGATCACCGCCAAAAGCCTGGATGTTCTCCTTCACCCACTTCAATGCCTGGATTTCATCCAGCAAGCCATAATTGCCGGAAACACCATTGTCAGACTCCCTGGACAGAAGCGGGTGCGCAAAAAATCCGAAAGGACCAAGTCGATAATCGAAACTCACAACCACCACACCTTTTTGCGCCAGGTACTGTCCATCGTAAAAACGATTGGAAGCCGAGTCGATTGTGAAGCCGCCGCCGTGAATCCAGACCATGACCGGAAGCAACTCATCCTTGCTGGCGACAGGCGCCCAGACATTCAAATAAAGGCAATCTTCAGATGTGCCCTTGAAAGTCATACCGGTAAATCGACTCATTGGAGGCTGCAGACAGGCAGGTCCATACTCGGTGCACTTTCTGACACCCTGCCACGGACTGACTGGCTGCGGTGGTCTAAAGCGCAACTGACCCAAGGGCGGTGCTGCATATGGAATGCCTTTGTAAGACCGGACACCATCTGCGACCAGCCCGGATACCAAGCCTGAGCTTATTTTGACTGGATCTTTGAGCAAAGACGACCCAGCTGCCGGCGGGTCCGACAGCGAGCAGCAGTTGAGAAAGAAAAGCAAGAGAAAGAAAAAAGAAAAGCCCGAGCCAGCACTGCCGGACATCGGTCGACTGTCCGCGTCTTTCTGCCGGCAATGCCTGCCACCTCTACAATCAGTAAGCACGATTATGTCCATCGATAGCCAGAGCGGCATCGTCCTTCGAAAGTGCCTGAGCAACCCGGCATCCGGCAAAGACGTCTGCCAGAGCCTCCAGAAACTTGTGGCTTACTTGCGGTGTGAGATGAACAGTATCAACAAAATTGTCCGCCTTATCAAAGCGATGATCGTCGAGATTCACAAACTCGACACCGCACTTACTACACTCTAAAGAAAGACACCTGAGGTAATCATCATAAAAGCCAGGCGCCATGAGTTTTTTGTTGGCTGCGCTCAAGGGCATGTTCACCATGAGAACGGCAACGCCTTTCTCTTTGCAAAGGTGTAAGAAGCGCCTCAAATACGTGTTTTCTTCGGCTATGAGTTCCGCATTCACCGGATTGTAACGGCGGCGATATTCCTCCATGGTGGCTTCGGCGCTGAGATGATCGAGGGCGACTCCGGGCCAGGCGCGCAAGACTCCCTTTGCCTCCTCGGGGAACCAGCCTCGTTTGCGCGGCTTCAAATCGAGAGTCTCACCATACTTGTCGAAAACGATCCAGGGCATGGTAGCTTCCATGACTTTCTTTGCGCGCAGGCTGAAATACGTGCGGATATCGCTGCGATAGCGCCAGAGAGCCCAGACCCGCTCCAGGCAAAGACTCATCTTGCGCTCGAAGGATACTGTCTCAGACGAAAGCATCCCGCGCAAATCCCCGACATCGGAGAGAAGCTGAAAAGGTTGGGTAGAGACGAGATCGCGCAACAAATTATCCTGGAAATCGCGCGGAGCGATACCATAAACGATCGCTGCCGGCGGGCGGCTCGAGAAAATTTCATTGCGCGCAATCAAATAGGCATCCGATACCATTTCGCCGCCCACTGCCAGACAGAAGACATCAGGACTGAGTCCCAGCCGGCTTGCCAGGCAATTCTGGAAAGCCACAGACTCCCGCTCGGTCATGCGAGCCACAGGAGCCTGCTTCAGCTCAGCTTCCGCCTGCATGAAAGGAGCCGTCACAAGCGAAGAACCCAGAAGCACAATGTCCGGAGATTTTGTTCTTTGCCTGTATGCACGCACGGCATTGAAAATTTCGCTGCGATCCAGCCCGACAGTGGGTAGATTCGCCAGAGGGTGTGCCAGGGAAAGCCAGGCGTCAAGAGCGCACATAAGCGCCAGAGTAACCAGGGTAGTTTTTCCAAGGAACTTTAGAGACATCGCAAGAGCCTGCCCTTTTCAGGAACACAAGCACAAACTACCAGCCTGGAAGAAGAAGGAAGAGCGAAGGGCAAAACTTGCATCGCTTTCTCCTAAAACTGGAAGTATATAAACGGCTGAGAATTGTCCGGCAGGAATGTCACAATAAGCAAAATGGTGATAGAGCAAAATGCCGCCTTCACAAAAGCCGGAGCCCGGCGGAAAGTACCCTTTTCATTGAGGGCGCTCACGGGCAAGTTGGCTGCCAGCAATCCTGCCAACATGACTAGGACCACAGGCACAATCACCGGCAGATCTTGCTTGAGCACCAGAAAATGATGCGCTTCCATCCGGGTGTAGAACGGGCGGAAAAGAACCATCTTTTTCACAATGGCAAAGGCGGTGCCGATGTTCTGTACGCGGAAGAAGACCCAACCGATGCACACAGCCTGAAAAGTAACGAACATCGAGAAATAATGCCCCACCTTGGACTGAAAGAATTTGTCCAGCCAGCTCACCGAAGCCTTGAAAGCAGAAAATTCTCGATGAGCCACAAGCAAAAGTCCGTGATAAATTCCCCAGACGACAAAGTTCCACGATGCCCCGTGCCACAACCCGCCCAGCGCCATGGTCAGAAGCAAATTGCGATTGGTCAGCCAGCGGGTGTGCCTGGACCCGCCCAGCGGGATGAACAGATAATCCCGCAACCAGGTCGAAAGCGATATGTGCCAGCGACGCCAAAAATCAGATATGTTGCTGGCAATATATGGCATGTTGAAGTTGATCGGAATGTGATAGCCAAAAAGTTGCGCCGAGCCGCGGGCAATATCCGTATAGCCCGAAAAATCGAAATAGATCTGGAAAGCGAAGGCATAAGCAAAAAGCCA
>JAHFBI010000161.1:0-8537 GCA_023250095.1 Candidatus Melainabacteria bacterium
AGCTGAGGAGCTATTCAAGATGGCCCTGAAAGAAGTGGAAGGCTCCCTGTCTTTCCATCTTTGCGGTGCCAGGGACAGCCGATTTGCCAACGCGCTCAACAACCTGGCTGAGCTTTACAGGAGCCAGGGCCATTACAAAGAAGCCGAGGTCAACTATCAAAAGGTACAAGAGATTGCCGAGAAATACTTTGGCAAACGCTGTGACCGCTATGCTTTCAGCCTGAACAATCTGGCTGCCCTATATCGTGATGAAGGCCGCTATCCGGAAGCCGAGACCCTTTACAAACGGGCTATCGATTGCTGGGAGAAAGAGCTGAGGCGTCCTGACGACAGAAATTTTGCAGCCGCCCTCAACGGACTGGCCAGGCTCTATCGCGACGAGGGACGCTACGAGCAAGCCGAGCCTCTTTACAAAAAGGCAATCGACATCCGAACCAGAGCACTCGGACCGGACCACAGCGACACAGCCGAGATACAAGGCAATCTGGCCGGGCTCTATCGCGAAGAGGGCCGTTTCCAGGAAGCCGAGAAACTTTACCTTCATGCTCTTTCGATCGACACAGCCGCACTGGGCCCAGAACATCCATATACGGCCATGGACATGCACAATCTAGCAGCCTTGCTGCGCGACGAAGGACGCCTGGAAGAAGCCTTGAAGTTGTATAAAAAGGCGCTCCGGATAAGGGAAAAGGCCCTCGGTCCGGATCACCCCTATGTGGCCAAAAGCTTGCTGGGGATTGCCGAAACTTGCCGCGAGCAAGGGCGGCTGCCTCAGGCAAAACCCCTGCTCGTGCGTGCCGTGGCAATTGATCTCAAAGCCTTCGGCAAAGATCATCCTGATTATGCAACGGCTTGCGATACCCTGAGCTGTTATTACCGCCTTGCCGACGATTATACGCAAGCCCAGCAATGGCTCGATCAAGCCCTTGCCATCAGGCGTAGATTATTGAGCCCGACTCACCCGGATCTCGCTGTCAGTATTTTCAATCAAGCCGAGTTGCTGAGGCTCGAAAAAAAATATGCCGATGCCGAGCCTTTATATAAACAAGCTCTGAGCGCACAGGAAGCAAGCCTGGGTGACTGGCATCCAGCAGTAGCTTCAACTTTGACTGGACTTGGTCTGCTCTATGTAGCTCAAGGAAATCCGGCTCAGGCTCGCCCGCTCTTCAAGCAGGCCCTGGACATCCGGTTGCAGGTCCTGGGTCCCAGGCACAGGCTTACCAACGAAAGTGTGGCCAACGCTGTCACCTGGCTTGTGAAAGCTGGCAAGAATGAGGACGCTGCCGCCATCCAGCTTTGTTTTGCCAGAGCCCTTGCCGCTCAGGAAGGGGCAACTGCTGCCCCTTCCAAAAGAGTCCTTGCTCCTGAGAGAGAAAACCAACGTGTCATCATCTTCCCGGAAAGATCCATCGGGTCTCTGGTGACAATAGAGGATGCTCCCCTTAAAGGCTGGGTGCGCGGAGAAACCGAGAAGTGGCTGGGCAGCGCCAGAGGCAGAGTCGTCGTACCCTCCGGCAGGCCCGTCGAGCTAAAAGTACAGTTTCAAGGAAAGCCTGACTACGCCGCAATTGCCGCCCTCAAGCCTGACGACATTCAGTCAATCAATTTTTCCGACACCGAAATCACAGACGAAGAGCTCAAGTGCATTGCAAACCTTAAAGGGCTACAGCGCGTAATTCTGTTGGACACACCTTTTACCGGGACAGGATTCTCCGTCCTAAACAAGCTTCCCGACCTCACCTGGCTCGACCTGTCCTACACAAAGATAGACGACAGAGCCTGTGCCAGACTGCCGGAATTGTCGCCCGTGCTGAGGCTGGTTCTGAGCGGAACGGCAATCACAGACGAAGGGATGAAGCAAGCCGCCCGTTTGCCTCATCTCATAGCTCTGGAAGTAACGGACACGGATGTAACAGGCAGCGGACTGTCCAACTTTTCCCAGTCGAAGACCTTTGCCGAGCTGGACATTTCCAGGACGAAGCTGAGCGACGAAACTCTCAACAAATTGCCACTTCTGAAACATTTGCGCTGGCTCATGCTGGCCGACGTCAAAGTTGGGGACGAAGGAATGCGATATGTAAGCCGGCTGCCATCCTTGCTTACATTGGCAGCCGGACAAAGCAGCATCGGCGATAAAGGCGCCGGCTACCTCAGCCACTGTCCATCTCTGACGAATTTGACTCTCAATCAAACAGCAGTCGGCGATGAAGGGGTGAGTCAGCTGTGGCGCCTGAAACACCTCATTGAACTGGACCTGAGAAACACCCCCGTAACCGATGCCAGTCTGAGCAGCCTTGGCGGTCTCAGGCAATTGCAGATTCTGAACCTTTGCTCGACGGCTGTCAGCGACAGAGGAGTCCCGTCTCTGAAAAATCTGCCCAAATTGCAGCGCCTTGACATCAACTCGACCAGGGTCACAGAAAGCGGTACAACCGCGCTTAAGAAAGCGTTGCCAGGTTGCTTCATAGACTGGTAACCTCTGGATTCAATAAGGAAAATTTTTGCTTATGGTCGAGCCTCCTGGACCGGGCCAAGTCATATCATGTCATTGTGTCGGGAAAGCTAACAAAGGATACAGGCAACAACATGTTTGGCAGGAAAGATAGCAAGGTTACTCCGGAGCAAGTGATATCGGTGCTCTCCAAGGTCATGGACCCGGACCTTCATACCGACGTCGTCACGCTCGGGATGATTTCAGACGTGCGTTGCCAGGGAAACAAAGTCTTCTTCAAGCTCACTTTGACCACTCCCGCCTGCCCGGTGAAAGAGAAACTCGAGCAAGAATGCAAGCAGCTCGTCCTGGAAATGCCTGGTGTTGAAGAAGTGCAAATGGAGTCCACGGCAAGCGTCGCTCCAAGGGCAAAGGTTTCAAGCAAAGAAGAGATACCCGGCATCAAACAAATCATCGCTGTCTCATCCGGCAAAGGAGGAGTGGGCAAGACTACAGTGTCCGTCAATCTTGCTATCGCACTCACACAGCTCGGCGCCCGGGTCGGCTTGCTCGACGCCGATATTACCGGACCGAATGCGCCACTCATGCTAGGCTTGAGCGAACATCAACCTACAACCCTGAACAATCGCATCATTCCAGCAGAGAATTTCGGCGTCAAATGTATTTCCATGGCTTTCTTCGTAGCTAAAGACACGGCGATCATCTGGAGAGGTCCGATGCTCGACAAAGCTATCCGGCAATTCTTGCGCGACGTGGATTGGGGCGAACTCGACTATTTAATCGTAGACATGCCTCCTGGAACCGGTGACGCTCAACTGAGTCTCTGCCAGGCGACAGATTTAGCCGGAGGAGTAATCGTGACAACGCCACAAGATGTGGCGCTCCTCGACGGACGCAGGGGGGTGGCTGTCTTCCAGCAAATGGGCGTGAACGTACTCGGTTTGGTGGAAAATATGAGTTTCTTTGTCTGCCCGCACTGTCAGGGGCGCTCAGAAATTTTCAACCACGGCGGCGGCCGTGCCCTGGCAGAAGAAATGGACTTGCCGTTTCTGGGCGAAATACCGCTCGATGCCTCCGTGCGCAAGGGCTCGGATGCAGGCGCGCCGATCACAGCCATTGATCCCGACTGCCCGGTTTCACAAGCTTTCTGCGAACTGGCAAAGCAGGTTGCCGCCCAGGTGAGCATTCACAGCTTGCAGCCAGTCGGCTAGTGCCAATCACACACACATAAGCGGGCAGTCGCCTGACACGGGCGCATTAATTGCGCACCTGCTGTCGAAGATCTTGCATACCCATGACGAATGCACACCAGGGACGATATCGGTATCGCCCCTGGTGCAACAGGTCGCCTGTGGGATCTCTCAGGGCAATTCAAGCCACGCTTCGAGCAGGGCTGTAAGTGCGCTGAAAACCGGCAAAATTGGTCTTGACGGACAGGGTGGATGGATGATTCGGGCCCTGTATTTCTTCGCGAATATCAATGCTCAGCCGGTAGAGTTGAGAGGCAGGCGTGTAGAGCGACTGCAGCTCATAAAGCTCAGCCAGGCTCTCTAGGATACCTGCTGTCTGCTCGGACTTGTCTCCGTAAGAGAGATGGCTGGCTTCCAGAGCCTGCCAGTACATCTGCTCGGCTTCCAGAAAATTGTCTTCGACAAAATAGACATCGGCCAGCTCGACCAGCCCGCGCACAGTCATCGGGTGCGTTTTTCCATAGAGCTGTTCTCTTTCTTTAAGCTGCTCTTTGGCTTCGACGACGGAAGTACACATGATTAATCCTCTCCTTGCATCAGCGGACACCTTTAGCTTAGCCTCTGCAACTGAAGCTGAGATCCCCACTGCGAGTACAAGCTTGTACCTCTTTGTGGGGATCTGCATCAAACGTCGAACAGGCGAACTGACTCACCCGCCGGATACAACGCCTTCTATCCTTATGATAATTTAGCGGACAAACAACGCCGGCGGCTTGCACACAGCCTGCGCTTACCGGCGAAATTGGAAGGCAGCCGGACTTCTCAGTCTTTCATTTCGCCGAGGCTGAAAGATTCTTTGCAAAAAGGCTTTTCGCTGCTGTTAATCCAGCTGTTGGCAGTACCCCAGTAAACACCCTCGATGCTGCCCGTGAAGATTCCCACTGGCAACATGAGCAATCCAGCACAAGCCTTGCAGAACATATTGTCGCTCTTGCCGGTAATGCGATCTGCGGCATTCATAGTGTTCTCGGCGGTCTTGCGAACCACGGCAATCGGAGTGCCGAAAACGACGCCGGAAACAAATGCCACGGCCTTGATCGGCACCATCAGCGCAGACTTGCAGATCTCCGAGCTGTCGGCAGCTGCGACTGGAAGGAGGCTACAAAGTGAAAGCACAAGACCACAAAAAATCGCTGGCAATACTCTGCTCATAAAGTTAGATCCTTTTCTCTGAAGTCCCCGGTCGAATGTTCAATGGCACTCTAAACCTTCGAACACCCGATTATCGCACCCATGACATCGACCCAAATAGTCAAGAGCCTCCTTCCTGCGTTTAATTCACAAGACAGCCAAGGTCAAGGCTCAACAAACTCCACTGAGGAGGCGTAAGCTCCCTTTTATCTGACCGAATGGTTGCACCATCGGTTCGGCTTGCCTCGCGCTGAACAGTGCTACCGCTGAGGTCAGTGCCGGACGGGAGAGGACGCTTCCCTGGTAAACTTACAGTTTCGAGGGATAGGCACTGACTCATCCGACCCCACTGGCAAACTGACAATCTCGTCGAAAATATGAACTACCAAGACATCATCACTATTGAACCTGGCAAGCGGAGTGGAAAGCCATGCATCCGTGGCACTCGCATGACCGTTTCTGACGTGCTTGAATATCTGGCCGGGGGAATGTCCTTCGATGAGATTCTCTCTGACTTTCCCGAGTTGACCGTCGAAGATATTCGCGCATGCCTAGCTTTCGCTGCTGATTGCCAACGAAAACTTTTCACCATCACCCCGGCATGAAGCTCCTGTTCGACCACAATCTGTCTTATCGATTGGTCGTTGCGTTGGAGAGTTTATACCCTGGCTCCCAAAACCTGAGCGCGCTGGGAATGTCAGCCGCCAGCGATGATGCGGTGCGCGGGACCATGGATTTACCATAGTCTCGAAGGATTCTGACTTTTACTATAGAAGCATGCCGCGGGGTCATCCGCCCAAAGCAGTATGGATAAGGCTGGACAACTGTACAACCAAGGCGATAAGTGATCTTTTGCGAATGCGGCACGCGGATCTAGTCGCCTTTGACCAGGACTCCAGCGCTTCGTTTTTAATCCTGCCATGAGATCCGGCTCCTTACTTAATCGATTGCACACAAAATGTGTACATTCGGCCTGTGATCTCTTTTGTGATCTCCCCTGTGTGCTTTTTTGTCCTTTCAGGGGCACTCCTGTCTATTGGGCTCGCAAACAAAACGCGGCTACCAGAGCCGCTTCCACCCAATATCCGGCGATCATCGATCTTCAGGCTGGTCGTCTCCCTCTGTCAGAGTGCCGTCTTCCCAGGCTAATTGCTTTCGGCCGAAAGATCCCTGTAGGCTCTCAGCGCCTCAATCAATTTCTTCACTTGTTTTTCCTGCTCTGCCGAAACAGTGATTTTTTCACTGCTGTCAAAATCCGGCTGGAAAGAAGGACCCTTACCGGAAACGACATATTTGCCCACTGACCGCTTCAACTTATAGGCCGTGCGGTGGCTGACATGGAGCAAACGGGAGGTTTTCAGGTTCTCGCCAATCCAGGCGGAGCCAGCCTCGTAGCCTGGCGGATCGGGAATTTCATGAACCGTGGCCGACGCCATGGAAGCAAAAACAAGAATAGTCAGACCTTTAATAAGTCCCACCGCCGCCCCGGCGCATTTTTCCGAGACAAGCAATTGCCGATTGGCGCTTTGCCGTGGCAGCATTGCCAGAATAAGCTCGCAAGCAGCTTCGATACACAACCATACAAGTAAATACCCCAAAAAAACGGCGCACCCCGGCTCCATCTTCAGTTGCTGGACCAGCCAGGTCGAAAAATCCACATACACAGCCTGCGTGGCGACAGTTGCCGCCACCATGCTCAGCGGAACAGTCCAACACCCCGCCAGCCCGATATTCCAGCCGGCGACGGCCAGCGAAATGACAAAAAAGACAGTCAATCCGTCAAAGATCATCGCTCACCCGACATCCTGAATGACAGATGCTGAAACCGCCGTCGAGGAACGTACCCTTCAGCATTTCTCCTGAATTTCACCTGGGACTTGTCAGCCATAATCAAAAATCTTCCGGCGCAACTATCCGCACAAAATTCGTGCCTTCTCAAAAAACATGTATTTTGCAGTTTGCCCCGACACCTGAATACTACCCGGCGAGACTTTCACCTAAACCATAGCGATGGGTGAGACGAACTTTTGTTTCAAAGGACAGAAAACGCTTTGCTAGCGAGTTTGACGCATCTTAATTGAGGGATCGCCCAGCGCGTCGGGGGCAAGGCGATCGGTAGAATCGGCGGAGGACGGATGGACATTTACCTTGATGCCATTGCCAATCTCGTCGGAGGCCCTGAGGACAACCTGATCCTCAGGATCAAGATCCCCGAAGATTTCCTGGCGATTGCCCATCGTCTGCCCACGTTTAACATCCACCCACTGCGTAACACCGTTGCGCACACGAATCACAAACGGCTTCTCCAGGCTGACGGCAACAGCGCTGGACGGCACGAAGAGCGTCGGATAGTTGCGACGCATCGGCCAGCGCACCTCGGGAAACATCCCGGGAGCTATGAGCCATCCAGGATTGAAGTAGTTGAGCTCGACTGGCATCGTGCGCGTCTTAACATCGAGTGAATGGGCAATGCGCGCGACCGTGCCTGTGAAAATTCTCCCTGGATAGGCCGAGACGGAAAAGTTTATGCTTGAGCCTGCCGGGACGTCGCCGACAGCTATCTCCGGAACGGGAATAACTATTCTCAGCAGGGAATTCTCTTTGATCCTGAGCATGGGCGGATAGAGGCCAGGGCCGGAAGGCGGGTATGCCAGGCTGCCTTCGTGCATATTGCGCTCAGTGATGACGCCATCGTAAGGAGCGGTGATCACGAGATAGCTCTCGAGATCCTTTACATTGTGCACCGCCTGCAGTGCAGCCTCCTCGCTGTCACTTGCCGAGCGCACCTGCGCTTGCGCTGCTTTGACCATCTCGTGACGGGAATTCACCATCTGGCGGTCTGCTTCCACAGTCTTTTCCGCCACATGGACATCGTTTTCCGCCACCACGCCAGGCGTCAGGGACGCCGATCTCAGCCTCATGTAAGTGGCGTCATCGGCATCCGTTTTTGCCTGCGCCTCAAGCTTCAGAGCTCGCGCGCTCGCCAGGCGTTTTTTCGCTTCCTCCACCTTGCCCCGGGCTTCCAGCGCTCTGGCTTCCGCCTCCTGCTCCTGCGCGGAAAGCTCTGGCGCCACAAGTTTTACGAGCAATTGTCCCTTCTTGACGATCGAGCCTCGATCCACCAGGATCTTGTCTATGAAGCCGCTAATCTTGGGATAGACGGGGACATCCTGGTAAGGCAGGATCTCGCCCGGGAGAATTATTTCTCGCTTCAAAAAAGCACAGCCGGCCGGCACAGTGTCCACATCAGGAATCACTTCCGCCGGCAAGACCGGCTCCTCCTTCTTAGTACAACCGCCAAGAGCCATAGCTTCGAGCAAAAATACGCAAGCAGCCAGAGTGAACCAGCCTCGCGCCAGCAGAGCTTTCGCCTGTCTCACATCTAACATCAACTTTCTCCCTGTGGCTTGCCCTGAGGATTTTCAGGCGCGGGGTCCTCCGGATGCAGAGAAGCGGAGCCACGCGCAGAGGTCCGGCGAACAAGTGAAAAGACCAGAGGCAGTATCAAAAGCACGCTCGGCGTCGACACAAGCAGCCCCCCGATGACCGCCCGGGCAAGTGATGCCTGCGCGTCGGCTGAAAGAGCCATAGGTATCATTCCAGCCGTCATGGCAATGCTGGTCATCAACACCGGGCGCAAGCGTTCTTTGCCGGCCTCGACAGCAGCGCGCACCGCAGTCTCGCCAGACATGCGGTAATCTTCG
>JAHFBI010000161.1:8547-10933 GCA_023250095.1 Candidatus Melainabacteria bacterium
AATTGCCATGATGCCACCCATAAAAGATTGGACGTTCAAACTGGTATGTGAGACGAGCAACGCGAGAAGCTCCCCGGAAATGATAGCCGGTATCACGGACAGTACCACTAACGCAAGTGGCAGGGACTGAAAATTGGCGGTGAGCATGAGCAGGATAACGACAATGGCAAGCAGGATGCCCAGCTGCAAGCCAAAGAAAGTCTTCCTCATCGTGGGGATCTGCCCGCGCAGGTTCACGAATACCCCGCGCGGTGGCGCGCCCACGCGCTTCATGGCGGCTTCCACCTCTGCGGCGGCGCGGCCGAGATCGTCTCCTTCCATGTTCGCCGAAACAGTGATCAGGCGCTGCTGATCCAAGTGATCGATTTCGCCTGGCATGACGCCATAGGAAACGGACGCCACATCGCGCACAAACGGGCCCGAGTTGCCCTCGTGCATAGCAGGTACGTTCTCGATATCTTGCAAAGACGAAACATGCCACTGCGGAAGCTGTACCTGCACCTGATAGCTGACGCCGGTTGAAGGATCGCGCCAGTAATTTTGTTGGATCCAGCGGCTCGACGAAGTGGCCTCCACCAGCGAACGCCCCACATCTTGAAGAGTGACGCCAAGCTGTCCGGCACGCTCCCTGTCGATGTTCACTGAAACAGTCGGATAATCGAGAGGCTGCTCGAACTCGACATCGCGCAGACGGCGTATTTGCAACATGGTGCGGAGTATCTTGTCGGCATACACTCTGTCTTTCGAGAGCTCCAGCCCGGATATGGCCACTTCAATCGGGGTAGGCGCGCCGAAGTTCATGATCTTGGAGACAATGTCGCCGGCTTCGAAAGAGATTTTTGTGCCAGGAAGAGCAAGAGGAATTTTCTGCCGCAGCGACTCCTTGAACTTAGACAGAGTTATGTGAGCCTCAGGATTGAGGGCAACAGTCAACACCGCCTCGTGCGGTCCGCTTGTGAACAGATAAATATTGCTCAGGGCATAGGCAGGCGGCTGCGTCCCGACATAACCTATGGAGATGAGCACGTTGCCGGGACCGGCTTGCGCTTTGATGATATCGAGCACTTTGAGCGCAATCTTTTCCGTCACCTCAAAACGAGTGCCCGTGGGGGCTCTAACGCGAACTTCAAACTGCCCGCTGTCCACAGTGGGAAAAATCTCGCTGGCGAGGACAGGATAAACAGAAACTATGATGAGAGCCGCCAGGATGGCATAGCCCCCGATTACAAGGGGGCGTGCTTTCATGAGCTGACTCAAGAGATCGATGTAGAGACTGCGAACTTTATGAAATAAGCCATGGCTCTCCTTGGCGGACAGTTCCTCTGATGTCTCCTGCTTCGGCTTGATGAGCCAGATGGAAATCACCGGCACCAGCGTGCTGGAAAGAACATATGAAGCCATCATCGAAAAACCGACGGAAAGAGAAAGTGGCACGAAAAGCGACCTGGTGGCGCCCTCCATAAAAAATGACGGAACAAATACAGAGATTACCGATAGCATTGCCAGCAGGCGCGGCGTCATCGTCTCGCGTCCGGCTGCCAGCACCGCTCTGGCAAGAGGTTCGCCCGAGCTGAGGTGTGTGTGAATATTCTCGATTGTCACTGTCGCCTCATCGACGAGAATTCCAATAGCCAGCGCCAGCCCGCCCAGGGTCATTATGTTCACGGTCTGTCCGGTAAGCCAGAGCGCAACCAGGGCCGTGAGAATAGCTGTGGGTATACTGGTCAGAACAATAAAGGCGCTGCGAATATCCCTGAGAAAGAGCAGAACCATGAGCCCGGTCAAAAGCGCTCCATGCAAGCCTTCCTGTACCAGATTGGCGATGGCGCCCGTGACATAAACCGACTGATCGAACTCGAAATTGATGTGCACATCTTCAGGAACAGCATGACGCATGCGATCCAGTGCCCCTTTCACCTCCTGCACTACAGCAAGAGTCGAGGCGGATCCCAACTTTACGACAGGAATATACACATTGCGCCTGCCATTGACCAGAGCATAGCCTGTCATGATGTCGCTTGCGTCGGCTATCTTGCCCAGGTCCCTCAGGAATACCGTCGGACCGTGGCCTGTTCGGATTGGCAATGCCTGAAGGTCCTGAATATTTTTGACGACGGCGTTCATTGGAGCAAGTCTATCGAGCCCATTTATCCTGACATCGCCGTTGGGAATAATTGCGTTGCCGGATGCCACGGCAGCGACGACCTGATCGGCGGACATCTGATAGGCGCGCAGCCTGTCAGGATCGACAGTAATAACTATCGTGCGCTGGTTGCCGCCAAAAGCTGGCGCGCCGGACACACCGGCTAGCGAGGAGAAGATCGGGCGCACGCGCGTGAGCGCTAGATCCTGTAGCTGATTGAGTCCTCGCTTGCTGCTGCTCATC
>JAHFBI010000162.1 GCA_023250095.1 Candidatus Melainabacteria bacterium
TACAAAGACGACCCCGCCGAAAACAGCCAGTAAAGGAAAACCGCAGACTAGGTATTGCTTGGAACTGACACACAGTCTTCAGTCCACAATATCAAGAGTCCCCCTGAACCCTGTCCGCCGGCTGGAAAGCACAGGCTGGCACAAGAAGAAAGACAAGAAGAGGAAGACGTCCAGCAAAAATTGAATCCACATCTGACCTTCGAGGAGGTCAAAAGACCGCACAAGACAATATCTGGAATGATTTTGTGCGATGATTCAAATATAGCTCCGGAATCCAGAAGGCGCCTGTCACTTTGTAAGGTGATTATCATGGGCAGAATTCTGGAAGATCTTCAACAAGACTCCCACTGGCACATCAATCCGTGGATTGTCCTTCTGGCGGCCACAGCTTTCATTCCTCTTACTGCCAGCTCCTTGCTCCAGTTTTTCCTGGTTGGCTGGTACTGGGTGAACGAGCCGGTGCATGCTGCCCTTGAAGCCTGGGGCGCGCTCACCGCTCTCACCGTTTCGGCATTGCTCTTTGCCGGCGAAAGACCCCTGGGGCACAACGCCAGAATTAACATCATAGCCAGCGCTCTTTTAGCGTCCGGTCTGCTCGATGCTGTACACGCCTGCCTCCACCAGGGTTCGGCCTTCGTCTGGACACGCAGCCTCTCGACAATGGCCGGCGGAGCAATCTTCGCCCTTATCTGGCTGCCTGAACGCTTCGAGACAACCAGCCTCTCCGGCAAGCTCCTGCCCTTTGCCACCGGGCTGACAGGCAGCATTGTCGCCTTACTTCTTCTCACCTGCCCTGAACTTTTCCCTGCCGCAATGAGCCAGGGACAATTTACAACAATAGCCAGGATTGTAAACAGCGCAGGCGGATTGCTCTACCTATTGGCAGCGATTCGCCTTCTTGCAGACTATGACAGCACGGATAGCAAATCCTATCTGGTCTTCGCCAACCTCTGCCTCCTGTCAGGCGTGTCCGGACTGCTCTTCCAGTCATCTAACCTCTGGGATGCCGGCTGGTGGTTCTGGCATGCCCTCCGCCTGGCTGGCTACCTTCTCTTGCTGGCATACTTGATCGGCGTATACCACCGCACACATGCCGACATGAGCAAGCTTTCTAAGCAGCTTTCGGGCAAGGACAGCTCATAACGACTTGCCCAAATGAGCATAACGCCATCAGGGCTGGGCCATGCCAAACCCCTCGTTTGCGCAAGTGCCCGCGGGACCTTCGAGGGTCACACTTTGCACTCTGAGGGCTGAGCCAACGTAGTATCCTATCTTGCAGCGGCAGTCACAGGACACCGATGTCATGATCCTGGTTACTGGCGGGGCCGGATATATCGGCAGCCATTTCATCAGAACTTATCTAAGCAGAACGCCAGGCTCAGCGCTCGTCGTGGTGGACAATCTGGAACTGGGACACAAGGAAGCACTTCCGGACTCGGCTGCTGTCTATTTTCTTCATCAGAACACAGGCGACATCGGTGTTCTGAAATCCGTCTTCGAGCGCTTTCCCATCAGAGCGGTCGTCCATTTCGCCGCCAGTTGCTATGTCGGAGAATCCGAGCAAAATCCGCTCAAATACTTCCAGAATAATGTTGTCCAGTCGCTCAATCTTTTCCAGGCCATGGAAGAAACACAAGTGAGAAAGATTGTCTTTTCTTCCAGTTGCGCTACATATGGCAATCCCCGCTACAGCCCCATTGATGAGGAACACCCGCAGGAGCCCGTTAACGTATACGGGCGCACGAAGCTCATAGTAGAGCAAGCCTTGCAGGCACTGGCAAGCCGGCTTGGCTGGTCCTGCGTGATGTTGCGCTATTTCAACGCTGCCGGAGCCGACGACAGCGGGCTCATCGGCGAGAGCCACGACCCGGAGACTCATTTGATACCTCTGGCTTTGCAAACAGCCCTGGGGAAACGCGAATGTCTTGAAGTTTACGGCAATGACTACGACACGACAGACGGCACCTGCGTACGCGATTACATTCATGTCAGCGACCTGGCTCAGGCACATTGCGAGGCGCTCAATTTGCTGGAGGCGGGCGCTGGCACGCAAGCCATCAACCTGGGGACGACAAGCGGCGCCTCCGTGCTGGAGATAATCGAGATGTGTCGCCAGGTGACAGGCAAAGACATCCCTTATCGCCTTATGCCGCGCCGTGCCGGCGACCCCCCGGCGCTGGTAGCACAGGCCGGCAAAGCCGGTAGGGTCCTCAACTGGAAACCCGGGTATGATTTAAGGAGAATCATCGAGACAGCCTGGTCCTGGGAAAAGAACCGGCGGTTTTGATGGAAAGATAAGGTATGTCCGAAAGCAGTCCAGTCAAACCGACAGTCTCAGTGGTCATGCCCTGCCTCAATGAAGAGGAAGCGCTACCTTCCTGTCTGGAAAAAATCGAGAAAGTTTTTGCCAGGGCAGGCATAAACGGGGAGATTGTCGTCGCTGATAACGGCTCGACGGACCGCTCCGTGGAAATTGCGCAGAGCATGGGTGCCAGGGTCGTGCACCAGCCTGTGCGCGGTTATGGCAGCGCTTACCATAAAGGCTTCGCCGAAGCTCGCGGCGACTTTCTAGTCATGGGAGATGCCGACGACACTTACGACTTCAACTTGATCCCGGATTTTCTGGAGAAGCTACAAAAGGAAGGCTACGATTTCGTCACTGGCAGCCGCTACCTGAAAGGCGGCGACGAGCACATCACATTGCTCCATCGCTATATCGGCAACCCGATGCTCACCCTGATTTTGAACCTTCTTTTCGGCACGCAATATTCAGACGTATATTGCGGTTTCCGGGCATTCAGCCGCCAGGCTTATGATTTGATCCAACCTGTCAGCCCGGGAATGGAGTTCAACCTGGAGCTGGCTATAAACGCGCGCCTGGCTAATCTCAAGATTGCCGAGATCCCGATTACTCTTGCCCCGCGCAAGGGCGAGTCCAAGCTGAACACATTTTCGGATGGCTGGCGCAGCCTGCGTATGATGCTGCTTTATTCACCCAACAAAGTATTCATGCTGCCCGGCTTCACACTGCTCATCCTCGGTTGTTTCATACATCTTTCTCTTTTGATCAGGGCAGCTCAGCCGGAGGCAAGATCGGCCGGCTTTTTGACTGGTATCTGCGCCATTATTTTCACTGTCGTTGGAGTACAGATTCTCAGTCTGGGACTGCACGCCAAGACCTATTCCTGGAGCCGCCGCTTCGACAACAACAACAGCTTGCTTTCGGACTTCTACAAACATTTTAAGCTGGAGACAGGACTTATCCTGGGCATGATAATGATCGCCTGCGGCATGGCCATAATCGCCCTTCTTGTCACAAAATGGGTCCTGCTGCCTGTTTCCAAATATGGACTGGCGCCCATTTGTGCCAGCATGATCATTGTCGGCTTCATCACCGTCTTCTCGTCCATATTCATTTCAGCCATGGACATGACCAAAGCCGAAGTTCGCCGGGACTCGAACAAATCGTGATTCCGCCTGAGGACAGACCATGGAAAGAAGCGATCATCTGGAGAACCTGGCTAAGGGAATTGTCGGCCCGCTGCATGCCAGGCACGTGGCCAGCCGGCGCATAAACCGGCTGGCCACGTGCCTGCAAGAGCTGTTGCCGGAATCCCAGCATCTGACAGCTCTCGACATAGGCTGCGGCACAGGCGCCATCGGCAAGCTGATTGAAGAGAAACGCGGCAATATCGAATTTACCGGCGTGGACGTGCTTGTGCGCAAAGATGCCGTCATCCCGGTGATGATCTTCGACGGCAAAAAACTTCCTTTTGCAGACAAGAGCTTCGATTTTGCCCTTTTGATCGATGTTTTACATCATACTGACAATCAGCTCGAATTGTTGCAAGAAGCGGCAAGAGTCTCGCGCCATTTCGTGCTGCTCAAGGATCATTTCTGTCAATCAGCATGGGACAGGCTCTGCCTGCGTTTCATGGACTGGGTAGGCAACCGCGCTTACGATATCGATCTGCCTTACAATTACTTGTCCGAAGCTTCCTGGCAGGGGCTTTTCGGACAGTGCCGGCTCGAAAGTGATCGGCTGGTGCGCAGCCTCAACCTTTATGCCTGGCCCTCATCCCTAATCTTCGAGCGCAACCTGCATTTCATCTCCAGACTGTCGCCTGCGTCCAAACAATAAAGGATCTCGAAAAAATGTCAGGGCAGGAAGCTGAGATCCAGGATCGTCGATTCAAGCACAAAGAACTCTGGTTCTTGATCGGCTGCACTCTGGCTGCAGCCTTGATAAGAGCCTACCTGCTCAGGCGCACCAATGAATATTATGCAGACTCTTTCATGCGCGCTTTGCAATCTTTCGAATGGTCGAGACAACCGGTGTGGATAACTTGCGCCTACTGGGTGCCAGGGGCGACTTATCTGGGCGGGATCTTCAACTGGCTTGTCGGCAACCCTCTTTATGCCGTGCGCATTTTGAGCCTGGTTGCAGGCACACTCTCGGTTCCTTGCTTCTATCTGGCGGTCAGGGCGGTTTTCGGTATCTTCGCCGCCTGCCTTTCGGCAGTCCTTCTTACTTGCCTGCCGCTCCATTGCGGTTTGAGCGCCAGCTCACTTTCGGAAGGCACCTATGTTTTCTTCTTGCTCACTGCCGTCCTCCTGACAATAAACTCAGCAACCATATGCAAAGACCTGACGACACGGCGGCAGCCGCTAAGCGATCGAATCGGCTTTCTGTCTTGCATCTTGACACTCATGGCTCTGACGATGATACGCAATGAAAGCTGGCTGCTCATTCCTTGCTTTGTTGTTTATTACCTGGCAAAAAGCGGAAACATAGCAAGAGCGCTCTTTCTTTCCGGAGCGCTCGTAACCTTTCCTCTTTACTGGCTGGTGAGCTGCCAGCTTCAGTGCGGAATGGCTTTTCTTTCCTTCAACGGCTGTCGCGCGCCCTACTGCAAAGATATTGGTCCTCTGGCTGGGCTGGCTAAAGTAATCGGCATGCTTTGCCTTTACCTTGGACCAGTCACACTTATACTGGCTCTTTCAGGAGCTGTGATGAGGATCTATGCCCTTGCCACCCGACCCCGATCGAGTAAGGCGTCAGACCGAGTATGCGAGCAAGCCCTCTGGTTTTCTCTTGCATCGATATGCTTTCTGGTCGATCTGTTCATGGCCTGGAAGCTCGGACCGATGTTTGCCGAACGTTATCTTCTGCCGCTGATGATACTTCTTTTGCCCTTGCCGGCACTGGCGCTGGACAAATATTTGCAGTTCTCCAGTCTGGCAGCAGGAGTTAGAGAAAGGAAGCAGCTGACTTACCAGATACTGGGGATTCTTTTTGTGGTCAACTCCACCTTGCTCACTTTCATGGCGCTAAAGCCCTTAATTCTCGTCACCACGGAAAGATTCACTGATCTTGAATCCCTGGCCAATTGGCTGAAAGAAAGCGGCAACGTGTCCCGCCCCATCCTGATGACGTCAATGGCCAATCGTCACGATCTGCTGCCCTTGATCTGTCACGAGAACTCCTCCAATTTCCTCGTTTGCAAAGACTTTTTCACATCGCAAGAAAACCTGCAAAAGCGTCTTGCAAAAACTGTCCCCGAGCTCTTCGTGACTGATGTGGGCGACGGAGCCGACCTGTCTTATTTGTTGAGGGCTGTAGAATTTGCCCTGGCAAAAGAGCCGCTGTACAAGAATGGCAAGATTCTCGTATACAGAATAATTCCAGGATCTCTCAAATTGAAATCTCCGATTGAGACTTCGCTTTCGGTCTGGGGTCCGGCTAATCCGGCTGCTCCGGCTCTTGATCGACATAAATGACCAGATTGGATATGGCCCCTAGCAAACGATAATGCAGCCGGGTCACTTGCACTCCCTGGGGTAGCAATGCAAGCAGCTCCCTTTCATCGAGCAAGTTGAGCGTGTCTTCGCTGGCATAAAAGTCAAGGTGCAAGAAGCGCAAGACCTGGCGGAACCAGCCGGCAGGCAACCAGTGCAGCAATGGCGTCACCGTGTGAAATTCGATCGGATACCAGCGATTTGGGGTGGTCACGAAAAAACGCCGGCTGACGCGACTGATTTCCGAGAGAAATTTCTTCTGACGCTCCCTGCTGCCCACATGCTCGATAACAGCAAAGCTTACGGCCAGGTCGAAGCTGCGATCGGCAAAAGGCAGATCCAGAGCATCGGCTCTGACATATGTGAGCCCGGGAAATCTTTGCTCAAGCTCGGAGGCATCCTCCAGTCCAACAGCTGTTATCTTCTGAGGGTGCAGGTACATGCCCTCGAAAAAATTCGAATCGGAGCGCTCATCGGAAGTCACACCGACATCGAGCACACTCATGAGAGCCGTCGGGCGAGCAGCCTGCATGAACGAAGCAAACATTTTCCGGCGCGCATGCCCCGATATGCGAGAAATCAGGTCGCCATAGGCTTGCTGGTATTGATAATACTCGCTCTTGCCACTGGCTTTCGGCTTCATCTTCAAATGCCCCCTTCGGCTTAGCCCTCAGGAATTATCTTCACCTCAAGGGCAGCGGATCAGCCTGAACTTTGGGTTGCCCATCGGGCAAATACAAGTCCAGGAACCAGCCGCTGCAATGAAGCTCTTCTTTGCGCGCATAGTTTTTCTTTATGGCTTGCACCACAGGCGGCGGCCACCAGATCTGCCCGCCGCCCTTCTCGCTGTCGTCAGAATTAATCATAATCGCAGCATATTGTCTGCGTTCGATGTTGCCAATCAATTCAGCCATGTCCGGCCTGGTATCCTTCCACAGGTTCAAAAACGTTGCACAATCAACCATGGCAGGATTGGAGCCGGTAAGAAAGTTGATAAAAGGATCGTCAGTCAGGACAAGCTTTTCCTTAAGATCCATCTTTTGCAAGACAGCGGCGCTTTGCCTGGCATAAGGCAAGAGCAGCGGCTCCAGCCGCCCGAATTCGCTGAGGAACCACATATTGCCCGCGCAGACGCAAGCAACCAGAGCCATCACCCAGCCGGGCATATAACGCAGGCTCAGCGCGATCCACCAGCTCAGACCGAACATAGCCGGGATAAGGTGATTCATATTGCTGGCCGGAATAGCCATTGTATAAAGCAAAAGAGCAAATGATATCGCAAGAAGAATGAGCGGCAGGCAATCTCTGCCGCCGACTCCTTTGTGTGCAAGTATGCCCAGAGGAGCAATGATAAGCCCGAGAAAGACTTTGAACCAGTCCGTCGCCAGCGCCCGGAAGTTGTCTGCAAGGACTTTGCTCTTAGGGTGAACGGAGGTAAGCAAAGTGAGATTGGCCAGAAATCCGCCCGACCACAACTGGATTCCGGCAAAAATGACGGCGATAATCGAGATCCAGGCAGCAAGAAATTTCGCTGCCGTCGCCCTGGCACCTCCTGAAAAGAGAAAACAAACGATGGCCAGGACAAAGACTATGGATTGTTGCTTGGCAAGGCAGGACAGGACGGACAAAGCCAGCACGCCCTTCAAGTCCGACAGGAGCAAGGAGTTCGCCGGCTTCTTTTTGAGGGCGCATAAAAAATGCTCCATCATCCAGGCACCAAGCGCAACTGCCAGCAAATCCGGACGGGCCTCGAAAGACAGGGTGGCGACAACAATGAAGTTCAAGAAAAACGCCGTGGCAGCAAAAGCCACGCTCTTCGAACAATCGTAGAGCCTGAGCAGGCGGAAAAGCATGACCGCAGCCAGTATTGCCGAGCCCATATTCACCAGTCTCAGCCCCAGATAAGACACGCCCAGCGCCTTGACAAACAATGCTCCCAGGAGCATGAAAAGCGGCGGATAAAGTATGGCTGTCCAGGGCTGGGCGCTGAGAGCGGAGATGGGATAAATGTTTTGACAAAGCGAGAGGCGCACACTGGCCCAGAGCATCGGAGCTTCGTAATTGAGAGAAAAGGGGGTACTCAAAGCCGCCCACCAGTTCACTCCGTAAACGACAGCCGTCGCCGCCACCGTTATGGCGACGGCGAAGACGTAGAAGTTTTTCAGACTCAACACGCCCTGGATCATATCCTCAATTCACGCCTCAACTTAGAGCCTCCTGCCTCATTGAAAATCCTGCCTCCGGTGCCAGACCAGCACACTCAGGAAAGTTGACAATAATGCCAGCACGATGAAATGAGGATTGACGACACCGTCTTTGAGCAGATAGTTGTACTGAACATTCACGTAAAACGGCAGCAAAAATGGCGCCATGGCCGCAAACCCCACAAGAGTAAGCCAGGATGGCAGCACGGCTACCAGGCGGCTGCGCGTGAGCGCCACCAGAGATGGTATCATCAAAAGAAGATCGTAAATATGGCAGTGCAATGCAGTGACAAGCCCCAGCGGCATGGAGACAATAATGCCTGCCTCAAGCCAGTCCTTGCAACCGGACATCCTGCGGCCCAGCGCGAACAGGAAAACACAGGTGAGGGCCACAACAAAAACGCCGACAAGGTTAGCCACGCTAGATGGAAGTCCCGGCAACCTGAGCAATTGCCCGCGCCAGGTCGGGTTGAGTTCCGGCTGCATCAAAGAGAGATTGGACGGATCGCTAAGGAGCTGGAAATAATTGGCAAAGCCGACCGGACCGATCAAAAGAAATGCCAGCAAGCTGAGGATAACGCCAAAGCCAGAGACGAGCAAAACGCCGCGGTATCGCCTGGCTCCAGCCGCATAAATCATAAACGGCAAGAGCTCCTGTGGCTTCAAGAGCAGCACAGCCAGAAAGAGGGAGCCGACGACGGTCCTGCCATCCCTCCATGCGACGAGAGCGGCAGCCAGCGCCAGAAAGAGAAAAGGCGCCGGCTGCCCGATACGCAGCGACTCATAAGCCGGGCCGCAAAGAGATACTACGGCAAACAACCATAACATGCCAGTCAGGCTCAAGCCGAACAATCTCCTCACAACCAGAAGGCCGCCGATGAGCGAGCCCGCCAGAGCTAACGTCCAGACCGCAGGTGCAGCCGACACTGGCAGAAAGGACACCGGCACAAGGAAAGGCAAACCGCACGGCGCAAGAAAGAGTCCGATGCCGCGCTCCCCCAGAGATGGAAACCAGTGCTGCTCAGCAGCGAAAAGATCCCTCAGGCTGTATACCAGAGCTCCCTTGCCCTCAACTATCAGCTTGCCGGCAGCAAAATATTGCGGAAGATCGTTTACCTGCCCGAAGGAAAGCTGTGAAGCCACAATCATGACGATAGGAATAATCGGAGCCACAACGGCAAACAACACCGCAATTATCAGTGATGAACGGCTGGCTTTGCCTTCGCCGCCGTCATTGTCTCCCGCCGTCATCTCAAAAGCTCGCTTTCACTTTTCAGTGCCCCCGAATGTGGCGATGAGATGGGGCGCTGCCATCTCGCGCGCTTAAGATACTGCATACAGGCGGATGGACGAAAGCTTCAAGAGCTGGTGCTCGAGCATCAAAGCCGCGCAACGCCAGATGCGATGAGTTGGTGTTGTATCCATCTTTTGAAATATGTCCTGCAAAGTTGTGGATCCTGATGCCAGTCTCCAGATCTCGCTCATACAGGAAAGCTCCTCGGCTGAGGGCGGGTCGGGAAGACTCTTGAGAGAGTCCAGCTTTTCCTTGCCCTCGGCATCGCAAACGCGCGAGGCAAAAAGGTTCAGGCGCGGCACGGCAATACGAGCGGCATGCATATGATCGCGCGCCAGCGCCCCATCGAGCATATCGCGCTCCAGGCTGCGTTTCACGTCAAAGCCCTCGCCCATCCTGGCCATATCCTCGAGATCGTCCTTGCCGAGATCGCCATGCTCCTTGAAAGTGAAGGAGCCCTCCTCGAAAAGCGTCAGAAATTCCACAAGAGCAGCATCTCCTCCAAATTTCCCCAGGCGCGCCTTCACCGGTTTGCCGTTCTCGATGAACGCCCACAATTTCAAGCCGTCCGGCCGCCCGACTTCGAGTATGCCGCTTTTTTGAGCATTGTACAGCGACTGCAAGAGGGCTCCTGGCTCGAAAACCTCCAGGGTGCCGCCCATGGTCGCTCCCTGTTTCTTGGACTTGTAAGCCCGGGGAATTTGCCCGCAATGAATGATTTTGTTCTGTTCCTTGTGCTCTTTGAGAAAGGACAGAGCCGTCTCGGAGCTGAGCATCATTGCTTCGCCGGTGGTGCCATCATCAGGATAAGTGGAAACGCCGATGGATGTACTCCAGGCAGGCAATCCACCCGGCCAGTCCTCTTTCTTCTCAATCGTCTTCCTGACACGCTCGGCGATAACGAGACCTTTCTCAGCATCAATGTCTTCCATCACAAGCAAAAACTGTGCTGCACCATACCGGATCATATGGTCGCCATAGCCGCCGGTAACCACAGGATCGCGCAAGCGCACCGTCTTGCGCACTGCCTGAGAGAACTCTCTGATCATATCGTCGCCGTATTGGCGCCCGTATTTGTTGTTGAGAGCGATGAAATTATCTCCTTCTACAAGCAAGAAGGAAACGCACTTGGATTCGGGCGCCTCGGAGATTACTTCAAACACTTCTTTCATCAAGTCGCCGAGATATTTACGATTGGAAAGTCCTGTCAGGGGGTCGGTCCTGTTAGCCTTGAACTCCTGCTCGTACATGACGACGCGGTAAAGTGTCTTGGAGACAATTTCAGCCACTTTCTTCAAGGCGCGCGACACCCTGGTGCTCTCTTCCTGACTGCCGCAAAATGGAAGAGCAAACAGAGCAATCGGCCGGTTCTGACAACACAGCGGAACATAAATCACGCTGTCGACAGCAGCAAACGCCGAGAATCTCTCGAAACCGTATTCTTTCAGTTCCTCAGAACTGGCAACAAGAAGATTATCTTGCGCCACGGCGTCCCGGGCCGGCCTCACGAGTCCCACTTCCGTGAAAGCTTCGATCGTCAGGCTATTGAAACCAAGCTGAGCATTGATGCGCGGCTCTTTCTTCTCGTCAAACTTGAAGGAGAGGGCAGCTTTAATAAAACGAGGGAATT
>JAHFBI010000449.1 GCA_023250095.1 Candidatus Melainabacteria bacterium
ACTTTGCTGCTATCGACAAAACGGCCGTCGCCAAGTAGAAACCTGCCCACCGCCTGATTGCCAGGCAGCCGGGAAGGCTTGAGAAACTGCCCATAATTGTCGTTTATGGCGCCAATGGTGCTATACTCCAAGCTGGCAAGCATATTCGGCGCAGAAAGCTTGATTTGTCGGAGAGTGTTTTGCCCCGAGTACACTGAACGCAATTGATCGGAGAGCTGTTGATGGGTAATAACTCTGATGCGATGGCAGGACAGGATTCCGGATCTTCCGGCATCGGTGCCTGGTTTATCGGTTTATTCCTCGGAGCCCTGGGTGGAGCAGCTCTGGCTTTCCTGACCACGCCTAGATCCGGTTCCGAGATCCGTGGAAAGTTGAAAGAAACGGCAAAGGACGTGCCGGATCGCGTAAGTGAGCTTGTGGACGATTCGCTGGATCTTTATGCCTCCGGCGTAAATTATCTGCAACTGGTCGTGGAAGAGCAGACCATGCGTCTGAAGCGAGCAGTAGCGGCAGGCAAACTGGCGGCAGCCAAGAAGCGCGAAGAACTGGAACTTGGTAGCTCATCCGTATTGCCTTTTCAATACCGCTAGATAAAGGACTGAAACGTGGACACGACATTTGCGATCAACGTTGCTGTTGTCGTTGCCCTAATGCTTTTTGCCATCTCCACTTTCCTCCTGGTCGTAAATGCCGTACCACTTTTAATGCAAGGGAAAGAAACCCTCGGAGCTGTCGAGAGACTGGCCAAGACTCTCGACGACGAAGTAGCCCCCACACTTGCCGAACTGAGGGAAGTCATGGACGGCGTCAACCAAATACGCAGCGTCACTGCTGCCAGAGTCAATGAAGTTGGGCATAAAGTCGAGGACGTGGCCGGATCTCTGACTGGCGTCGTCGGACAGGCGCAAAAAGCCTCCACGGTCTGGGGGGTCGGTCTCATCGCTGGTTTTAGAGCTTATCTCACGGGCAAAAACAGCAACAATGGGACAGGGCAGGAAAGCAAACAAATCACCATGGATAGAGGAGAGCAGCATGAACTCAAGCCATAGATTTTTCGAAGGGTTGTGTGTCGGGGGTCTTCTGGGGTTCCTTTTCGGAATTCTCTGGGCGCCCAAATCCGGAGCCGAACTGCGCAAGCAGATTTCCAACTCCTCCGACGAACTCTACAAGCAAGCCAGCTCTACCTTGTCCGACCTGAAGGATCGCACTGACCAGGCGCTTCAGGATTTCCAACACAAGAGCGATGCGGTGCTTAAACAGGCCCAGACCCACGTTCAAGAGACAAGAGACCAGCTGACCGCCAAACTCCAGGATCTAACCGGCAGCACAGCCAAAGTCTCGGTTCACGACGACATCAACTAGACCAGATTCTGTGGCAGGTGACTCATGTGACTCCAGACTCCGGTTGAACCAGGCAATTGCCAAAACCGGACTGTGCTCGCGCCGGAAAGCTGACAATTTGATTGCCGAAGGGCGTGTTTCCGTTAATGGTGAAGCCGTTGCCAATTTTGCATTGCTGGTCGATCCTGCATGCGACACACTATGCATAGATGGGCAGCCAGTTTCTTTCAAAAAATGTCAATATGTGCTCCTCCACAAACCACCCGGTTTCGTCACGACCATGTCCGATGAAGCCGGACGGCAGACTGTAATGGACTTGCTGCCTGGGCACCTTTCACATTTACGCCCGGTCGGCAGGCTGGACATGTATTCCGAAGGTCTGCTCATTCTTACCAATGATGGGCGGCTCACACAGAAACTGACCCATCCGGTGCATCACCTGCCCAAGCTTTACCGGGTGATTGTCAGCGGCTGCCTGGATGACAGAGATCTCAGATGCCTGAAGACAGGCATTCCGCTTGAAGATGGGCAGACCCTGCCGGCAAAAGTAAAGCTGGTCAGCCGCAATGATTCTTACAGCGAAGTCGACCTGACCCTTGTCGAGGGGCGGAACAGGCAAATCAGGCGCATGTTTGCATATCTTGGTTACAGGGTCCTCCGCTTGGTGCGCCTGTCCATTGGTAGGTTACAATTGGGTCAGATAGCCGCCGGCACATGGCGATATCTGACAAATGCGGAAATCTCCCTTTTAACCAGTGAACAACCATAAAAACTCTGCCCGCCTCTCCTCGTCCTCACCGTCTGCTCTGCAAGTGGCTATGACCCTGGAAGTAATCGGTCCGAAATTGAAAGCAGCGCGCGAAGCTCAGGGGCTCACGCTCAGGCAGATATACGAGCGCACCAAGATACCGATCAATCATCTTCAAGCCATTGACGGCGGTCAGAACGATGATCTACCGGAGCCGGTCTATGTAGCAGGCTTCATCAAACGGTATGCAGAGTGCATTGGTCTCGACGGGCAGACGCTCTCAGATGAATACCGCAAAGTCGCCGATGAGGCTAACGGACTTAACAAAAACAATGGCAAGCACCATGCTCCGCCGCCGGTTTACACGACGCCGGAATATTTGCGTCACACCCGCGTCGATCGCAGCCCTCCGACGTACAAGCTCTGGGCTTTCAATGCCCTGATTATCGTCGGAGTTCTCTCCATCATCGCCTGGTATGTCCAGTCCAATTACGTAGCCAACCAGCCTGACCCGACTTTAGTCTCGCTTAAAGAATCGGCAGCCAGATACCGTCTTCCCCAGAGCGACAACACGGCTCCGCCGCCCCAGTCTACAAGCACCACGACACAAGCGCCTTCAAACGACAAGAGCAACAAGATATCGCTTTCCGCCACCCAGCACGTATGGGTGGAGGTTAAGGCCATGAGCAATGGCGAAAGTCTTTACACCGGTTATCTAGAGCAGGGTGAACGCCGGGATTATGAAGATCCGCAGGGTCTGCGCGTCAGAGCCGGCAATGGAGGAAGCCTTTCTGTAGACTTCAACGGCAAAGTGGAAACCTTAGGGGCTGCCGGAAAGGTTGCCGAAAGGACATTCGCTTCTCAGCCGGCGGTGGCTCAA
>JAHFBI010000450.1 GCA_023250095.1 Candidatus Melainabacteria bacterium
GGGGCTGGAGGATTCAGGAGCTGGGGTTTGGGGCTCGGCATTGGCATCGGAGGCAGGGGGGCTGAAAGATTCAGGAGCCGGGGTTTGGGACTCGGCATTTGCATCGGAGGCAGGGGGGCTGAAAGATTCAGGAGCTGGGCTTTGGGGCTCGGCATTGGCATCGGAGGCAGGGGGGCTGAAGGATTCAGGAGCCGGGGTTTGGGGCTCGGCATTGGCATCGGAGTCCGGGGGGAGGGATGTATCTTCCGGGGCTGAATCGAGATGGCTGGGTCGGGTTTCTGTCTGGCTTGGGCTTTGCCCTGCTGCCGCTTCTTTGCCTTTGCTCTCGGGAAGCTCCCCTGGGGCGGCAAGCTCATTTTTTGCTGTCGAGGGCGTCAGCTCCGTTTTCGGCGCAGAAGGGACCAGTTCCGTTTTTGCTTCAGACACCAGGACGGCTGCCTTGGCAACAGGGGGGTGTGAGTCAAGTGTGGCGTCAGCGGCATCGGCCATCGCCAGTGTAGTGCCGAAGTCGGGCTCCACCAGCAAATCCCCGGATACGAAAACGTTTTCACCGCGCTGAATGATGTCTTCCAGCGCCTCTTCCAGCGACGGCTTGCCCTTCTTGCTGGCGTCGGCAGGCATCCATTCAAGCAAATTGCTTATGTCCACGCCCAGTGATTGCTTGAGCTCGGTAATTTGCTCGTCCTTGGCTTCTAAAAAGGCAAACATACCCTGCCTCACGGACAAAAGTCTTTTGACAGCGTCGAAGCCGGACTCGCCGGTTGCAGCTACGTGCGCCCCGGTGATGAAGCGCCCGCAAAAGATACCGAAGCGACCGCTTACATCTTTGGAGACGATACGCAGCAGACCGTTTTGCACATCTTTGGACAGCATGACGAGTTCGAAGGCTTCTCGCAAGCCGTCGGTCTGCGATATTTCACCTGTTACGACTGTGAACACGTTTTCTTCCGCCTTAGGACAGGACTCCCTTTCGTAATTTTTGTTGACTTGTCTCTATTTTCAGTTCATACCCTGATGTTATCAGGGAAAAACGTGAATTGCCGTTGCTCGTCTGGCGGCGTCTGGAGATTAGGGACACCGGGCAGTAGCCTGTCTGTGCGAGTTGTCATCCGGGAAGTCGGCAACACTATCGAGGATAGTACTGAGCATGTCTGCCAGAATTACATTGAGCTCCAGTTTACACAACTCGACAACTTGTTTGCCGGCGTGCCTGGAGCGCTTCCTACCGATTAATTATGTTCCAGAATCCGCGTCACGACGCCAGTTTTGAGCGGTTCGAAGATATAGTATGGATATTCGGCTTCAGCCTTCAGACAGGAAGACGAGTTGATCTGCCCGCAAGCTTGGGTTGCTGCCGGGAAATAGCCTCTCACGGAGCAGAGGCAAATGTGAACGGCCTCAGCAGTCGATGTTGCCGGAGCTGAGCACAACGGTCCTAACGGAGAAAACCATGTCCACAGTGACCACGAAAACGCCAAGGCAGTCTCCGCTGGCTCAAAGCAGCAGCGGCACCGGAATGGCGGTGCGCATGCGGCGGCTGCGAGCAAATGCAGTCATGAGGTCTTTGGTGCGTGAAACGCACATTCGTCCGGAGAAGCTCATTTACCCGCTGTTTGTTGTGGAAGGCAAGGGAATCAGGAAGCCAATCTCGGCCATGCCGGGAATCCATCAGCAAAGCATCGACGAGATGCTGAAAGAAGTCGAGCAAGTGGCTGCCTCTTCAATAGGTGCCGTGATCCTCTTCGGCATTCCGGAGAGCAAAGACGCTCAGGCTTCCGGCGCGTGGAGCGAGCAGGGCATCGTGCAGAAGGCGACGCGCGCTATAAAAGAGCGCTTCCCTGACCTGCTCGTCGTGGGCGATACCTGTCTTTGCGAATACATGGATCACGGTCATTGCGGCATCATTGAAGGTGGCAGGATTCTCAACGATCAAAGCCTGGAAATTCTAGCCCGGACGGCAGTCTCGCAAGCCGAGGCCGGGGCGGATATTATTGCCCCTTCGGACATGATGGACGGACGGATTGCCGCTCTTCGGCAGGCTCTCGATGGTGCGAACTTTACCGATGTGCCGCTCATGGCTTACAGCGCTAAATTCGCTTCGGCTTTCTACGGACCGTTTCGGGAAGCTGCTCAGTCAGCGCCTCAGTTCGGGGACCGCACCACATATCAAATGGATCCGGCCAATGCTCGTGAAGCTTTGCGCGAAATTGAGCTGGATATAGAAGAAGGGGCCGACATAGTCATGGTCAAGCCGGCACTTCCTTATCTCGACATCATCAGCCGGGCAAGGGGGATTATTAAACATCCGATTGCGGCATATAATGTGTCGGGAGAGTATTCCATGGTCAAAGCGGCCGCGGCCAACGGTTGGATTGACGAGAGAAGAGTCGTGCTTGAGTGCCTGACCGGCATTGTCCGCGCTGGTGCGGATCTGATAATCACATACCATGCCAGAGACGTAGCCAAATGGCTCGGGCAGGCATGATTTTTGTTTTGAGGACAGTGAATTCATGAAGACCAGTACCACGTATCAAATCAGCTTCGCCAACGCCTTTGCCGATCTTTATCTTGACAAAGAAAACGGTGAAGTCGCCCTTGATTTGAGACGCCAGGAAGTGACCGTTTATTTGAACCAGACGCAATATCAGGCACTTGTGCTTCTGGTGCAGCAGAGCCTCGAAGATGAGGAGTTTCTGGAATATCTCAACTGGCAGAAAGATCCAATTCAATGTGATGAAAACAGGATCTTCGAAATCTGCGGGCCTGACCACATGGTTTGCATGGCCTGTACGCCAAACTACGAACGGGTCAAACTCACTTTTGATCTTGGCGTAGCTATCGACCTCTCTTTTGCCGATTATCAGGGGCTGGCCAGCCTGCTTAAAGAAGCTCAGGCCGATCTGGAATGGCGCCGCGAACTCTTGCGCTGGAACATGGCGGATAATGGTCC
>JAHFBI010000004.1 GCA_023250095.1 Candidatus Melainabacteria bacterium
AAGCTGAACGGCTTTCCTGCATCGAGCGAGCTGTCGAACTTTGTCCCATTTGTCAGCCAGCCGGTATAGTGGACGACCACAGTCTGCCCGGGACGGGGTGAAGGACCGTTGCCGGCAATCGTGTCTTTGTATTGAAGCCCGGAAGGGGATTTGATCATCCGGGCGCTATCCGGGCGCTGAGCAAGCAACATGGGCTCAGTGCCGGAGGAAAGCCGTGTCTCGGGCGCAGACAGAGCCTCCTGCGCTGTGAAACTCAAAAGAGCCGAAGACAGAAGAAGCAGAGCTTGACCTGGAATATATCTCATCGACTTGCGCTCACTTAAGGAACCGACCGGTCAATTATATCCAGTTGAGCCCGGCAACGGCGACGGCCTGATATTCTGTTGGGATAGAGGAAACGAGAAAGTCTTATTAAATGATCCGACTGCTTATCGTTGACGACCATATTCCAACTCGGGAAGCAGCAGTGAAAGACCTGGCTGCCGATGGCGTTATCCAGGTTGTCGGGCAGGCCGAAACTTCAGATGAGGCGCTCAAGACAGCGCAACAGCTGCTGCCGGATCTTGTCTTGCTGGATCTGCACTTACCTGGCTTGCTGAATACTTATGACTTGATCAAGAGGCTCAATGCCCTGAAGAATGTCAAGATCGTCATTTATGCCAGCCAGAGCAAGGCTTCCGAAGTGCAAGATCTTCTCGATGCCGGCGCTGCTGCTTACGTCTTGAAAAGCGACCCTTCTGCTCTCATCCGCATGTCCATTTTGATGGTGTCGCGGGGCTCGCGCAATATTATTTCGCCGGCTTTGCCGCGCAATCTCACCCGGCTGAGTGCTCAGGAGCGCAATATACTTCGCCAGATTACCAAGCGGGGCGGGCTGCCAAAGGCTGCTGAGCGCATGGGCATTTCAGAATTTGATCTCAACCAGATCCTCGAACATCTCACCGAAAAGCTGGAGCTTGAGACTCCGACACATCTGGTGCGATGGGCGAAGAAGCACGGTTTCTAATAAAGTCTTCCTATTATTTGAGAAACTGAATTTTTGGCAGGTGCCAATCTTAATCTTGCCAGGCTGCAAATGACGGATAATTTCTTTAGACGTTTGCAGATTGCGTGAGGGAAAAGCCATGGTGAATGTGGTGATGCTTGTCGGTCGCACTGGCAAGGATCCGGAAATGCGTTATTTCGAGTCCGGCCGCGTCAAGACCACTTTCAGCCTGGCTGTGAACAGACCGACCAAAGAAAAAGAGACGGACTGGTTTGATGTGGAACTCTGGGGACGGCAGGCGGAAGTGGCTGGTGAATATGTGCGCAAAGGCAGTTTGATTGGCGTGGAAGGACGCCTGGACTTCAGCCGCTGGACAGATGATGGCGGTGTGCGCCACGTTCGACCATACATACACGGCACGAATTTGCGCCTGCTTGGCAGCAAGAAGGATGCCGGCGCCGGCGGCGACTTGTCCCAGCCGGACGATTTCGCTTAATTTTCGCTGGCTCTTTGCGTCTTTGCCAGGCAGCAGGACGTCTTTTGTGTTTGAGGCTACGGGAGTCCCGAGTTGGGGCTGAGATCGGAACTCCCGCCACGCCACTTTTGTTGAACTGAGGGCAATCTGGGGCAAGTGCTTGTTTGCGGCTCTCTTTTCTGTAACGACTTGGAAGGGCAAAAAGTTCGACGGTTATTATTAATTGAAGCTCATATACTGGCTGCCGGTTCTGCCCTTGTCCGGACAAATTTTTGAACTGTTGCTGCTGCCCCTTTCATGACAAGACCTGAGATTGTAGAATTCTTCCTTATTGTGCTGAAACAAGCGCAGATGCTGGCAATTGTCTTCTTTCCGACGCTGCATAAAGAGCAGTCGACCGGAAAGCAAGCGTCTGGATGACCCTGCGACCGAGAAAAACAGTATCCGGAGAAGGTTTCAATGGCTGCACGCGACGAATCCCTGAAAAGAGGCAGCGGCGTTTTCGGGCAAGGTGCAGTCGAGCACGCCCAGAACTTTGTCTTGAAGAGTTTGCCGGGGGCAGCCGGCTGCCAATTGTTTAGTGGCGGCGCAAAGCGCTGGCAGTCCATGTTCGAATCGTTTCCGCTGGGGATATTTGTCACTGACCAGCAAGGCCATCTCATCTACGTTAATCCTGCTGCAAAAAAAATGGCCGGATTGCCAGAGGGGCTAGACGCTGAGTTCAACTTCGATGAAATGGTTTTTTCGCAAGATCTGTCTCAGTTGACCTTGCACTATTTGCGGTGTGTCGCACAGGAGCTGGATTTCTCCACTCAGTTGCCGCTGGTGGGCGCAGGCGGGAATGTCGTCTGGCTGTCAGTGCACGCATCGCCGCTTAAGGAAGACGGCTGCTTCATCGGTCACATCGGGTCGGTGGAGAACATCACCGACCGTAAACTGGCTGAAGCGGCGCTTGTGGAGTCCAAGCAGAAAGCGCGCCTGGACGAGCAAAGATTGCAGATGGCTCTGCAGGCTTCCGGTATAGGCATATGGGCGCTGAACGTCCAGTCCGGGCAGGTTATCTGGGACGAGCGCATGTACGAGTTGTACGGGGTCAAGAAGGAATCTTATGTCCCTTCGCACGAGAAATTTCTGGAGCTCCTTCATCCAGATGACCGGGCTCGGGTAGCGTTGGGTGTGGAAACTGCCCTGAGCCAGCTGACTGAGTTTGAGGGCGAATACAGAATTGTTTATGCCGATGGAAGCATCCATCATTTCGTCACCCGGGGGAAGGTCATACGTGATGCTGCTTTTGAGCCTCAGATAATGACAGGGGCTTGCATTGACATCACCGAGCACAAGCGGCTCGAAGAGGCCGCCGGACAGGTCCTGATCATGCAAGAGCGGGAAGATTTCATGGCTACGCTTACTCACGACCTGAAGACGCCCTTGCTCAGCGCAAATCGCTTGCTGGAGATGCTTGCCTCCGGGCAGTCTGGGCTGCTGCTTGAAGAGCAGGCGGATGCGCTGCTCAGGCTGAGAGACAGCAATGACTCCTTGCTCGTCATGATTCAGGATTTGCTCGAGGTATATCGCTACGAGAAGGGCGCCTATGCCTTGACTTTCCAGAAGACCGATATTCGTGCTCTGCTCGGCTCGGTGATTCAGGAGTTGACTCCGCTTGCAAAGAGCCGGAGCATCGGGTTCGTGACAGAGATTGCCGGGGACGTCGGTGAGATTTGGCTTGATGTTTCAGCAATCAAGCGCGTCTTGCTCAACCTTCTGGACAATGCTTTGAAATTCTCTCCTGCCTCTGCGGTGGTCCAGGTGAAAGCGGGCAGCTGCGGAGACCAAATTGTCATTCAGGTTGAAGATAGCGGTCCTGGAATTGCCGATGCAGAGAAAATGCGCCTCTTCCAGCGTTTCTCGCAAGGCCCCGAATCCAACCGCTATCGCCCTGGCGTCGGGCTCGGGCTTTATTTGTGCAAACAAATTGTCGAGGCTCATGGTGGCTCCATCACTTGCAGCAGCAAGCCAGGGGCTGGAGCTGTTTTTGCAGTCAGGTTCCTGCGGGATTGCGGTCGCCGGGGAGCCGGGGCACAGGATTGACAGTGATTGCTCCTGTCTCTAAGCTTGCCTGTCAGGAGGGGTGCACTTGGATAACTGGCAGGTCGGCTTTGTCGATTATCTGATAATCCTCCTTTACTTCGGCTTTGTTCTGGGCATCGGCTTTGCTCTGAAAAAGCAGATGGTAAGCAGCGAAGACTTCTTCCTCTCCGGCAGATCTATTCCCAGCTGGATTACCGGGCTGGCATTTATCTCGGCCAATCTGGGCGCCATCGAGGTGATGGGGATGGCGGCAAATGGTGCCGAATACGGTGCTATGACTGCCCATTTCTACTGGATTGGTGCTATTCCGGCCATGCTTTTCCTGGCGTTGTTCATGATGCCTTTCTACTACGGCTCCAAAATACGCAGCGTGCCCGAATATTTGAAGAGACGCTTCAACGAGCCCACGCGCGCTTTCAATGCGCTTTCCTTTGCGGTCATGACCATTTTGATGTCCGGCATTAACATGTATGCCATGGCGCTTGTCTTCAAGCTGCTCCTCAACTGGGACATGTCCGCCTCGATTCTGGTGTCGGCTTCCGTGGTTCTGGCATACACGGCTCTGGGCGGGCTTACATCATCCATATATAATGAGGTCTTGCAGTTTTTTTTGATTGTTGCCGGTTTCTTGCCGCTCACCGTGCTCGGGCTAACGCACGTGGGTGGCTGGCAGGCTCTCTCCCTCCGGCTGCCTGAAGGCTTCTGCCATCTCTGGGCGCAAACGGCCGGAACAGCCAATCCCATGGGTATCGACTGGCTCGGTATTGTTTCCGGGTTGGGCTTCGTGCTCTCTTTCGGGTACTGGTGCACGGACTTTCTGGTTATCCAGAGAGCGCTTGCGGCAGAGAATCTGGCTGCCGCGCAACGGACGCCTCTGATTGCCGCATTCCCGAAAGTTCTGTTCCCGGCTATCACCATTTTGCCTGGTATGCTGGCCCTTGCTCTCATTCCTGAACTGGGCAGCAATTCCGACAATTATTCCTACAACCAGGCACTGCCTTTGATGCTCGTCAAATTCTATCCACCTGGCATGCTGGGAGTGGGACTGACTGCTATGCTCGCCAGCTTCATGTCCGGCATGGCCGGCAATATCACCGCCTTCAATACTGTCTGGACTTACGATATTTATCAAAGCTATATTGCAAAAGGCAAGAGCGACCGGCACTATCTATGGATAGGCAGGCTTGCCACTGCTTTTGGTATCATAATCAGCATCGCCACCGCTTACCTGGTTATGAGCTTTCAGAGCATCATGGACTACATGCAGACGATTTTCTCTTTCTTCAATGCGCCTCTTTTCGCCACTTTCCTTCTGGGCATGTTTTGGAGGAGGACCACGCCATGGGGGGCCTTCTGGGGACTCGTGTGCGGTACGACCTCAGCTGGGGTTCAGTTCATCCTGATGAACCAGGGCGTCATAAGCTATTGCTCGCCCATGGCGGGAAATTTCTGGCGCTCCACGATTGCCTGGTGTGTTTGTTTCTTTACGACAATTGCCATTTCTTTTATAACCAGACCCAAGCCTGAATCCGAATTGCAAGGGCTGGTTTGGGGAACCGGACCGAAAGGCGATACATCTGGCCTGCCCTGGTACAAGCAGCCGACCGTGCTTGCCTGTTTGATCATTGTTGCGACCCTTGCTTGCAATCTGTTTTTCTGGTGAAAGATGTTCGATCTTCGATTGCCTATTGGATATTTCTTTTTGACAGTGTCCCTGATTCTGGTGGCTTATGGCTTGATATGTCCTGTGGAAACCCAGTTTGCCGGAGGGAAAATAAATCTCAATCTGGACTGGGGACTGGTAATGGGGCTTTTCGGGCTTTGCATGGCAGCCCTTGCTCACCGGGACAAGTCCTGCTCCCAAGATAGATTTGATGACTGAATATTATGTCTTCCGATTTCTGCCGATTCTTCTGGCTGAGACCATTGTTCTCTGGCGCATGAAATGGGCATCGCTTCCGGTGTCGGCTCTGGATGCGCTGCTTATGAATTTTGCTTCTTTCCTCGGACTCATGCTCGGGCTGGGTCCTTACATTACTTCCAATGGACCCTGGGGACTGACCCTCTTCTGCACATATTCGATTCTCGTGGAAGGTGTCGTGCTTCTGGCTCTGGAGAGACATCCGGCCAGGAAAGTCTGGCTGACTTCAGCGGCGGCCAATCTGGTGAGCACAGCCATTATCGCTGCCGAAGTTATCTTCTCCGGTGGGCTGAGAGTCCTGCCGGACAATCATGCCTCTGGTCCTGCGTCCTGGTTGGAAGCAGTGGGCTACCTGGCAAGCCTATTGTTTTGGCTTCAGGCTCTCGTGTGAATTGAGACAGCTGTCGATGGACTGGCGTACCTCTTTGCCGAAGGGATCGCTGCGTCTCCATTTCGGGCGGCAATTGAAAAGGCAACACCATGTCAGACCGTTGGCACGTTGTTCGACGAAAGCCCGGCTGCCAGGCAGGCTGCCGTCCTTGAACAATACTTTGCCTGAGCCTGGTATCTCCTCCACATCAAAGCCCATGGCGAAATAGTTTCGCTTCCCTGCCCAGACAGGCAGTGTAGGACGAGCGGACAGAATCTGGCGCAAGTCCTCATTGAGCGGGCTCCTCTTGGGCGATACCAGAGCGTCCACAAAACGCGCGATGTCTGAAGCGCAGGCAATCCAGCCGAACATGGCAGTGTCGGCCTCAAGATAGGCCCTGCCGTAAGGAGCGCTCACCCGCTTTTCTTCGTCTGGAAAAATGTTGCTGACTTTGCCTTCCCCGGGATAGCCGTAATAAGTCACTTCTCCCGGCAAGAGGTCAAAGCGGCTCGTAAAGCCTTTAGCAAATCCTCTTATGCCCAGAGGCTCGAGCAGAGCGCAACGAGCATATTGATCGTAGTCTTGCCCGCTCAGTTGCTCGATGATTCTGCCGAGAAGCCCATAGCCGAAGTTGCAATAAGAAAAACTCTCGCCTGGCTGGAAATCCAGGCGACGTCCGAGCACGAACCGAGCCGTTGCCTGAAAGTCTGCCGGCGGAGAAAGTCCTAGACGGCGCGCTGCTGTGTTGATGACTGGCTTGAGCACCGGGTCGCCGCTGCGGCGCTTGTCCCACCCTGCAGACATATCGAGCAGTTGCTGGACGGTGATGTTGTCAATGCGCTGGTCTTTGCTTTCCTGAGAAAGAACCGGCCAGTCCTTGAGGAGGTCTTTGAGCCTGTCATTAAGCGCCAGCTTTTTTTCTTGAACGAGCATGAGGACACAAGCAGCAGTGACTGGCTTAGAGAGGCTGGCAATGCGAAAAAGGCTTTCCGGCTGGACCCTGGACAGTGTTTCCACATCGGCATAACCATAGCCTCGGCTCAGGAGCAGTTGCCCATCCTTGACGAGTGCCAGTGACGCGCCGGGGATCTGCCATTTGCTCAGGAGCTGCTTCATGGCAGTGTCCAGGCGGGCAAACTCCTCAACATACATGCCGCTTTCCGGGATATCGGCGGGCTCGATGATCTGCCGACGCGCCATTGCCTGATTGGCCAGAAGCATGGCTCCGACCAGTCCGCCGACCATGGAGATAATTGCTGTCTTCAGGCGCATCAGTTGATAGTTCCAGAGGCAGCGCCCTGTGACGGCACGATACCTTATCTAGTGCTTGATCTAGTGTTTACGATGTCGAGGTAATAATTTCGCACTTCCACTGTCTTTGGGTGAATGGGGCGCCCGCTTTCGATAAGATGCTTCAGTCCGCAATTGGTGGCTACGTATATGGCCGCTTCCATGTCGAATTTACCATCGAGGTCGAGGGCATCCCATATAGGATCAGTATAATGTCGGGGGCGGCTGTCTTCGAGGCAATCCGCCAGATAAAGGACCTGGGAGAGGGGCGCCATCGGCACAGCTCCCAGCGTATGTTCGGCAATGGCACTAAGAACTTCTTGATTGCTTATGCCAAGCTCTGCTTTGACAGTGGCAGAGGCTACCGGACCGTGCAAGAGATGTCCTTGCTTTATCAAGATGTCGTCCAGGGGTATCTGGAATTTTCTGGCGAGATCGACGAGGTCCCTGTCTTTAATCTCCTTGCTGGCGTCATGCAACCAGCCGGACAGCTCGGCCAGGAAAGTGCTGACGCCGGCTTTGTGGGACAAAGTGCGCGCTGTCGCCACCACGCCTGCCACGTGCTTGAAACGTTTTTCCGAAAGGCGCGGGAGCACCCATTGCCGGGCAAAATCCAGGTTTATTTCCTCGGGGACACCGTTTTCTCCAGGCATTGTCACTTTCTTCCTATTTGTCCGGGCGAAGCCTATTTGAGAAAGTTCAGCCCGGCTTCCGGCTCTGATTCTCTCTGGATCTGTTGGCTCGCCGCTGGCTTTTCTGTCAGGGGGACAGGAGAGCCCTTTCTGCCTATAAATAATAACGGTTCGAGAGAAGCACTTGGTTGACCACTGCCGGGACATGGTAGAGCACCGAGGCGCCTGAGCGCAGCCTCTGGCGGATGACTGAACTTGAGATGTCAACGTGCGGGCAGCGGATCATCTCCAGGTGCGCAATGTCGCTCAGCAGGGATTTAGCGCTGGACGATCCGCTCCCGGGTGGCTCGGGACGGGATTCTCTCGGAGCTACGAGAATGCGGCAGAGCTGGAAGAGTTCATCTGATTCGTGCCACTGGCAAAGATACTGCACATTGTCTTCCCCGATGATCAAATTCAGGCGCACTGTCTCCCCGTAAAGCTTGGTTAAATGGCGCAATGTGTCGACAGTGTAAGAAGGGCCCTGGCGATCCAGCTCCAGGCGTGAGGGTTCGAAAAAAGGGTTCTCGGAGGCAGCGGACTCGACCAGGTGGTGGCGCAGCTCGCCGTCGAGAAGATCCGTGTGCCTGTGCGGCGGGTTTTTGCTGGTTACAAGAAGGATTTTCTCAAGGTTGAACTGATCGCGGGCGGATTCAGCCATAAGCAGATGTCCCCAGTGAATGGGGTTGAAAGTTCCACAGAAAACGCCAAGGTCTTTCAAAGCTTTCCTTCACCTGGTTCTGAATCCCACTGCCTTAGATCGGAGGGGGTGATGTGGCGAGTGTAAATGCGAGGCATGCGGGCTCTCAGGCGGCAACAAAGTTCATATGTCACGGTATCGAGCAAGTTGGCCCAGGTAGAAAGATAAAGTGTCGTCTCGGCCGTCCATCTGCGATCAATGTTTCCCGGGTGACAACCGGTGTCGGCACCGATTAAAGTTACCACGTCGCCTTCCTGTGCCTCCTCAACGTCGGTGATGTCGAAGAGCATCTGGTCCATGCTGATGAGTCCAATCTGCTGGACTTTCATGCCGTGCAAGAGTCCGGAGATACGGTTGGAAAGACCGCGGTCTATGCCGTCGCCGTAGCCTATGGGGATGGAGGCGATGCGGCTTCGGCGTTGAGCCGTCCATGTCTGGCTGTAGCCTACCGATTCGCCCGCTTCGATGTCCTGCATGTGGTTGATGCGCCCGCGCACGGACATGGCTGGCTTCACCACCGGCGATACCTGGCGTGGCTCGAGCCCATAGAGGATCAGCCCAGGGCGCACCATATCATGGTGTGTCTCCGGGAACAATCTGGTGGCATCTCCCGAGGACAGGTGGGCCAGGTCGACGACTGCCCCGAGTTCCCTTACTTTTGCCAGAATCTCCTGAAAACAGTCGTTCTGCCTGGCGGTCATTGCTGCCTCGTCGGCTTTGGCTAGATGGCTGAAGACTCCGGCAAGCCTGATCATTGGACGGTCGAGCAGGTTAGCCAGTGTTTCCGGGACTCTGGAGGGCGCAACGCCCAGCCTGTGCATGCCGGTGTCGACCTTCAAATGAACGCTTGCGACCTTTTGAGTTTGCAGGGCAGCTTCTTCGATGTCCTTTATCTGCGAGGCGGACGTAACGGTTAACTGGAGGTCGGACTCGATGGCGGTTGCCAGCGCCCAGGATGGGCACGGGCTCAGCAACAAGATTGGTTCCTTGACACTGGCGCCTCGCAGCTGGCAGCCCTCGTCGACGGAAGCGACGCCGAACCAGTTGGCTCCGGAGGCAGCCAGCACTTCGGCTGTGCCAACCGCCCCGTGGCCGTATGCATCGCTCTTCACAACCGCCATGATTTTTGTGCCAGGCTTCAGCCAGGAAGCAATCAAGGCGATGTTGTGCTCGATGGCTCCCAGATCAACTTCTACCCAGGCATCTCGGCGGACCGAAGCGATAATCGGTTGGCGGGATGCAAGCATTAGTAATTTCTCGAAATCTGAGCTGGTTGAAAAGCTTGATAGGCTAGAACTTTATGCTAGCATGGGCACATTCGTAGTCATCAGGTAGTCGTGGAAGTCCTTTCAATCAGGACTGGAAGCACTCGGATGCATCTCTTTAGCATATCAATGCAAGGCTTTGCGCCGAACCGGTCGCTCCAGATGGTTCCATGGCTAAATGCTTCATTACGGTGGAGTCTCTGGTCATTCCGGTGAATCTGGGAGTTGAAGCACTTTGAATAAAGCTGAATTGGTAGATGTAGTAGCAAAAGATGCCGGCACCACCAAAAAGGATGCTGAGCAAGTCATCAACGCCATGATGGACGCCATCGTCAAGCGCGTCGCCGCAGGCGAAAGAGTAACACTGGTTGGCTTTGGCACTTTCGAAGCTCGCCAGCGCAAAGCCCGTACGGGAAGGAATCCCAAAACCAACGAGCCGTTGCAAATTCCGGCCAAGAGAGTGCCCGGATTCAGGGTTGGTAAAGAGTTCAGCGAAGCGGTCAACAAAAAACGCTAGTTGCCGTTTCTAAGGGGTCTAATTGGAGTCAGCGAAAGTAGCCGTAATCGGTATCGGGAACTGGGGCAAAAACCTGGTCCGCAATTTTGCTCATCTGGGGGCCTTGCGGCTTGTTTGCGACGTCGATGAGAAGCGGCTGGAGAATGTGCGGCGCGAACATCCCTCTATTTTGACTACTGACTGCCTCGAGAAGGTGCTGGGCGACCCGGAAGTGAAAGCCGTGGTGATAGCCACGCCCAGCGACAGCCATTTCGAGGTGGCCAAGCGTGCCTTGCTTGCTGGCAAGCATGTCTATGTCGAAAAGCCTCTCGCTCGTTCAGTCGAACATGCCGAAGAACTGGATCAGCTGGCTACCGAGCGCAATTTGATCCTGATGGTCGGGCACCTGTTGCTCTATCACCCTGCCGTCAACTGTTTGAAAGATCTGATTGCCTCGGGAGAGCTTGGCGAGTTGAGATTCATTCGCTCCGATCGCATGAATTTCAACACTTCCAGGCGCGACTGGAGTGTGCTCTGGGATCTGGCTCCACATGATATCTCCATGATGAGTTACCTGCTCGATTGCGATGCTGCCGAAGTGGACAGGGTCGGAGGCTGGGACACTCATGGCGATGCTTTGATCGATGTGGCTTACCTGGACCTGATGTTTCGCGGAGCCGGGCGCGCCGTGCCCGGCCAAATAAGAAACAGCTGGATCGATCCGCAGAAGCTCGTGCGTCTGACAGTGAATGGCAGCTTGAAAACAGCCGTCCTCAATGATACACAGGTGGAAAACAAGCTGGCTCTCCACAGCCTGACGCGCTCCGGGCGCATGGTTGTTGAATATCCGTCCTATCCGGATCTCGAGCCCCTTCATCTTGAGTGCGAGCACTTCCTTGACTGCGTGAACACAGGTGAACGCCCGCGCACCGACGCCAACAATGCCTATCAGGTGGTGCGCGTTCTCTCGGAAGTGGAAGAAAGATTGTCCAGGCGTCCTGCTTTGAAAGCGGCAGCGTCTCGATAAGTTAAATGTTTGTCGATAGGGTATGATCAATTTTGATCGCTGCGGACTGCAGCGCTATAATTAGTGTTTCGTGTGGTGCGGGAGTAATTCAGTGGTAGAATGCCTCCTTGCCAAGGAGGATGTCGCGAGTTCGAGCCTCGTCTCCCGCTCCATTTTTTTCAGGCTTCTATAGTTGGAAAAAGCCACCAGACAGGTGGCTTTTTTGTTGGACTGTTTTTTGTTTCTTGTCCAGTGTTTCTTGATTTGGCTGGCATAGAGCTAAACGTTTGTCCGCCCTATAACAGTTCCTTGGCACAAGGCTCTGTCTGCGAATCTGTTGAATATATACTTCTGTCGAGGTAACTCTTTTTAGGGAGTGCCGGCAAACCCGGGCGGGATTTGAGTGTCTGCCTTGCGTTGACTCTGATATATTACCGACAGTGCTATTCTTTAAAATTATTTTGGCTATACTTCGGTAAGACAAGCTATGGGGAGGCTTAATCACAAATGGCTGAGGAAGGACAAGCAGCAAATCAAGCTTCCGAGCAGGAAAATGGAGCTGTAAGCTCCCCTTCGGGCTCCGACGCCGATGCGCTGAAGATGGCGGCAGATTCGGTAATCAACAGACGTTCGCGCTGGTTGAGCAGTCTGGCTGCTCTTCGCTATGTCGGTAGCGTCTCCAAAGACCAGGAGATAAAAGTTCGTGACAGCGACCGCGCCACGGCAGTGGCCCTTCTTGTATGTTGCTTTGCTGCTTTGATCTGTCTGTTGATACCGCAACTGGAAGCGCATCGCATCAACTTCATCCTGGCAGCCGATGCCCTGGTCGGCGTCGCTCTCATGATGTACGTAGCCAATCGTTTCGGAATCGTTACTACCTTTCTTCCCCGGCAAGCGATGCTTACCTGGCAATTGATGCTCGGCTCCAGTCTCCTTGGAATCTTTCTCACCATCAATCTGGCGCTTTTCCTGGCTGCCATCATCGCCAACAGGATCATCATCCCCCGCTGATCGCTGCTCCCTGACAGCCGTCAACAGATAAGGAACACCTCGCCTATATTTTGCAAAGTAGATGAAGCTCGCACACGGCGTCCTTACCTGTGTTCATCCTTGATCAGCAGCTTCCCGGCTTCGTGATACAATCGCCTCTGTCCTTTATCAGCGCCCGTCTTGCAGCCGGTTTCCCGTCCGAAAGCACGTTGGCAAAGGCTGTCAGGATGGAATGTCCCCAAGCTACCGAAGCGCCGGAGACGAGGGAAAGAAGGTAGCTAGCGAGTGAGAGCGGCGAGGAGCCGGTCAAGCGAGCGGGTAAACAGCGGAGGCGGCAAGGGACGAAGCCGCCGGAGCGATTAATAAAGAAACAAAGGAAAAAACGAGGGAACGAAGATGAAGGTCAGCCTGGAGAAGGAAGGCACTAATGTGGTCAAGCTGGGAGTCGAGATAGATTCCGACAAGGCAAAGAAAGCCTATGAAGTGGCCTGCCGCCAGCTCAGCCAGCGTGTGAAGATTCCCGGCTTCCGTCCCGGGAAAGTCCCGCGCAACATGATCGAGAAGACCTTTGGTGTGGATTACATCAAGCGTGAGGCGCTCGAACAGCTCGTCCCTGAGGTACTCGGGCGCGTAATTATGGATGAGAAACTGGATGTGATTACCGAGCCCCAGATAGATTCCTGGGTTTTCGAGCTGGGTCAGCCTTTGCAGCTGAACGCCCGCTTTGAAGTGCGTCCGGAAGTCGCTCTTGGGGATTACAGGGGGCTTGCTGTCAAAGTCCCCGCGGCGAAACTGCCGGAAGATGCCATGGACAAAGCTCTCAAGAGTCTGGCTGAAGCCAGGGTCTCCTGGCAGGCGGTGAGTGGGCGAGCTGTGGCTGCCGGCGATACGATTTTGATGGATTTCGAGTGTCATGTTGAAGGAAAGCTCGTAGAGGGTGGCAAAGCCGAAGGACTTTTGCTCGAAATCAAGGAAGGCAATTTCCTGGAAGGATTCTGCGAGCAGCTCGTCGGACAGGAGCCGGGGGGTGCCTGCGAGGTTAAGGCCAGCTTCCCGGATAATTACCGCAACCCAGAATTGGCGGGCAAGGATGCAGTTTTTCAGGTCCAGATCAAAGAATTGCGCGAGCGCAATGTTCCTGAGTGCAATGATGAGCTGGCGAAAGCCCTCGGGCAGGAGTCGCTCGATGCTCTCAAAGAAACCTTGAGTCAGCGCCTGGAAGAAGAAGTGAAGCAGGAGAATGAGACCCGGGTGCAGCGCATAGTAGTGGACGCTGCCGTAGCCATTGCCCAGGTCGACATCCCCCAGACCATGATTGACCGGGAGCGTGACCTGCTCATGGCTCATCTGGAGAGATATTTCGAGCAAAACGGGCAGAGCTGGGAAGCTTTCAAGCAATCCCCCGATTTCGAAAAGGTCCAGGAGGAAAAGCGGGAAGAAGCTCGGCAGCGAGTTTTAACGTCACTGGTTTTGGGCGCCGTTGTGCGTTCTGAGAGCATGTCCATTTCGGAGGAGGAAACCGCTCCCTATCTGGCAGAACTGGTTGCCAGGTATAATGTACCGATAGACCAGGTTGCCCGTGACGAAAAATTGCGCAGGGCATTTGATGAGCTCAGACGTCAGGCTATGGAGGAAGCTTTAACCCGTAAGGTCGTGGAATACCTTACCGGGCAGGCAACTATTGAATTTGTGCCGGAAGAACCGGCTGGCGAGCCGGTAGCGGCGGAAGCCAGCGCTTCCTGACTGGGGGACCTTGCGTCCTTGACAGAGAACGATAACCAGGTATCTTTGCCTTAAGTTATTTTTGCCAAAGTGACAGGAGAGAAACGAAAGTAATGACAATTCCCAGAATCCCTTCTTACCAGGATGTATATGACCTTTGGAGCATAACTCCCGGTGCTTATTACCCGCCTACGGTTATTGAAACCACGGCAAGGGGCGAGAGGGCATTCGATATATTCTCGCGTCTTTTGAGAGAGCGCATCGTTTTTCTGGGGATGCCGATTGACGACACTGTGGCTAATCTTGTTGTTGCTCAGCTCTTACTTCTCGAGGGCGAAGATCCGGAAAAAGACATCCGACTGTACATCAACAGTCCAGGCGGGTCCGTGACCGCGGGTATGGCCATCTATGACACTATTCAACACATCCGTTCGGAAGTGTCGACTATCTGCCTGGGACAGGCCGCCAGCATGGGTGCTTTCTTGCTTGCAGCTGGAGCAAAGGGCAAGAGACTGGCTCTGCCGCATTCGCGTATCCTCATTCACCAGCCGCTCGGCGGGGCGCAGGGACAGGCAACGGATATCGAAATCGCCGCCCGGGAAATCATCCGTATGAAGCGCGAACTAAATGAGCTGCTGGCTAATCACACGGGGCAGTCAGTCAAGCAAATTGAAAAGGACACTGACCGCGACAATATCATGACTGCCCAGGAGGCAAAAGAATACGGGATTGTAGATGAGGTAATCGTGCGTCTGGAGCAAGCTCCGCTTGCTGCTGTCTAGTGAATTGCCGTTACTCCACAGGTAAACCCTATGCCCAAGCAATCAGACAACCGACTCAAATGTTCGTTCTGCGGCAAGAGCCAGGACCAGGTCAAGAAATTGATTGCCGGGCCGGGTGTCTACATATGCGACGAATGTGTTGATCTTTGCAATGAGATTCTCGACGAGGAACTCTTCGAGGGCGGTCCGAGCGCCACTCCGACTGAATCGGGTGTGCCGCAATTGCTCGATGTGCCAAAGCCAAAGGAAATCAAGAACTTCCTCGATCAGCACATCATAGGACAGACGGACCCCAAAAAGATTCTTTCAGTGGCCGTATACAATCATTACAAGCGCATCAACCACAATTCCGAGCTATCCGATCAAGTCGAGATTCAGAAATCCAATATTCTGCTTATCGGTCCGACCGGCTGTGGCAAGACGCTTCTGGCCCAGACTCTGGCCAAGTTTCTCGATGTTCCCTTTGCTGTGGCCGATGCCACCACTCTGACTGAAGCCGGCTATGTCGGCGAGGATGTCGAGAATATTCTGCTCAGGCTTTACCAGGCGGCGGATTACGACATCAAGAAGGCTGAGCGCGGCATCATCTACATCGACGAGATTGACAAGATCTCGCGCAAGTCGGAAAACACGAGCATCACCCGGGATGTGAGTGGTGAAGGCGTACAGCAAGCCCTTCTCAAGATGATTGAGGGGACTGTGGCCAATGTTCCTCCCCAGGGAGGGCGCAAGCACCCGCACCAGGAATTTATTCAAATCAATACCCAGAACATCCTTTTCATTTGCGGTGGGGCTTTTGTCGGTCTGGAGAAAATTGTCGAGTCGCGCATTTCCTCCAATCGCAGTATCGGTTTCGGCTCGCAGGCGCCGCTCACGGCCTGGGAGCGCGAGCAAAGGGCCAGCAAGATTCTCAAGGAAGTCAGCCCTGACGATCTTCTCAAATTCGGGCTGATACCGGAATTTGTCGGACGGATGCCGGTGCTCGCCGTGCTTGAAGCTCTCGATGTGGAAGCGCTGGTACGTATCCTTATCGAGCCGAAGAATGCCATCGTCAAACAGTATCAGCAACTTTTGTCTCTCGATGGTGTGGATCTGCGCTTCGAGCCCGACGCCGTCCATGCGATAGCCGAAGAGGCAATCAAGCGCAAGACCGGTGCCCGGGCTCTGAGGGCCATAGTCGAGGAAATCATGCTCGACATCATGTACGAAGTGCCTTCCCGCTCTGATATCAAGGTCTGCCATATAAGTAAGGAACTTGTCGAAAAGCGCTCTTCGGCAGAGTTGCTTGAATTACCCACCAAGCTCAAAGGCGAAATTGCTTGAGGCTCGCCTCGACAATACCTTGAGCTGAGAGAGTCTGCGTGTCCTCTTCATCCAAAATCGACAATACAATGGCGGACTTAAGTACCACCGTTTTTCCACTCATCCCGTTGAGGGATGTTGTTGTCTTTCCGCAAATGGTGACGCCGCTGTTCGTGAGCCGCCCTAAGTCCATTGCCGCTCTCGAGCAGTCCCTTCTGCGTGACGACCGGCTTGTGGTGCTGGTGGCTCAAAAGGATGCCGATTGCGAAGAGCCTCTGCAGGATGATGTTTATGACATCGGCACGCTGGCCGAGGTCATGCAAATGCTCAAATTGCCTGACGGCACGGTGAAAGTTCTGGTTGAAGGGTCGTGTCGTGTCTCGCTCACCAATTTCTTTGAGGATGCCAGCCATTTTTCAGCCACTGTGGAGGAGCACAAGGAGCTCGTTCGTGACGATCTGCACACAAAGACGCTGATCCGCCTTTCTGTGGAGAAGTTCGAGCAGTACGTGAAGTCCACCAAGAAGATAAACCCAGAGTCTCTGCTGGCGGTCTCCGGTATCGGACAGCCAGGAAGGCTTGCTGACATAATTGCTACTTATCTCGGGCTCGATGTCGCCGAACGCCAGAAATGTCTGGAAATGATCGATAGTACCGAACGCCTGGAGTATGTCGGTCAACTGCTGTCACGCGAACTCGAGCTGGCTTATCTGGAGCAGCAGATTCACGATCGCGTCCGTTTCAATCTGGAGAAAACCCAGCGTGAATATTACTTGCGCGAAAAAATGCGCATTATTCAAGAAGAGCTGAATGCAGATGGCGAGCAGGTCGGAGAAATCGCCGAATACAGGCAGAAAATTCACAAGGCTAAAATTACCGGCATTGCTCTCGAGCGAGCCGTCAAGGAGCTGCAACGCCTGGAAAAGATGATGCCGCAGACAGCAGAGGCTGCCGTCATCAGGACGTATCTGGATACGCTCGTCAGTTTGCCCTGGGCGAAACGTTCGCGCGATGTACTGGATCTCGCTCACGCAGAGGAGATTCTCACCGAAGACCATTACGGGTTGGAGAAAATCAAAGAGCGCATCCTGGAATATCTCGCTGTCAAGCAACTTTCCAAGCATCCCATGGGCACTATTTTGTGCCTGGTCGGGCCGCCCGGTGTAGGCAAGACAAGTCTGGCAAAGTCTATTGCTCGCTCCATGAATCGCAAATTTGCCCGTATCTCACTCGGTGGCATCAACGACGAGGCGGAAATCCGCGGGCACCGCAGAACCTATATCGGCGCCATGCCTGGACGGATCATTCAGGCCATCAAGCAAGCGGGAACGAAGAACCCGGTCTTGCTGCTCGATGAGATCGAGAAGATGACGCGCAGTTACATGGGCGATCCGACAGCCGCCATGCTCGAGGTGCTGGACCCGGATCAAAATGACAATTTCACTGATCATTATCTGGACGCGCCTTTCAGTTTGAAGGAAGTCTTCTTCGTCGCCACGGCCAATGCTCTTGATTATGTGCCCAGACCCCTGCTCGACCGGCTGGAAGTAATCCAGTTGTCCGGCTATACCGAGGAGGACAAGGTATCCATAGCCGAGCACCACATCATTCCCAAGACACTGGAGCGGCACGGGCTGACTGCCAAGCAGCTCAAGCTTCCCGCTCCTGTTATCCGCAAAGTTATTCAGGAATACACGCGTGAGGCGGGAGTGCGCAATTTGGAGCGCTCGATAGCCACAATCTGCCGCAAAGTGGCCACGCAGATTGTCAAAAAAGAAGAGACATCCGTCAGAGTGACACCGCAAATGATCCCGCGATTTCTGGGCCCGGCTCGCATTTTGCGCGAGGCGGAAGCCCACGGGCCGCAGGTTGGCATTGTCACTGGACTGGCCTGGACTGAAACAGGCGGCGAGACGCTGTCGATCGAAGTGAATACGATGCCGGGCAAGGGCAAGCTGCAGTTGACTGGACAGCTCGGTGATGTGATGAAGGAATCGGCCCAGGCCGGGTTCAGCTATATTCGCAGTAATGCCGAGAGACTCGGTCTCAAAGACAACAGCTTCATGGACAACCTGGACATCCATATACATATTCCAGAAGGAGCCATACCCAAAGATGGGCCCTCGGCCGGTGTGGCTATGACAGTTGCCCTTTTTTCAGCCATTTCCCGGCGGCCTGTCAAAGCCAGCCTGGCTATGACAGGGGAAGTGACATTGCGCGGGCGGGTTCTTTCGATCGGGGGATTGAAGGAAAAGGTGCTGGCTGCCTTGCGCGCCGGCATCAAGACTGTCATCTTCCCAAGAGGCAACGTAAAGGATCTTCAGGATGTTCCCGATTACGTAAGCGAGAAGCTGGAACTAATCCCGGTGGCACATCTTGACGAGGTCTTCGCCATTGCCTTCAAGAATTCCCAGAAGACCGCCAAACCTGAGAAATCACGCAATGGTGTGCGCCCCGGCTCCAAACGCAGCGCGCTCGGGCGCGTCAAGTAGTCCTTTATCGGACGGACAGCTTCGACACGTCGGTGCTTTATCTGCTTTACTTAACGGGGCATCTTGCCGGGCGGATAGGCTGGCTCTGGCAAAGATGAAGCTACCGGATGGGGCAAACAGATCACCTCTTCAAAAGTCCTTGGCGGCGGAAGATGAAAAATACCCTGACGGTGGCATAACGGAAATGGTCGCCGCAGTTGTCTCGGTTCGGAGAAGCCAAGAGTTATATGTCGTCACGAGCACCACAATCAGCAGAAAATTTTGATTCGACCGCCAAGTTGATGCTCGAGGCACTGGCCAAAGCCAGCGCTGAACTTGAAAAATCGGTTACTAACTTCACCGAGCAGCTCACATCTTTCAACGAGTCCGTTCAGAAATCGCTGGACGAAGAATTGAAGGCTGTCAATAAGCGCCTGGAGTGGACGATCAAGTCCAACCTGGAAGAGCTCGGTCACAACAAGAATCTCATCGTCAAGCGCTTGATGGATGCAGAGAGAGCCGAGCTAGAAACGATACAGTCCGCCGGGCGCAAGGTGCGCTCTGCGCTCAACTCTCATGCCATGCAGACGGAACGCCGCATTGAGAGCTTTATCGACGGGCAGATGACCGAGCTCAAATCTTATTTGCGGCAGCCAGAGGAGCAAGTGCGCAGCGCAAGTCAGACCTCCGTGGCCCGGCTAGAGGAATTGCTGCGCCAGGGTAATGAAAGTATCTCAGGCGCCGAGTCCTCTGCCAGACACGCTCTTTCTGATAAAGTGCGGCAGCTCGAAGAATTGTTGCTCGATGAGATGCACAAGGCCAGAGGGTCCATAGCGGGGCAACTTGATGAGTATGACGGTAAGCTCAAGAGCAAATCCGAAGGAGCAAGCAGCGATATCGACGAGCTTTCGTCCCGGGCTGCAGCCCAGATAGAACAGAAAGCGGAAGATTGTCAGCGCATGCTGGAGACCTCCGCCTCAGACGGACGGGAAAAGATCCAGGGTGTGAGCGAACAATGGAAGGCGCAGGTGTCCGAACTGTGTGAATCTCTGGACTCTTCTCTTTCCAGCTTGAGCTGCGTCCTGAAAGAAGCTTATGAAAGCAAACTGTCGGCAGTGGGCACTCAGGCAAGAAATGAGATTGGCGGGCTATCGAGACAAGCTCACGAAAGAATCGAAGCCACGCGCGGCGAGCTGGAAGCAGCAATGAAAGATCTCGAAAGAGAGTATCTGGATCAATTTCAGTCCATCATAAAGCGCCTGGAAACAGTTGTATCGGAGCACTCCAATGACAGGCGCAACAGCAATGTCGCCAGGCAGCACAAGGCGCAAAAGATGCGCGATCAGATGCAGTCTCATTTGAGACGCTGGGGTGCCAGTCTTATTGATTCCGTCAAACATGCCGCCGAGCAGCTGGAGTCGGAATTCTTGAGATCGACTGATGGTTTCCATCAGCGAGTGGAAAGCGCGCGTTCTGCGGCCATTGAATTGTTGGAGCGTGAAAGCCGCCTGATGCAGAAAGATATAGAGCGAACAATGAGAGAATTTCAAAAGGAAATGCTGGAACTCGAAAACCAGCTCAGCCATATCGAGAAAGCCGGGCAGGACGCAGCGCTGACAGTGATTGCTTACCGCAAGGCCATGCTTTCTTTCGGGGGCGATTGAGAAACACGGTGAAACGGAGAGCAATCAGATGAACGTGTCGGGCAAGAGTCTGCAGGATATATATGATGCCGGCTCGGCGCGGCTCGAGGATCTGGAGAAGTCTCAGAAATCCAGCCTGTCCGCCACCTGCGACGCGCATTTTGAAGAGAAATCCAGCAGTGAGCCCGAGTCGCTCAAAGATCTCGAAGAGTCCTCGCAACAACTGGAGGCAGAGATACGCTCCTGCCTGAGCCAGGGGCTGGAGCGGGTGGAAAAGACCGTACGCCTGGAAATTGAGGATAACCAGCAGTACATCGGGCGTCTTGTCGAGAGCCTGGGTCTTCTTGCTAAAAAGTTCAGCGAGTCGATCAAGCAATTAAAGGATTCGACTGAGTTCGGAATCAAGGATCTCTCTTTCGATTGCGAGGAGCAGTTCAGGCGCCATAACGAGCGTGTCAAGAGCGATTTGCACAAGCAGGGGCTTTTCGCCCTTGAGCAACTCAAGACCGAAGGCATGTCTTCAGTTCAGGGTGTGTCTGAAAAGGTGGAGGAATCTCTGCAACAGGAAGAGGAGCAAGAAAATGAGATTAAGAATCGTCTGTTCAGTGCTTTCGTCAGTTATATCGGCTCGGTGAAGACCAGCCTTTCTGATAGCCTCTCACGACTCACAGATGTGTTTTCAGAGAAAGGTGCCCAAACGGCTGCGCGAGCAGGGTATCTCGAGCAGGAAGCCAATGAATATGCCGATCGGCTTCTGGAGTCCGCCGAAAGTCATGCGGCCGACTCGCAGACAAGGCTGAAAGAGGCTTTTCTAGGGCTTCTGCAGCAGTGCAATTTGGATTCCGAGCAGTCTGCCTCCGAGGTGATTTCTCAGCTGCGCAGTCAACATGATGCTGGCATGGCAGAGCTGAACGACAGGACCAGGCAACTCCACCGTGATATGGATGAGCTATCCGAAAGTGTTTCTCAGGCAGTTGCCTTTAGAGATCAAGAAATCCGAAGTCAGGCCGAGTCGGCGATGGGGTCTTTCGGAGCTGAGTTGCGAGAGCGAGTGGAATCCGGGGAGAATTTCAGACGAGAGCTTGAAGAAGAAAGAGCGAAAGTGGTTGAAGGGATCTGGGACGAGTTGAGTGCCGTTCAGTCCCGCTTTGAAGAAAAAATGGCTGCGCTTGCCCGATCGACTCTCGAGCAGCTACAGAACATTTGCAGCGAAGCTGAAACGGCTATCTCCTCAGCGCAGGAGCTGTGCGTTTCCGAATCGAGATCTAATGCTTCATCGAGACAGGATGTCATTGAAGCGGCTGCTCGGGACTTCCTCGATTGTGTTTCTCAGCGCCGTGCCTCTGCGCTCGATGGCATAGCTGCCGCCGCCGGAGCCGGCGGCGCCACTGAAGACGCGCCTGATGAGGAGCAGGGGACGGCAAAAGAAGAGAAGAAAGACGAAGGCATCTCTGCGCGGGCAGACAGGGAAAAGGAAGGCAAATCAGCCAGCAAGGAGCAAGAGAGTTTGCAAGCTTCTTCGGGTCCTGATGAGCGAAAGGCCAGGATTGCCCGGGCAATTGAAGAACTGGACGAGACACTCTTGGCGCCCGGCAAGTCCGCCGAGGATAGAGCTGACACTCAGGCAGTTGGCGGCGATCCGCCTGGTGACTTAGATGTGGACGAAGACGAGTCTTCCGAGCCTTCTCTGGAGCCGGAGCCGGGCGCCAACCCTCGTCCTGGAGATTCCTCGGAGCAGTCGCCGCGCAAGCGTCCAGGCAGAAGGAATTCTCCCAATAAGTCAAATTCTGATAAGCGATCCGGAGGGGATTCGAAGAGATGAGCTTTCTGCTGTTCCAACAGAATCTTCCATTTCAGGCGGTCATCAACTACTTGAGGTTGTATGAGCCGTCCTGTACGACACCGCCTCAAGAGTGGGCAGACCAGCATGCTGGCGATGTCACCGTCGGTGACATCGTCTTTGCTCTGGATCCTATCTATTCACCGTGGGGAGACTCGTCGACTGGCATTGGCGTCGCCGATGGTGATTCTTTTAAAGTATCGCAGGCTTGCTTCATCTACAAGCGAGAGGGCAAATCGCTTGTGGCTTTCGCCCTTACAGCTGATGTGTACGAATATCACTTGTTGCCCGATTTGCTGGCACACAATGTGCAGGCTGCGCGCTCCGCCTCTGGCGGATTCTACTATGCCATAGTCCGGCCGGCGGATCCTCTTCTTGCCGACAAAATGCGTGCTCTCACAATGCTTGACTCTTATGGAACCTCCGGATGGCGAACAAGTGATGCTGGCGTTATCGATATACCGGTGGCATTTCTGGGTGCTTGCGGCATTGCCGTTGATCCGGCACTGAACGATCAAGTAATTGATGTCGGACAGCTGGCTTACATGATATTCAGTGATAAGGAACCCCCAGCCGGTAGCAGATATCCTGATCTGCGCAGGCGTTTCTTGCCTGTGGGACGCAACGTTCACCTGCCTGTGGCGGAACTTTCCGCTGAGCCTGGTTCCCACCTTGGCGGGCTGTGCGATGCGTCGCCAGCCTCTCCTGCAGCAGTCGAGGCGCAGGGGAAATTTTCGACAAGGCGTATTATCCCGACCAAGCCGCAGTCGATAACACCTATGCCTACGGCATCCTCTCCGCTGAGATCTGTCAGTGTTCCACAGCAAGGGCTTCCAGGCGTCCAAGACGACGCATCGCCGGATTTCCCGCAGGAGTCGGAGACTTCTTTTGTCGGTGAGCCTGGAACTTCTCCCCCACCTCTTCGACCGGCGGAAGGACAGGTCCAGATTCCGGTGGCACCGCCTTTGCCTTCTGGCGGTCCGCCGCCTTTGCCCCAGGCTTCTTCCCGGCCTGTGCCGCCGCCTTTGCCTCAGGCTCCTGCCGGACCCGTGCCGCCGCCTTTGCCGTCTCATTTTCCAGGGGCTCCCTCTCGACTTTTGAGAGATGCTGGCTCGCCTGAAGCTCCCCTGCCGGATTCTGAGAACTCATCGCCTTTCTTGCCCCGACTTCAGAGTTCTCTTGGTTCAATCATCCCGGGCTTGCGAAAAGCTCCTTCCGGCCCAGTGCCCCCAATGCCCTCATCGCCGGAAGGGGGTTCTCGCCAGGCTGAGGCTGCGGCGCAAGAGAGCAGCTGTTCGGAGCCAGCTGAATCTTTGCCGGCGGACCTGTCCGCATCTTTTTCCGGGAGTCTTCCCGAGGAGATTGTTTCAGACCTTTCTCAGACGGAGGTAAAGGGCGGAGCTTTCGGGCTGGAAGATGTGTCCGGGGTAACAAATTCTGAACATGTAAGCTCATCTGTCCTGGCTGACGGCGAATCAGTCGCTGTGCCTATCCACAAGGAGATAGACACGGTAGAGCCTCAGTCCGAGGTGTCTGGCGCAAATCCCTTTGCGTCGGGGCAGGTGGAATCTGTGCAGATTGAGATGGTATCCAAGGTAGTTGAGGAAGAACTGCCGGCAGCCCCGGCATCGCCCGACGGGGAACCGGCAGCTGCTGTTCGGATGCCTGGGACCGGTCCTTTGGTGGCAGGGAAGCCAGTCGAGGGGATTTTGAATTCTCTTGCGACCGCTCCGCCTATTGCTGGCATGCCACCGCGCAAGAAAAAAATGGAAGCGCGCGAGGCATCTTCTCAAGCCGAACTGCCCAGCCGCGCACATCTCAAGGAGCCTGCTCCCGTTAAAAGCGGCGTGGCCGGACTTGTGTCCAAGCTTGAGCAGCAGGCCAGCAAGGCGTCGTCGAGACTGGAGTCGCAGGTCGAGGAGATTCAGGGGCGGTTGTCCGCCGAACTTACCTCCTTGCTGGATAAAGTGGGTGCAAGCGAAAGACGCAGCGTTAGAAGTGCTGAAGGACTGCGAAAGAACTTGCTCTCTAAGATGGAGGCTGCCGCTGCCGAAGTCAAACAGGATATTCGCGATGCAGCGCTCACAGGCGGCGAGTCCATCAATGAGTTTGTGGAGAGCGGGCGCACTGCTATCGATGAGAAGCACGAGCAGCTGAAAGTGGCTTTGAGACAGTCTTTCGAAGGGGTGCGCGAGAAAGCCGAAGATCTGGCCAGATCCTTTGAGGAGGGCTCCAATAGTCACTGCGAGCAAAGCCTTGGCGATCTCAGAGCGCTGATGGAATCGCTCGAGGGCCAGTTGAATGAAGCCGGTGAATTTTATTGTTCTGCGCTGCAAGAGGCCCTTGAGCGGTTCAAGGGGCGCATCCTTGATGGCGGGACGTACATGTCTGATTCGCTGTCGGGATACTATAACAATCTGGATCGTGAGATTGAGGACTTGCATGAGCGCGCCCGGAAGAAGATCGAGTTTGTCCAGGCAGAACTCAAGCAGAAGCTGGATCGGATGGCTCAGTCTTCTCAGCTCGATTCGATGCGGGTTCAGGCTGCCTCCGTTGCCGATGCCATCGTACCGAGACTGAAAGAGCATCGCGAGATTCTGAGAGTGATGATTCTGGAATTTCAGCAAAAACTGGCAAGCGACCTCGAGGAAAGGGGGGGCGAGAGAATCGCGCAGATAGAGCCGCTTCTTGAAGAAAAGAAACAAGAACTCTCAGTGTTGCTCGCCGATACCGCCAAGATTAAAGAGGCTCTGGAGGACAGGCAACGCGAGCACCTCGAGCGTATTTGCCACGAATTGATAGCTGCCGTCGACGGTAGTATAGAAGAGGCAAACGTCATTTTCCAGGAAAGCGAAGAACAGGTCGGCCAAATTGACAGAGCTGTGCGCATACTGGCCGATCCCTCCAGCATCGAAGGTGATCTCGACCTGCTCAGTCAGCGGGCCGATGTGCTGGAAAAGCTGGCTCAGTGCGCTGATCAGACGACCCAGGAAGTGCATGCTGCTTTGAAAGAGAAAGTTGCCGCCCTCGAGGAGAGGGGCAAGGCTCTTCAGGAAGATCTCATCTCTTCTATGGAAGAAGATGCCTACCTGGTACGCCGCACTTCCGAGCAGGTTCTCAACCGTCTGCGTGAAAACATTCAGGAGACTTTTGCTGCCATTCAGGCAGCTCAGGATGAGCGCATGGAATGAGAAAAACTCACATGCCTACAGGCGGTGGCGTGGCTCCGTCTGGCTGGATGGAGAAGTCGAGCTGGCAGAAGGTGCAGCAGATGGCGTATCTATAGAGCTTGTGCTCGCAGCGCGGGCAGCGTCTGAAGTCGGAATTGAAGTCGTCAATCTCTGCCATTTCGCCGGACTCAGTCATGGCTTCGGGATCTAAGAGCAGGGCATCTGAAGCAGCTTCGGCAAGCCTGTCGATCAGTCGTCTTTCATCATGTACTGTCTTCACCCCCATGTTTTCAGGATGGGTGGCGGGACTTGCTTGCGGCAGGCACGGCGGAAGCGACACTTGCAGGGGCAAGTCGTGCGCCGGATACAAAAGCGGTGGTTCAAGGTGTCTGTCGTTGTTCCGGCAATTACAGGACAACCCGCCTTGACTTGTGGCTTTCGAACAAAAAACGCATCGCCTCAGATTCACCCGCGCAATAGCCGGCTGTTGTCTGGCAGGGTCCATGGAGGGCCGCTTTCTGCTGGGTGACAGGGCAACACCTGGGGCAGCTGAGCGTAAAGTCACGGCTTCTGGACTGCCTGGCAGCGGGGGAACTGCAGCTGTGCCTTCCTCTGAGTTTGCCACAGAGACAGAGTCTGTCTTCGTGCTAGTGCTGTCTTTCAGTCCGGTCAAATCATTGGCTGGGAATATGTTGTCCTGCCAGGGAAAGTCGTCTTTTACCGGTGAGGTCTCCATGCTGTCAGGCATGGGAAGGGCTTCTGAGCTGGCTGAATCGTCTATTTGGACGGCGCCGGTGGTAAGCTCGCCAGCGGTCGGATCGCCGAAAGAGGACTCCTGGGCGCTATTTTCCCTGCAATGTCCCTGGCCGACGGACGAGGACGGCAACGGCTCTCTGGAAGGAGAGTCTTCAGCAGCAGGCAGGCAGCAGCCAGTTGTTTGCAAGGGATGCTCTGAGTCGGAACCCTCTTTTACTCCCAGGCTCAAGCCTGCAGAGTCCGTGGCAAGCGCCCGTCTGATTGACACTGCCAGCTCGACTTCTGCTTCGGATATGCCATGAATGCGCATTGGCCCTGCCCAAATCCGCTGCCAGGGAGCATCGGCAAGCGCCCGCTCGATAATCATGTCCAGCACCATCGCCCGCAAAGCCTGTTTTAAGTGCACGGCCGGAGCAATTTCCGGGGGCTGCCGGTCAGGGCGGCGGCGAGCTGGTCTATCCGGCTTTGAAGAGCCGCAATTGGCAGGAGAAGGATTGGCAGGACTGGCGCTCAATTTCCAGCCTCCAGAGCGGGCCGGGTCAGGACACCATTTGTTAGTAACGACCGGACTCACTGAGAATAAGCAAACTCTCTGGCAGATTTGTGGAATGCTAGAGGTTGCCAGCTTGTTGCCTTAGTGTACAGGAAAGTTTAGACTTTGTTAATAGGTGGGCTGGATGAAACGAGAAGTTCCACATTTCCGCATTGGTTTGCTCCTGACAGAAGCTGGGATTCTCGATCCCCAGCAGCTCAACGCGGCCATCATGGCCGGGGAAAAAACCGGGGTTCCGTTTCTGAGAGTTCTGGTCTCATCGGGCTTCCTTTCGCAAGAGGAGCTGCAAGCAGTTGTCCGGGCTCAATCTCTCATATGGAAAGGTTTCCTGGAAGTGGAACCTGCTGTGAAGGCGCTAAACCTTGTACATACGCGCCACCTGACGATCGAAGAGAGTCTCAAGAGCGTGGGCTGGGTGCGACCGGAGGTAGCTGCCGCGCAGGAATCGCACATTCTGCCGGTGTCCGTTCAGGAGCGGCCCGACTCGGTCGTGCGCCAGCGCCCGGCTGAAGGTGGAAATGGCGGTCAGAAATGTCAGTACTGTGCCGCCCCGCTTGATTCGGGAGCCTTGCGCTGCCAGTTCTGCACTGGCGAAGTGCCGAAGATAGTTCCGTCTGTTTCCAGAGTTGAGACTGTCCGAAATGTTGATATTAAGCCTTTCGATGACAGAAGCATCAAGGCGGTGAATCCGCCTCGGGATCCTGTGATCATGTCCTTTTTCAGTGGTTGTTGTGTTCCAGGTGTCGGTCAGGTGCTCATGGGACAGACGGCAAAAGGGATAACCCTGGTTCTTAGCGCTGTCGTACTTGCCTTTCTCACGGGAGGGATGGTCAATCTCTTGCTGTCGCCGCTTGCGGCGCTGGATGCTTATTTGCTGGCTGAGAAATTGAAAAACGGGAAATACATCGGGCCATGGGAATGTTTCTAAGAGCTTTCGGCTTTCTGCTGCTGCTGGCAATCGTGCCGCCGCCGGCGGTGGCAGATCGCCCTTGTGGAGTTCTGCTTGCTTACAAGTCCGGTGGCGGACTCAAGAAGTATGAGGCTGCCATTGCTTGCAACAACAGAGGCGTGGACCTCTATAGCGCCGGCAAGTATCAGGCGGCTATTAGACAATATGACTCAGCCCTGCGCTTGAATCCCTCTTATACGGAGGCTTACAGCAATCGCGGCGTGGCTTATGATGCCTTGAACGACCATCAAAAGGCTGTTGGCGACTACAGTCAGGCTATACGGCTGAATCCCCGGCTTGTGGCTGCTTATTCCAACCGGGCAGCTGCTTATAAAGACCTCGGACAGATGGAGCTGGCTCTTGCTGACCTGGATAGCATTATCAAGTTGACCCCGCGCAGTGCTCAGGCATACAACAAGCGAGGACAGTCCTATCAGTCTCTGGGGCGGCTGGAATTCGCCCTCAAAGATTTTGAGAAAGCCCTGAGTCTTAACCGGCATCTGTCCGAGGCTAAGGCCAATCGCGACAGCCTGCGCCGGTCTCTGAATCAGGCTCAGACGGGCTTAGCTCAAACAGCGGCGGTCCAGCCTGGACCCTCTCAGACCAAGAGGGCTGGACAGACTGCCTCGGGTCAAATTCTGGCATCTCAAAGGCCAGCGTCGCGCCCGTCCCCTGCGCAGACAGAAACGACAAAAATTGCTTCTTCCCTTCCGGTGTTGCCGGACGCCAGCTCTCTAAAGCCATCATCCCGGGAGGCGGGCGTGGCTCCGGCGCGGGGAGCCGCAACTGTTCCGGGCAATCTTCCGCCGGGGCGGAGCCAGCGGACAGCTCCGTCCGGTCAATCCGGGCCGATATCGCTGGAGTCCGTGCCGCCCCCGCCTGGCACCAGATGCGGTGGCCCATCTGGCGCGCAAGGGATTAACCTGATCCAGGAACCAGGCAGATATGCAGCTAATCTCACCTATCACATCCTCGGCAATCTCTGCTATGCCTTCGGGCAATATCAGGCTGCTGCGAAGAACTACGAGGCGGCGGTTGCGGCTAATCCTATCGACAAGTTCGCCTACTTCCGGCGCGGCAACGCTTACCAGGCGGCCGGCCATTATTCGCGCGCCATTGCCGATTATGACAGGGTATTAGCTTTGAGCCCGCGCTTCAAGCCAGCCATCACGAAGCGCTTGCGCGCCCAATCGGCGTTGAACAAGCTTTATGAGGGTAACGTCCAGGACACGAGCCGCTCGCCCGATAATCCAGCTGCGACTCCAGCAGGGAGCTCGATCGCACCATGACTCAGTCTCCTTTCTCAGCTTCAGCCGCTATCCACGCAGGGTTCGATACTTTCAAAGAGAACTCTTCCTACTGCCTGATTTTTCTCTTGTCTGTCGAGATTGTGAGCCTGGTGGCGGCCGGCTGCCTGTCCATGAACACATGCCTGGCGATTGAATTGCTGACCCAACTGGATAGTTTGCCTCCGGAGACGTTCGTCTGTCTGTTTGTTGCATACTTTCTCTTCTTGCGCTGCCTGATGAATGTGATTGTCTGCAAGGTCTTTTTGCTTCTGGCGGAAGGCAAGAAGGTGACAGTGGACGATGTGCTTGGGTTTGATGTGCCATACCATTTGCCGCTTCTATTGAGGTATCTTGCCGGCTCGCTCGTTTTTCTTGGCTGGGGTCTGCTGGGCACGCTGTGCTTTGTCCTACCGGGTATCTTTCTTACCGCCGAGCTGCGTTTCTACAAATTCCTTGTTACAGATCGTGATGCTGACTCGATTCAAAGCTTGAAAGAAAGCTGGGAGCTTTGCGGAAGTAGCAAAGGTGAGCTTGTCACGTTCAACATCCTGACCGGCTTGCTCAAGCTTGCCGGGCTGGCCTGCCTAGTTATCGGGGTTGTGCCGGCGACTGCCGTATGTGTTCTGTCCGAGGTGCACGCTTACCGCACCCTTACCAGAACGACGCCATGAGTGCGCGTGCTGGGACATTCTAGTCTTCAAAGGATTTTTGAAATGAATTTTGAGGTTGCTGCTAGCGCTGATTCAGCGTTTGCTCTTGCGGCATCTTGAGCACGACGACAGTGCACGGCGCAGCGTCGACAATCTCATCGGCCATGCTGCCAAACCAGAGGCGGCTGAATCCATGGCGGGCATGACTGGGGACGAGAGCTTCATCGGCGTTCAGGTGTTTGCATGCCTGAGCAATTACTTCGGCCGTCTCGCCTGTGACAATGTCAGTTGTGGCATCTATGTTGAGCGACTCTTTGAGCATGCGCTGAATGTGAGCGAGCACGGAGGCTTCCTCATTTTTCTCCTCAGCGACGACATCGGGAATGCCTTCCACCGGGGAGTCAGCGAATCCTGGCACAATTACGTGCACCAGATGGATCTGCGTATCGCTTGCATAATTCTGTTTCAAGATGTATGCCAGAGCGGTTTTAGCACATTGTTCTCCGTCGATTGCCACAACGAGTTTCATGACACTTCCCTCGATAATCTGAATTATCTGCTTATTGTGTCAAACTTTCGTGCTCAAAACATCGATCGTGCAGCTGATCTCCCTGGCGCCTGACATCAGCCTTTCAAAGTGAGACTTGGCGGAGTGCTCGCCGGTCTTGCTATCCTCTTATCAACCGTCGGCAGCTTTTCTCGTCCGGTGAAAAACCAGAACGTTTGTCGAGGGAATTCAGGGTGGTAAGTAGTACGAAATTGAATGGATATCTTTAGAGTCGAGAGTGCCGGGACATAAGATCGGCTTAATGGCGCACTTTGTGGCTTCACTGGATATGCCTTGGTGATACGCAGGAGCCCTGAATAGGCTAAGATCTAAGGTCTTCAGATCTGATCTGCGCCGGTGGAATGAGGCTTTTCAAGCAGTATTCGCCTCAGGATCATCCACGCTAACGTATGGATTGGATAACGGGAGTCAGGGTTAGTGCCCTCCAGCGCGAACAAGGAGTTCTTCTATGGTTATGGTTGAAACCGACAAAAATCAGTCCTACCTGCAAATTGACGATGCACACGTGAATCCGGTTCTTTCCCGGTCCGCGCGCATAGTGGCGGAAAGGGCGCAGGGATCCTTCATCTGGGACATGAATGGAGACGCATACCTGGATTTCGCTACGGGAATCGCCGTCAATAATATCGGGCACTGTCACCCCAAAGTAGTTGCGGCGGTGCAGAAGCAGGCAGCGGAGCTGATGCATACTTCAGTTACCACTCACCATAAGAGATACATCGAACTTGCACAGAAACTGGCTGAATTGAGCCCCGGGCGGCTCGATTCGGTTTTTCTGGCTAACAGCGGCGCCGAGGCCGTCGAAGGGGCGTTGAAGCTGGCGCGCTATATTACCGGGCGTCCCGGCATCATCAATTTCAAGGGCTCTTTCCACGGACGCACCCTTCTGACCACTGCTCTGACAACTTCGAAACTTTATTACCGGGAGAAGTATGAGCCGCTGCCTTCCTCGATTTTCACAGTGCCTTACCCGTACCTTTATCGCTCCAACTTCCGCGACAACCCGGAAGCGCTGGTTGACGAATGTCTGAAGCAGTTTGATGTCCTGTTCAATCAGTTCATTCATCCCGAGCAAGTTGCAGCCATCCTGGTGGAGCCGGTGCAGGGTGAAGGCGGCTACATTGTGCCGCCCTTGAGTTTCTTGAGAAGACTGCGCGAGCTGGCCGACAAGAAGAATATTCTTTTGATTATCGATGAAGTGCAGTCTGGTTTCGGGCGCACCGGTAAAATGTTTGCCTGCGAGCATTCAGGTATCGAGCCTGACATCATGCTGATGGCCAAGGGTATCGCAGGCGGCATGCCGCTTTCAGCTTTCATCTCGCGTCGGGAGCTCACATCTAAATGGCCCGCCGGCCGCCACGGCTCCACTTTCGGCGGCAACCCCGTGTCCTGCGCGGCTGCTCTGGCAACTATCGAAGTTCTGCAAAGCGAGAAACTGCCCGAGCGCGCTGCCAAACTCGGCAAAGAAATACTCGAGCGCCTGCGCAAGTCCACTGCTGGCAACAAGCACGTCGGGGAAGTGCGAGGTCTGGGCTTGATGATAGCCGTCGAGTTCAACGAGAAGGATGGCGAGCCCAGCCACGATATCGCCGAAAAGGTTGCCAGCAAATGCTTCGAGAACAAGCTCATCGTTCTGACTTGCGGAACGCACGGGCACGTTATTCGTCTGATTCCACCGCTAAATATGTCCGATGCGGAAATGAATCAAGGCCTCGAAATCCTCGAAAAAGCCATCGAAAGCGCCACCAAATAGCCGGGTAACAAGCGGAGGCAGCAAGGGACGAAGCTGCCGGAGCGTCTAAGAAAGGAACGGAAGAGGCCAGCGAGCGAGAGCGGCGAGGAGCCGGTCGAAGCGAGCGGGTAACAAGCGGAGGCAGCAAGGGACGAAGCTGCCGGAGCGTCTAAAACAAGGAACTAACAAAATGACAACAAAAACAGAAAGTCGTGAACACGCTCACGGGAAGACGGGAATGGCTCAGACTCACATGAACTATATAGATGGGCGCTGGGTCAAAGCTAAGAGCGGCGAGACTTTCGCCAGCTACAACCCGGCCAATTTGAAAGATGTGATCGGGCATTTTGCACTGTCAGGACCGGAAGATGTCAAGGCCGCTGTCGATGCAGCGGAAAAGGCTCTTCCTGCCTGGCGGCGGACTCCGGCGCCGTTTCGCGCCGAATTGCTTTCCAAGGCCGGGCATCTGCTCGAGACAAGGAAGGAAGAGATTGCCCGGACCATGGTCCGCGAAATGGGCAAGGTAATCAAAGAGGCCCGCGGAGATGTTCAAGAAGCTATCGACATGGCTTACTTCATGGCTGGTGAGGGACGTCGCTTGATGGGACAGACGGTTCCCTCGGAGCTTCCCAATAAATTCGCCATGGCTATCCGCCAACCCATCGGTGTCGTCGGCGTGATTACGCCCTGGAACTTTCCGATTGCCATTCCTAGCTGGAAAATATTTCCGGCACTGGTAGCCGGCAACACGGTCGTGTTCAAGCCGGCCACGGATACGGCGATGTGCGCACTCTTGCTGGTCGAGGTGTTGGTCGAAGCCGGCTTCCCGCCGGGTGTGGTAAACTTTGTCACCGGCGGTGGTGGCAAATGCGGCATGGCGATCGTGGAAGATCCGCGCGTGAGAGCTATCTCTATTACCGGCTCCACCGAAGTCGGCCGCCAGGTCGCCGGACGCTGCGGCGAGCTCATGAAGCGCGTCTCCTGCGAACTCGGCGGCAAGAATGCCATATGCGTTATGGAAGACGCCGAAATTGACCTGGCAGTCGACGGTGCCCTATGGGGTGCTTTCGGTACAGCCGGACAGAGATGCACCGCAGCCAGCCGCGTGATTATTCACAAGGATCGCTACAAGGAATTTTCCGACAAGCTCGTGGCTCGCACCAGGGCTCTCAAGTTAGGCAATGGACTTGATGCTGACGTCGATGTCGGTCCTGTGGTCAACAAATCGCAACTGGAAAGCATTAATGGTTATGTGGAAATAGGCAAGAAAGAAGGCGCCAAGCTGCTTTGCGGTGGCAACATCCTCACCGACGGCGACTTCGCCCACGGTTGCTTCCATGAGCCGACAATATTCGGTGACGTAAAACCGAATATGCGTATTGCCCAGGAAGAGATCTTCGGTCCTGTGACCGTGCTCATACAGGTGAGCAGCTTCGAGGAAGCTATCGAAGTGGCAAATGGCACTCAGTATGGATTGTCCCTGTCGATGTACACGCAGGACGTTAACCGTGCCTTCATGGCAATGCAAGAACTGGAGTCCGGCATCGTCTATATCAACGCTCCCACTATCGGAGCGGAGATCCAGTTGCCGTTCGGCGGCGTCAAGCAGACCGGTAACGGGCACAGAGAAGCTGGCACCACTGCCATCGATCAATTCACGGAATGGAAGGCAATTTATGTCGATTATTCCGGACGCCTGCAAAAGGCTCAGATCGATACACATGGTGTCAGCCCTGCCGAGAAGGAATAAGGAAGGCATGGCGCCGGCAAATACCAAGATATTTGCCGGCGCCGGTCTCAATGAGTAGAGGATTGTTTAACTTAAGAGTTTGGAGATAAGTCATATGGATTTCGAATTCACCTCGGAGCAAATGGCAATTCGCAAGCACATGCGTGAATTTGCCGAACGCAACATCGCCCCGGTTGCCGCGAAAAACGATCGCGATTGCAAATTCGACTGGGATGTGGCGAAGAAGATCTTTGCCGAAGGTTTTCTCGGTTGCCCGATCCCGGAAAAATACGGCGGTCTGGGGATGGACTATGTTGCTTACGGATTGATGACTGAGGAGATTAACCGGGTCTGTTCCTCGACGCGGACTCTCTTTTCCGTGCAAACGTCTCTTGTGGCGCTGACCATTTTGCGCTGGGGAACAGAAGAGCAGAAGCAGTATTACCTGCCGAAACTCTGCAATGGAGAATTTATCGGTTGCTTTGGACTGACCGAACCCGAGGCCGGCTCTGACGCTGCCAACCAGCAAACGCGCGCGGTCAAGGATGGCAATGATTATCTTCTCTCCGGCTCGAAGATCTGGATCTCCTGCGGCGACATCGCAACTCATGCTTTGATTTTCGCCACTGTCGATTCCAAGCTCGGGCATAAGGGAATTACTTGCTTTGTCGTCGACACTAAATCCAAAGGCTTTACAGCTCAAGAGATCAAAGGCAAGCTCGGACTGCGCGCATCCGATACTGCGTCGCTCTTCCTCGATGAAGTGCGCGTTCCGGCAAGCAATATGCTCGGCAAAGTCGGCGAGGGCTTCAAAGTTGCCATGTCGGCTCTGGACAACGGGCGCTTCTCGGTGGCTGCCGGGGCTGTCGGGCTGGTGCAAGGCTGTATCGATGCCTGCACGCAGTATGCCATGCAACGCAAGACTTTCGGTGTGCCCATTGGCGAGCACCAGCAAGTGCAGGCCATGATTGCCGACATGGTCGCCGACTGCGAAGCCGGGCGCCTTCTTTACTTGCGCGCCGCTCACCTGAAGAACAAGGGAGTGCGCAACACGCTCGAGACTTCGATAGCCAAGCTCTTCTGCGGCGAAGCTGCCAACCGAGCCGGTCACAATGCCGTGCAAATTTTTGGTGGCTACGGCTTCTCAGATGAATACCCGGTCGAGCGCTATTTCCGCGATGCTAAAGTGCTGAACATATACGAAGGCACCAGAGAAGTTCAGCGCATTATCATTGCTCAAGATGCGCTCGGAATTCGTTACGCCAACGGAGCGCCTACTGGACGCCCGACAGCCTTGGCTGGAGTCGCCGGCTAGAATAAGTAGGTTCTGTGAGACAACAAATTCTGCCGGAAAGGACAGTCCGGTATCTCAGGGCGGCTGCTTCGGCAGGGCTGGCTTGCTGGCTACTTGCCGGATGCAGCCTGCTGGCCCCTTTTGAAGTGGAGCGCCACGAAAAGGCGCTTTGCGACTTACGCAATCAAGGTTTTCTATCCTTCAAGCAGGCAAAGTTGGCTGACGCCGAGCGGCTGTATCGTCAGGCCGGCTTGGAGGCGCAAACTCTGGGAGATGTCCGGACGAAAGCTACTGTCGCCAAGGAGCTGGGGGATATCTATTCAGCCGAAGGGAAATTGAAGGAAGCTGAAACTTGCTACAGAGACTTTTTGGCACTGGTGCCCCATCCTGGAAATGACGATGCTACAGATTATGCCGGGACTCTTTCAGCGCTGGCAGCAGTCCTGGAGAAACAAGGGCGACTTGCCCAATCGGAGGCGTTCTATAAGGCTGCTTTTCAATACGCCGACAATCTTGAATCCGGCGGATATCGCATCAGGCATGACCTGCGAAGGCAGTATGCGCGGTTTCTCAAGAAAGTCGGCAAGATTTCCGAGGCTAAAAAACTTGAGTCTTTGGAGGGGCAGATGCTGTTGGAGCACGCCTATGAATTCGATCCCGACGCGGACGAGGCAACAGCTACCCGCAAGAACGCTACTTGGAACGGGCTTTGCGATCAGGCTCTCAAGGAGCAGTACAGAGGTAATACAGCCGGAGCGGAACGTCTTCTCAAGCAGGCCCTGGCAGTTGTCGAAAGTTCCGGCAAGCGTGACCGGAGGGTTCCTAGAACCTATGAGCATCTCGGGAATCTTTATTTGAGCTCCAATCAATTGCCTGCTGCCCAGGCAAGCTACAAGAAAGAAATTGCCTTGCTGGAGGCGGTGTTGAGATCCGACGACATCATGCTAGCTACCCCCCTTGAGTCTCTCGGGCTCACGTACTTGAGGCAGAAGAAATATTCAGCTGCGGAAGCCGCCTTAAAACGGGCTCTGGCTATTCAGAGAACTACTTGTGGCGATGAGGACAAACACACAGTCTTGTTCGGACTGGCTCTTGCCGATTACTTTGCCAATCAGAAGAGATTTTCCGATGCAGCGCCGCTATACAAGAAAGTTCTCGAGAGCTCGCTGCGCCTTCCCCAGCTGGCAACTCCGTCTCTGGCGATGTCGCTGGAGCGCCTTGGCGATGCCCTGTGCAAGAGCGGGCAATATGCTCAAGCCAGGCTCTTCTATAAGCGCAGTTTGACCATTCGCCAGGGGCTTGCCGCAGGCGATGCCGTTCTTGCGGGGCTGGTGGCGAAAATCCACTGTGCTGAAAGCAAGATTCAGTGCCCGTGAGGAGAACCGTGAACTTATTTAACGACGTTAATTTATAGCACTTGGAACCTGGATTCCAAGCGTATTAGATGAGTGGAGGTTCAATTTCATTTCCCTTGTCATCATTGAGTGCAGAGGAGCAATTATGGGCGGCGTTTACAAATACACAGAAATTGTCGGTACCTCCACCAAGAGCTTTGCTGATGCTGTTCAGGAAGGCGTGAAAAGAGCGGCCAAGACCTTGAGAAATCTTGGATGGTTCGAAGTTGTCGAGCAACGCGGACAGATCAAAGAAGGACAGGTTGCCGAATTCCAGGTAACCATCAAAGTCGGCTTCAAACTCGACGACTAGGTTCTCGCTTCGATGATTCAAAGGCGGTGCTTGCACCGTCGCAAAAGGGAGCGGCAGGTGTGAAACCTGCCGCTCCCTGGCCGTCAGGGGCCAGCGAGCAAAAGCGGCGATGAGCCGGTTGCAGTAAGCGGGTTATGAGCGGAGGCAACGACGGAGGAAGTTGCCGGAGCGGCTAAATTAAGTCCGTCAGGGGCCAGCGAGCAAAAGCGGCGATGAGCCGGTTGCAGTAAGCGGGTTATGAGCGGAGGCAACGACGGAGGAAGTTGCCGGAGCGGCTAAATTAAGTCCCGAAGATGCGGTCGCCCGCGTCGCCAAGGCCAGGAACGATGTAACCATTCTCGTTGAGGTGGTCGTCGATGGCTGCCGTCGTTATCTTGAGGTCGGGGAATTTTTCCAGCACCGCTTTGATGCCCTCCGGAGCCGCCAGGAAAGAGACCAGATGAATCGTCTTTACTTCCAGCCTGGCGAACATGGCGATGGCTGCCGCTGCCGAGCCGCCTGTGGCCAGCATCGGATCGAGGACATAGACGTGGCTTTCGGACGGGAGCTTGTCTGGCAACTTTGTGTAATAAGTAATGGCTTGCAGCGTCTCTTCATCTCGTTTCAAGCCAATGTGATAAACGCGAGCCGTGGACGGCATTATGTCCTGGGCGGCTTCCGCCAGGATAAGACCGGCCCGCAAGATGGGCGCTATCACCACGTAGTCGCTGAGAACGACTCCCTTTGCCGGTCCCAGTGGAGTCTCAACCCCTGACTCGCGCATGTTCAGGTCGCGCATGGCTTCGTAAGCCAGAAAGTGACTCAACTGGGCTGCGCGGCGCCTGAATTCGCTGGTTGGAGTCTGATAGTCCCTGAGCCTGGTCAAAATCTGCTGGCTGAGCGGGTGGTCGACTACGTGAACATTGGTCATGGTGGAAGATTTCATTTGGCGAGTGCTCCGAGAAGTTCGTTGGCCGCTTGCCTGGCCCAACGATCAGCCTCAAGTATATCGTCAAGTGATGGCTTGGAAACAGTCTGATGAAGGTCGAGTACTCTTTGAATGTAATCAGCTATCTCGGCAAACCTTATCTGGCGGCGCAAGACGGCGTTCACTGCTACTTCATTGGCGGCGTTAAGCACGCAGGGCACAGTATCGTCTGATTCTGCGGCGGACTGTGCAAGGGGAAGGCAAGGAAAACGTTCCGGGTCCGGCTCTTCGAATGTCAACGCCCCGACCTTGACCAGGTCGAGCAGGGGCACTTCCCTGGAGGCATGACGCTCGGGCCAGTGAAGGGCGTAATGAATGGGCAGGTGCATGTCCGGCACTCCCATCTGTCCCACCACGGAGCCGTCGGCGAATTCCACAGCTGAGTGCAGGATCGACTGCGGGTGAATGATGACGCGAATGTTCTTTGCCGACACACCGAACAGCCAGCGAGCTTCGATGACTTCCAGTCCTTTGTTCATGAGCGTTGCCGAATCGATAGTTATCTTGGGACCCATCGACCAGTTTGGATGCTTCAAAGCATCATCAACAGTGGCAGCGGCTATCTGCTCCTTTGACCAGGTTCGAAAAGGCCCGCCTGAGCCCGTCAGTAAAATCTCTTTGATGTCGGTGTTGCGCCAGCCGCAAAGAGACTGATGTATAGCCGAGTGTTCGCTGTCCACAGGTATTATCGTCGCCCCATACTGCCTGGCCATGGGCATGATTGCGCAGCCGGCAGCAACGAGCGTCTCCTTATTGGCCAGGGCGATGGTCTTTCCTGCCCGGATAGCGGCAGCTGTTGGGCGCACGCCCAGGAAGCCCACGACGCCCGAGACTATTGTGTCTGCCCCCGGATGGGAGGCGACAGCTTCCAGCCCCGGCCCTTCAAAGACTATCTCAGGCAAAGATCGAGACTTTCCCGGGCGTGCAGCCGGGCTGATTTCGGCTAAGAGATCCCTCAGTTGTTTTGCTGCATCTTCGTCAGGAACCGACACTAACTCCGGGTTGAAGCGGATTACCTGCTGGCACAACAATGCCATATTGTTCTTGCCGGCAGCCAGGGCAATTACCTGGAAATCTTCCCTGTGCGCAAGGACGATATCCAGAGTCTGGCGTCCAATCGAGCCAGTCGAACCGAGTACGGCAATTGATTTCAAGGGGGGTTCCTGAGGTTGAATGTAGCAGTTCGGCGGACACTGGCATGATTTTACTCTACCTGCCCGGAAGCGCCGGCGGAAGTTCAATTTTAAGCATGCCGCTCTTGATCCAGGCTTTCATCATCGTCAGCCCGACCTCGCGTTGATAAGCTTGATAAAGCGCTCCCCCCCAGTACATATCCGGATTGTAATAATATGGATTGAGGGCGAAGGGGCTGAGCATGGGCATCATCTCAGTGTTCGGCCCGTAAAGATTGCCCTGCTGCCTGGCGACACCTTCGGCTTTCTTGAGCTCTGAGAGCGCCTGGTCTACTTTTGCCAGGGTATATGGATTGTCAAAATTGACCGGCTGGTTGGGATTGTTTGAAATTCCTTCGATAACCGGCTTGAATGCGCTGGCCAGTATCGTGTCAGCCAGATAAATGCGGAAATAAGGATTGTTGGGCGAGGCGTCGGCTGCCTGGCGCAAGGTCCTTTCTTGCAGGTCGAGGGCTTGTTGGGAGACGGCAGCCATGCGTCTGGCATATTCATAAGGGTGCGCCTTGGCGTCGAGGCTGGCAAAGCCATTCTTTATGCCGTCTTGCTCGGACATATAAGCCTGGCTGGCCTGTATGCGCAGCTCGTCCATGTTCTGCCTTACGCCGTTGACTTCGATATTTTTGACACCAGCAGGGATATAGTGATGAGCCCTGTTGTCGCTGCCGCTCTTGAACCAGAAGAAATAACCCTTGTTGTCGACCCAGGGAGACACAGCTTCACCTTGTGGAAGCCCGGTAATTTTCAAAGTCTCATAGTTGCCTGCCGATAGTTTGCGGTCAAAGTTCGGATCGCCATAAGCCAGCTGTAAAACTCCGTTGACGGGCTGGTCGGAGGGGCGGGCTGGAACTTGGTCGGAAGGGCGTCCGCCGCGAGGGTCTACAGGAGCCCAGTTAGATTCGACGCCGCGCCAGCCGATATACTGGGAGCCCAGTTGACCTGCCGGGGCAATCGTATAGCTGCCGGGTGTCTCAGCCGTACCCGGACGCAAAGAATTCTGGCTGAAACCAGCCCGTGAGAGGACCGAGGACAAAAGCGAGCCTGTGCCGGCAACTACTTGAATTGGGGCTGTGGTGTCGCCCCTTTCCGGCTCCTTGATGATTGTTTTGACAGGGGCTGGACGCTCTGTTTGCGACCCTGTGCGGACAAGCGTGGCCGATTCGGACAGAAGCCCGCTGGCGCTTGTTGGAGCGTCTTCGTAGATGTTGTCTTTCAGGTTAATATCGCCGCCCATCTAACCGTGTCCTGCTGCTGTCAATACAAGTCTAATATCAATAAGATCAAAGGCAGTGTCAATGTGAGATCTACGTATTGAGCCGGGACTGGGACGGCGTGTGGCATACTGGGGCTTATTGTTATGTTAAGGGCTGAACTAAGTAAGGGCTTTTGTCTGTCGTGCCCAAGGACGCTTCAGTTGTTTGTGCTTATCCGGGCAGGACAACTGGACTCTGGCGTGGTAAAAGACTGAAACAAACAGGTTTGCGTCAATTGCCTCTAATGAAAGGGAAAGCATGAGATCTGGTAATTTCTTGTCCGCCTTAATGTGTATCCTCTCGGTGGCAGCGATTGCTGGCGGATGTGCTCAAAATGAGTCTGATCAGAAGGCTCAGACTGTGGCAAGCGGTGAAAAGTCCGGTGATAATGCCGGGTCTGCCGAGGCAGGAAAACCTTTGCCTGTCTGGGCGCCAGAGGCAGCGCAGCTGAAAACCCTCACCGTGGCAGTTGAGCCGTCCGGCGCTCAGCCGAAATTTCAAGCGAAAGTGCCTTCTGACTGGCAGTCCAACCAGCATTTTGGCAAAGGCGGACAGGTATTCATGTGGCGAGGCAAGGCTCGGGCGGACGATACTTGCTCCGTCTTTATGATTTCTACCGCCACGCAGACGCCTTATCAAAAACAGCCCCTGAGCGCCGAAGAAGGCATGAAAGTGCTTCTCGATTCCATTCGCTTCGGGCGCCAGGCTGGCTGGAGCCAGACACCAGTGGAAAAGGGTTCAGTCGAGGGGCGCCCTTTTTTGCGGGCTTATTGGAGCGGCGTTGAGCCCAACAAAAAGAAAATGATGCATGGTTTTTGCTACACGACAGTGGAGGGCAAAGATCTGGTCATGATTTCCGGTCAGGATTATGAGCCGTTTTGTAAAGAGACGGTGGCTCAGTCTGAGGCTGCTGCCCTCACTTACCGGATTGTTCCCAGGGGATGAAAAAGTGTTAAGAATGTTGTCAAGAATTAGCCCTGCGGGTTAGCCTGCCGATATTTTGCACTTGAGCTGTGGAATAAGAGCCTCAGGTCGCATGTTCCTGCGTTGCAGTGGAGCTATTGCCGTGCATACCAGTCTTGTTCATGTTCGCTCAATCTCTTGTCGCAGGCACCGCCAGGTTAGATCGCAGGAAGGGAGCTTTCTTGTTGAGGCTCTCATTTCAGTTCTTATAGCCAGCATCCTGGCTACATCTCTTGTACAGATGTATGCACAGACGAAGAGGACGGCTACTGGCTCTCAGACGCAAATTACTGCCATCGCCCTGGCCCAGAGCTGTGTCGACGCTCTCAGAGCCAAACCTTACAACACCGTTGCTGCAGCTGCCGACGGCACCTTCCATTATCCGCGCGTGACAAGCAACACGGCAGGCACGCCCGATCCTCTTTACCTTTATCCGCTGATGGGAGACGCCGTAGCGCTTCAATACCAGGATCCGATGAATCCGACTCAGACCATGGCTGGCGCGCCGAATCAATTCCGGGCACAGACCGATGATGGAGTCGACAATGCCGTCAAAGTGCGTATCTCCCAGAACCCGGCACTTACCGGCAGCACCATGGTGCAGGTCTGGGTGCGCTGGGCTGATGGTAATGGCTGGCATACTTATTACACGTCTTCAATTCTTTCTTCACTTGGTCTCAATGGTTGAGGAGCTCTTGCATGACTTCTAAAGTTTTCGATTCTCGGATGCAGGAAAGGCGGAGTGACCGTGGTGAGACCATGGTTTCACTTCTTGTCGCCACCTTGATCATGGCTTTTGTCGCTGCGGCAATCATGGGGCTGGCCAGTCTTAACACTGTCGAAGGAAACAAAATTTGGAACAAAGTCGACAGCATAGCAGCAGCCCGGGATGCCCTGGACAGAGTGGGGCGGGCTGTGCGCATGGCTCGGTCCGTGGGCGACATGTATGGCGTCGTGCCGGCTGCTCTCAGTCCTTCGGTCGATTCGCGGATTGGCACAGGACCGTCTACTAATACCACAGCAGTTACTTCCGACCCGGCTTTTGTCACCCAGTTAGAACAGGGCAATGTCTCTCTGGCATCGCCAAGCTTTCCTTCAATTGGAGATCCCTGCTGGGGACCGTATGCCTCCGTGCCGGCGACACCGCCCACTGGAAGAAGCCTGTCGGATATGGCCAACAATCCGTACACTCTTTCATCGGAAACTCTTGTTTTGCAAGTCCCTACTTTCGATCCGACAGGCTATCCTAATTGCATCCCGGATCCTACGGCAATCACGCCTATTCAAGCTGTGGACACATACGTCTACGAGATGGTGCCTGACCTCAACAATCCCGGACCACCACAGCAATTCAAGCTTCAGGTAACGGCATTCCCTGCGCCCGGGTTTGTTACACCGCCTCCAGTTGGTTATGTCGGGCAGTGCCCGATCACCAATGTCCCGGTCAACTTGCGCAATATGCAGCCTGTGACCTTGGCTGCCGGAATAATCGGGCCTCGTGACCCTGCTACCGGCAGGCTGGGTGTCTTCCAGTATGTCGACAGAAGCACAAATGTGATAACGACCACTCCCGATCCTGCCAAGCTGCAGGAATACAACGGAATTGTCGTCAATATGGAAATTCTCAAGCGCGAGAATAATCAGAAAGCCTCCGTCATGTCTTTGCGAAATGAAACTTTCATGAGAAATAACACTTCTGCCACTGTTATAGGACTTCCGCCCGGCTCGTAGGCAGACGAGCACAGATGCCGGTCCCCTGAAATTCTGGAGTTAATGGAATGAAAATACTTAGGACTTCCAACTTATCAAAATATGTTCGGGCGGTTGAAGCCAGCAGGGCCGAGGGCGGTTTTTCCTTGCCGACCGTGCTGGCCATGGGTGTCGTCACAACTTTGTTTGTGTCGGCCCTCTTCAGTGCCCTTATGCCGGTTTACCAGAAAGTGGCTAACCTGAGATCCGGCACGACTGTGCGTGCAGCAGCAGAAGGTGGGTTGGATTATGTGCTCGGGCAACTGAACACTTTTTACAGCGATCCCACGCATGCCAGCAGCACATCTGCCATGGAGACAACGGCAATTCCTTGTATTACCGACCCTAACATCACAGGTGACCCCAGCGGACGGATAAGCGTTGATGTGGCCATTGCGCAGCTGAACAACCCGCCGCACTCTTCTATGCTCTGGGATCAGACTCTTGCTACAACCACCGATCCCCGCACACTGGCCATGTTCTCCAATCGTTATAAACAGGTAACTTCCACTGCACGTTTTGGCGCTGTCCAGAAGACTATACGCGTTATGCTGGCTCCAGTACCGGTAGTGCCGTCGGATACCGGTACCGGTGGCACTCCGGGCACGCAAGACAACGACAACTCGTTCGATGATTACACGCAGGTCCTGTTCCCTTATTCGGCCTTTGGTACAAGCCGGGTAGAGCTTGTCGGACAGGCCGGTATCAACAGCTACAATACCAATGACCCCCGACTCTATTGCGATATCGGCACTTTCGGCGCCGGCAACCAGGTCGGGACAGGCAGCACGATGAGGGGTATCGCTCAGGGCGGGTCGCAGCTGGAATTCCCTAACCCTCTCTCGTTCCAGACGACACAGATTCAGCAGACAGCCCAGACTTACAACGCCACTCCTGTCTCGCAGGCTCCCTGGTGCCATATCCTTGGCGATGTCTTCTCGAATGGCGATACTACCGGCTACTGGCCAAGAGGGAGCAATACAGCCACTTCTCATCCCTGGAACAATGTGTTTGGCTCGGCCAATGGTGTGGTAAATGGTGCTCCGGATGGTGCAGGCGGAACAGTTCCTGTCAACGCCAGTCCCAGCTGGAGCGGCGGGCTTGTCACATCTTATTCTTCTTACCCGAAACCCAGTGTTCCGGCTGCTCCGCAAGCCCCTCCCGGAACTCCTAACCTTGGATCTATCAGTCTTTCCAATAATGCGACTTTGAGTATCGATCCTTCTGCCAGCCTGCCTTCCGGCACAATCGGCTCGATTACTTCCGGGACTGTCAGAATACCGCCCGGGGATTATATTGTTAACAGCATTTCCATGACCGGCTCATCGCAGATAGTCATAGACTCAAGCGCTGGCCCGACCAGACTCTTCTTGCAGGGTGCCAGCTCCGGCTCACAGGCTGTATCCACCGGTAACAGCACTCAGATAAATATGAGTGGGCTAAACGGGGCGACCGGCTTCGATATGGGAGGACAGAACGGACAGGGATTCCCAAATACAACTCCCGGCAGCCAGCTTGGTATCAATAGAAACACTGTCATCAATGAGAATGCAGGCACCTCCAGGCAATTGCAGATGTATTATTCTGGAACCCAAAATATATATCTCACCGGCAACGAGCGCATGACTGTATATGCTCCCAATGCCACAATCAATATCGGAGCCCAGCCGGTCACGCACGATGCCAATTTCTATGGCGCGGCAGTCGGTGCTGTAACGCGGGTCATCTCCAGCTTCAACAGCGGTGGTGGGGCGTTCCTGCACTATGATGGCAACCTGAGACCGCCCGGTCAGAATTTCATCGATCCGACCAATCCGCCAAACGTCTTTAATGTCCCCAGGATCAGACGCAGCCAGGGTGGTATTCCTGGAGTTGGCGGCAGCCACGGACAGTCGGTGATATTTGGAGGATACAGGGCAGTCACCTGGCAGGAAATATAAAGTGGTGCCCGCAGAAGGGGCTCTCTTGCAGCCCTTCTGAGCAAGATGCCCGCGTGCTTGTGTAGCGCGCGGGCATTGCGCTGGCAGGCGGGTGTTTGTAATATTTTATCTGGTGAACGTCTGAAGGCTCATCCTAAGAGGAACATAGTTTGTAAGCCAGACCTGACTTTGACTGGCAATGCGTGTGCGTCTTGGGAAGTCGCATTTATTCTTTGACAAAGGAGAAGGAGATGGACTCTCTCTTCAAGGGAAACAAACCACCAGCAAAAAAGGGCGCCGGGGCTGCTGCCGCTCGTGCGACCAAGGGGGCGACGCCTGCTGAGAAAGGTAAGAAGGGCTCCGACCCCATTGAGGAGTTCATGTCCCGTTTTGAGAAAGTCAAGCTCAAGGACATGGTCGTCTTTTCACGGCAGTTCTCAGCCATGATTGGCTCTGGTGTTGCCATGTTGCGCACGCTTACAATCATTTCGGATCAGTGCGAGAACAAGAAGCTCAAAGAAGTGCTTGTCAGTGTCAGA
>JAHFBI010000451.1 GCA_023250095.1 Candidatus Melainabacteria bacterium
CGTGTGCTCGGTGACGATCTCTATGCCGCAGCGTGCGCTCAGTTCGGCGAGGAGGGCATTGCGGCTCACAGGCAGCTTCTCGTCGTAGGCTCCGAGCAAGCGATCCAGCTTTTTCTCCAGAGTAAAAACCAGGTCTTTGAATCTCACGGGCAGCTTCACTTCTGGCGAACGGCGGATAAGGAAGGCTCGGGCGCCGCTTTCTTGTATGCCCGTTTGCCTGCGATCCAGGTTTCGTCCACGTTACGATCGTCGCCCAGGGTCATCATGGAGAAAAGGACTTGCGCTGCTTGCTCCAGGCTGGAAAGCCCGTCTTCGCCCAGTGTGAGCGACTGGTGCCAGCTCATGCCCAGGGGACCGGCCGTCCAGTCCAGGACGACAAAGTCTGCTTCTTTGTCAGGCAGGAAGTTGCCGAGCTTATCCTCGAGGCAGAGGGCTTCGGCACCGCCGAGGGTGATGGACCAGAAGGCACGATAGGGCGAGAGTTTGTTGCGCTCAGCTTCGGCGAGGTCCTGGAGTGCGGGATTGACGCTGCCGTCGAGCATTGTGCTGTTGCACATCCCCACTTTATAAGCTTCATCGAGCACGTTGAGCATGGAAAAACGGTTGCCGCCCCCTACGTCCGTGCCGAAGGCCACTTTGACGCGGCAGGCAGGGTCGGTGGCGCGCCCGAGCCTGAACAAACCACTGCCCAGGAAGAGGTTGGATACCGGGCAGAAGACAATCGCCGCCCCGGCTGCCGCGATGCGGGCGAACTCATCATTGGAAAGCCAGACGCCGTGACCGCCGGAAAACTTTTGTCCGACCAGATTGTACCTCTCATACACAGAAAGATAGTCGCTGCAGCCCGGATGGCTCGCCAGTACTCCGTGAATTTCACTGGGATTTTCCGAGATATGTGTATTGATCCAGCAGTCGGGATACTTGCTCTTCAGCTGCTCACAGGCTCCAAGCAGTTCGCTCGAGGCGCCATAAGCAAAGCGCGGCGTAATGGCGTACAGATTTCTACCCCGGTTGTGATAAGTCTGAATCAAGCGTTCAGAGTCGCGGTAGAAATTTTCAGCCGAATCCATGAAGGCAACCGGAGCGTTGCGGTCGATTCCCGTCAACCCGCCTATCACGCGCATATTGCGTCTTGAGGCTTCTTCGAAGAATTCCTCGGTCGCGACAGGCGAGCTTGTGGTAAATGCCTGACAGGTTGTCGTTCCGGAGGCAAGGAGGTTGTCAAAAAAATGCCGCGTCCCGAGACGGGCATAGTTGCGGTCAGCGTATTTAATTTCCTCAGGAAAGATGTAATTCTCCAACCAGCCCAGAAGTTGATTGCCGAACTTGCCCAGCACGCGTGTTTGAGGGACGTGGGCATGAGCGTCGATGAAGCCAGGAAGAATCAAGCGCCCTGGAATATGCGTAATTTGCCTTTCTGGAAGGCTGTGCCAGCGCTGGGCCATTTGCTCATAAGGACCGAAGTCCTTGATGATCCCGTCTTCTATCACCAGCAGCCCGTCGGCTAAGAAGCGCGCTGTGTCTTGCTGCCGACCTGCTGCCTTCCAGGGATCGTCTGTGAAATCCAGAAACGCGCCGCGCACGGCCAAAGTCGTTTTGCTCATCTGTTTTCCCGAAGTGCCCCTAATGCAGGCTGCCGGCTTGGAAACTCATCGTCTTCTTACGTTGGCGGATTGTCAGGCGGTTTTAGAACGCCGATGACAACTGGCTTTAGCAGGCAACACATTAGCATGAAATGAGAGTGTATCTAAGAATGGCTGTCAGGAGAATGGTAGCCAAGGCTGGAACATTAGAGGCCCTGCGGTCATAATTCGCCTGTCCCAGGTCAGCAGTCGACAGCTAGCGGTTGGCTTATGTCGCACGCGGACGGGAGATGGACTGGTCTCGGGGGCTCTTTTGCTATGGATACGGATTTAAAAGTTACGACCACACTCTCTTTCGATGGCTACAAGATTAAACAATACAAAGGGGTGGTGCGGGGAATTATCGTCAGATCCCCGACCATTGCCCAGGGCTTTTTCGGGGGATTGAAATCCATTATCGGCGGGCAGATCGGCTCGTATACTGAGATGTGCGAACAGGCCCGCCAGCATGCCTTCGATATGTGCCTGGACCATGCCCGTCAGCTCGGCGCCAACGCCATTGTGGGACTTGCCTATGACTCAGCTGAAGTCGGCGTTCAAACCGGCGCCACCGAAGTGCTTTGCTACGGCACCGCTGTTGTTATTGCGCCTGAGAGCACATGATGGTGGAGCGCGTCGTTTACACCGAAGGGGTTAGGAGTTCGAGTCTCTTACCGCCCAAGGCTTTTCGGGATCGAGGATACGGATTGTCCCGTAATTGTCCCGTAATGAAGATCGGTCATGTCTGTCGCTAGACTGCCTAGCGAAAAGTGCAAGCGTAGAAAAAATGCGACAGTGCTGACAAAGGAGATCCGAGAACTCACTCACGACGTAGGTTGGGCACCGCTGGTAGTATCATCATGACCGCTTATGCCACTTGTGAGTACGGTCAATCCAGGCGGCCTCAACGTAAGTGTTCGCGGATCGACGCCACACGCCATCACGCTGCGCTCCAATCTCCAGTGGTGGATGTACCGGCAGCTAGGTTTGGGTGCTGTTGTGGCTAGATTTGACGGCCCATTTAAATCCCATCTCACTGAGCAGAGCTTGTCGCTCCGGAGACAATTTTCCTGCTGCTCTTGCTGCACGCTGCAGCTTGACCCAACCGGCGAGCTTTTCGTCCTTATATCCGCGAGGCACGTCGCAATGTCCGTGTAGCTGCCGATATTCTTGCAGAGCCGCAAACATTTTACTCCACGAATCATCGTGGCGTGCCCAAACAAAGCCAATCTTTTCCAACAGTTGGATTTTGTCGGTGGTGAGAAGGCCCAAGCGCTTACTTTTGCGTTGGTTGGACACCCAATTT
>JAHFBI010000452.1 GCA_023250095.1 Candidatus Melainabacteria bacterium
GCCGCAAGAATCGGCGTTTAAGAGCAAACTGGAAAGGATTCGTCTCATAACGGACGCTCGACTCGACTGTGGCATTGAGATACATGCGCGGCGGCAGGTGCTGCAAAACACGCTTCTGGAAATTCTGAGCAAATGTCGTCCGCTCTGGATTCAAAAGAGTGGGCACGACATCAGTCGGCAAAATGGTGGACGACCCGTGAGAGACCGGACCCGGTGGGTCCAATGCCAGCTTGATCGGGGATCCGACAACAACAGTCCCTTCCGGAGGCGCATTATCCGAAATGGCAGCAAAACATCCGCCGGTGTTGGCAAGAGAAAGAACAAGAGAAAAAAGACAAGCGGCAGCCTGCCTGCCAGTCGTTTGACAGAGTCGGGTCGACAAGAAAATTCTTAAGCCCGGAGCCGGGCTCATGTGAGGCATGTCCGAGCCGGGTCCTCTTTGTCCGCAGCCTGCTGCCAACCTCTCTCAGCAAGCAAAAAGACTCGCCGTAAGCCCTGCTTGCGAATCGACAGTCATCGCCGCCGGACTTAGCCGGGACGCAGTACTATCGTTTGTATATATATTATGACGACTGCTTATAACCATGTCCTTAAAAACTCAGTCTTGTCACCCTTCCCTTTTTTGTCTCAGGGGCAAACACTTGCGCTTCGGCACGGTAAGGATTCGTATAGACGCCAGTCCAGGCAAGAGGCTCGGTCTGTCAGTCACAGTCAGAAACAAATTGCTATCATCGAAGGCCCGCCCTATCGGCTGTCAATATACATAAGAGTTGCCATGCGAATAGATAAGTGGTTGAAGCTGTCCCGCCTGATCAAGCGCCGCACCATTGCCCAGATGGCCTGTGAGCAAGGGCGCGTCTTTGTCAACGAGCGCCCGGCCAAGCCGGGTCTCACCATCAAGCCCGGCGACACAGTCCATGTGGAGTTAGGTTCAAGGGCGCTCACGGTGACAGTGCTCCTGATTCCGACAAAGGCGCCATCCATTCAGGAAGCGCCGGATCTTTACAAGCTCATCGAAGAGATTCGTCGCCCGCCGCAAAAGCTTGACTGGCTACCTGACGGTGAAGAATTCGACTGACGACAACCATCCTCTCCCGGAAACAAGCCCTAGCCCATGTGGGAACTTTTGCCAGTCGACACTAGAATTGAGCATGATCTGCATAATAATCCGGACCAGCCAGGAAACAGAAAGTGCAAAGAAACAGATGCGGCATCGTCGCCGGGAGAAAAAGATGATCAGGCAGCGCGCAGCAAGAATCGCTCACTCCTCGACCACGGCGCAGTCGCCTGTCGCAAGAAGGCTGAGGCGGGATCTCATTTGCCCGGTAAGCCGGCTTCAACTGTCTGTTTGCATCCTGGCAAGTCTTGTTCTGACCGCACAACTGACCATAACTCCTGCCGCCTTCAGCGCGGGCAAGAACGCCAATGCCCACAGGCAGGCAATTTACAGCCTCTCCACTCGGCAAGAGACATCCGAAATTCTGGGCGTAAGCGGTGTTCCATCCTATGTCGTCTTCCCTGAGGGGACACGGCGCGGTCTATATATCACCGGCGTGAAAGAGCAAGGTCAGTGGCGGAACTTCGGGCTAAGGCCCGGCGACGTTCTGCTGACAATCGACCGCCACGTCATCCAGAGCGCGCCTGAAGCCGACCGGATTCTTTTGCCCATGCAAAATGGCATGAAAGACATCACTTATGCCCGCAGCACCAACCCCTCAGCCCCACAGCTCATTTCCAACCGCGTCGAGTACGAGCAAATAAGTTATCTGCTCAGCAAGGTCGGCTCACACTCAGCCTCAGCAACTTCTTATGCCGGTTCAGCTTCCTCTCAGGGCTCAGGCAGCAGGGCAGGGGATGGCAACTGGAAAGAGCCTTCCATCTCAGAGCTTGAGTCCCACATGGCACAGCTGGTCAATCAAGACCGCAGTCACAATGGCGGGCTGCCCTCGCTGGAAGTAAGCTCAGCTCTCACCAAGCTAGCCAGAGACGAGGCCGAGGCTATGCTCAGGCAGGGCTTTTTCGCACACGTGGACCCGCAAGGGCGCTCACCGCAAGAACGTGCTCGCCTGGCTGGCATACGCTCCGGCGTCTACGAAAATATCGCCTTTCAGGGACAGGGGCTGTCTCCTGATATGCAACTGGTGGAAGCAGCCGAGGCCCAGATGATGGCCGAGCCGCCCAATCAAGAAAACCATCGCTTCAACATACTGCACCCCGAGCATCACTACATGGGCATTGGCGTCGCCCGCGCCAAAAATACGGTCATGATGGTGCAAGAGTTCACTGACGGACCGCCCTGACCTGACACTCAGTCGATATATTCGCGCAAGCGCCGGCTGCGATTGGGGTGACGGAGTTTTCTCAAAGCCTTGGCCTCAATTTGCCGGATGCGCTCGCGCGTCACGCCGAACAACTGCCCGACTTCTTCCAGCGTGCGCTGGCGCCCGTCATCCAGTCCGAAGCGCAAACGCAAGACATCGCGCTCGCGCGGCGAAAGACCGGCCATGACTTCGATGATATCTTCGCGCAGCAACTCTTGCGTCACCGACGAAGCAGGGGTCTCAGCTTCGCGGTCCTCGATGAAGTCACCGAGCCTGCTGTCCTCTTCCTTGCCGATAGGGGTCTCGAGCGAGATCGGCTCCTGAGCGACTTTGATAATCTCACGCAGCTTGACGATGCTCACTTCCATGGATTCGGCAATTTCTTCTTCCGTGGGTTTGCGGCCCTTGTCCTGAGCCAGTTTCCGCGTGATCTTTTTCAATTTGTTGATGGTCTCGACCATGTGCACCGGTATGCGTATAGTGCGAGCCTGGTCAGCAATGGCGCGCGTGATAGCCTGGCGGATCCACCAGGTGGCATAGGTGCTGAACTTATAGCCGCGAGCGTGATCGAACTTTTCGGCCGCACGGATCAGCCCCAGATTG